>JBEKAS010000054.1:0-18963 GCA_050015795.1 Occallatibacter sp. | reverse complement strand
AGTTGTCGAAAATGCATGGCGCCGGCATCGTCCATCGAATACCCGAAGGCGCTCTTGCGCAACGACCGCGCAAACGTGGGAAAGAGAAATGGAGTTGCGGTCTCGTAGTTCCACACATGCGTGCAATTGCCAAAGCAGCAGCCGCGCGTATCGTCGCTGCCCTCGAACCCGTGGAACTCGCCGTCCGCGGTGCGAAAGCAGGTGGTCGTCGCCAAGGTCGACAGATTTGCGCTTGCTGCATCCTTCACAGCACCCGGCAAAGTGCTCTTGCGAAACGCGGCCTCGAATGCGCGCGTGCGCGCCTCCAGACTTTGAAGGTTCTTCGCCGCATACCTGACGGCATCCCACGCGTCTTTAAAGCGCACGGCGTAAAAATTGCCGATGATCGTCTTCTCATCGCCGGGCGGTGCCTCCCACCCGCACCATTCCGGCGTGCGATTGGGAAAATGCCAGCCCAATAGAAACGGGAACTCTTCCGAATGCCCCGGAAGAATCGTCTTCTGAAGGCAAAGCGCGCCCACGACGCTCTGCGAATCCGGCGGCTCGCCAAGGTCCCCTGATTTGGAGAACCGATCCCAGAAGAGGAGCGGCGAATTCCACCAGCGCCCCTTGGGCCACCCGCCCCACCGCGACACGCGCCCGGTTTCTCCCGCCAGGCAAGCCAACGTAAAGCTTCCCTTCATCGGGTCCGCCGGAGCCAGGCCGGCGTTGGTCATGACCAACCCGGCAATGCCATCCCCGTCGACGAAGGCGTTCGTGCGCTGCTCGGCCTTGCGATCCGGCGCACCGGTCGCGTGATCCTGCAAGACGATTGGATTCTCAATGGAGAATGCGATGCTCACCTGAAGCGGCAAGATTCCAGAGTTGCTCACCCGGTAGCGCAGGATCGCTACCGGCAAACCCGAGTCGTCCGGTTCATGCGGGATAAAAGGCGAGAAGGCATCGAGTGCAACCTGCGCCGGAAGCGTGCGGTCTTCAAAGTCGATATGCGCCAGCGGATAGGAACCGGTGAACACGGCGCCTTCAAGTCTGCTGAGGCCGGGAACGTTGTCCGATCCAAGGCCGTCTTGCCCCGCGAAGGGCGGGAGCAGGCGCGCCTCAAGAACGCGCGCCACCGGCTCCGCACTCCCAGCTCTTATCCAAATGGACGGAAAGGCGTATCTCGGGCGAAACCCCTGATTAGGCCGGTTGAAAATCTCCCAGTCTCGTAGCTGTCCTCGCCCTCCCAGACCGATGCTTCCAGCGGCAACGCCGCCCAGCGGAAACGAAATCATCTTGAGCTGGCGTCCGCGAAACTGCCGCGGGTACTCGATACTCTCGGGGATCGATCGCTGCGTCTGCTTCTGTAGCTCGCCTTCCGGCTCTGCCGCTGCAGGGATTGATAGAGCAACCTGGGCCGCTCCTATCGTCCCTGCAGCTTGCTTGAGGAATTCCCTTCGATTCATGCCTGGCGTTCGCGCCACCTGTGCTCCGTTCAGAGTTGCTGAAGGTGTTTCTTCGTGAAGTTCCAACCCGGATGCGCACGATTCATGTTAGCCCACAGGACGAGTTGATTTGCCGCCACCTTGGAAAGACGAAAGCTTCTTCCGGGATTGCTGCTCCTGGTTTTTGCCGGGAACGACTCGCGGGTGCGGCCGGATGGACAATGATGCACTGGCTTGCGGAGCGCTTGCCGGCTTCATCTTTGGTATGCCGTGCTGATGACAATCGGCGCATTTGACCCAATGAATATTGTGCTTGCTTGCAGGATTGGCGTACGTGGTGTCCATTTTCTCCACGTCAATTCCGCAGTGAGACATCTCGGGATGGCAGGTTTTGCACGATGCACTGGTGTTCTGGCTATGCCCAATGTGGCAGGAGAGGCAGCTCAGGCCCTCATGCACGCCCATCGGCGTGCGGTCGTCGCCGGAAGCCACTTGCGATCCCCAATGATGGTCGGCTGCCGGCGTACCCGTGTCGGGCGTTCGCGGCGCATGGCACTGGTAACAGATTGCCTGCCGCACGTCCTCGTTCATCCTCACCGGCCGGGGGCCGTCGTACAACTGCGCAACAGGCAACGACACCGCGGCAAAATGCATCCCCTCTCGCCGATCGAAATAAGCCAGCGAGCTGTCGACCGCCGCGCCCGCCACCGAAAAGCGTTTGGCCGGTTTGGTCTGCGGCTCGTCTTTCTCATGCATCTGGTGACACGTCTGGCACGGCATCGCCGGCTGATCAGCGAAGCCGGAACGAATGATGTGCCAGGGGCCCTGCGTGTTTTGCGGTTGCACCAGTTCGCGCACCGGGCCGCTAAAGTGCATGCCGTGGCAGCGGAGACAGTCATCCATCAGGTGACGCTTGCGGTTGTGCGCAGGGTCGGCAAAGATCTGGCTGTAGGTAGCACTGTGCGGGCCGGCAGACCAGGCCGCGTAGTCCTTCTGGTGGCACTTCTGGCAGTTCGGGACCATCGCCAGCACGTCCACATCGCGCAGCCGGATGGCTTCTGGCCAGTTGCCCATCAGGTGCATCCGGATGTGGCGCAGTTTTGTCGACAGGCTTGCCTCATGGCAATCCAGGCAACCAACATTCCGGTGGGGCGAGGCATGCACCGCTCCCACGTAGTCCGCCATTTCGTGGCAGTTTGCGCAGCCCCGGCCATGTTGCGATGTGTAGTAATAGGACGCGCCGAAGACGCCGCCAACCGCCAGTGCGAAAACCAAAGCAAGAGCAATGCCCGCAAACTTCACATACCGGCTCATGATCGGAATCCCGTACCC
The DNA here is from genome assembly GCA_050015795.1 of Occallatibacter sp. Classification (GTDB taxonomy): domain Bacteria; phylum Acidobacteriota; class Terriglobia; order Terriglobales; family Acidobacteriaceae; genus Telmatobacter. The sequence goes on along the minus strand of JBEKAS010000054.1, from coordinate 16,207 downwards.
TTCCAGTTTCGGACCAGTGAAGCGGAGGCATAGTAGGCGACGGCCATCACGGTCAGCGCCGGATTGAAGCCTCCATTGGTGACGTGCACGCTGGCATCGATCACAAAGACGTTGTCCACGTCGTAAAGCTGGCAGTAGCGATTGACAACCGAGCTTTGCGGATCGTTGCCCATGCGGCAGGTGCCCGCCTGGTGTTGATTGGCGGAGACCAGCGTGGGCCTCTCCGCTAACAGAGTGGTGCAAATGGCTCCGGCCTCTTTGAGCCAGGCTTCAGCGCGCCTGGCTTGCACCTCGCCGATTTCAAACGTGTGGGGGTGCACATTGCCCGAGATGCGCAACACCGGCATTCCCCACTTGTCACGCACTACGGGATCAAGCGTAACCCTGGCGTCGGCCGTAGGAATCTGCTGGACCGGCCCGTGAATCCCGACGGTGCGCTTGTGCCAGTCGCGCATCCCCTGCTTGTGTCCCAATCCCCATCGCGGAGTGCCCGGCGGCAGGCGGTCAATCATTTGAATCGGCAGGCGAATGAACTCGTTGTCGAGCATGCCCCCGCCGCACAGGCCGGGCGTGCCGTGGTTGTAGTCGCAAATAGCGATGCTGGCGCCCGGACCGACGTCGTCGTAGGTCTCAATATCGAAGTACCCTGTCGCGCCCGCGTAGTGGTGCCCCTGTAGATTCCGGCCCACCTGGTCGTAGCGATTTCCCAGACCGTTGGGGAACAGGCGGCTTTTCGAGGTCAGCAGCAGACGCGCAGACTCGGTGGCACCCCCGGAGACAACGACAATGTCGGAAAGCTGCTCCTGCAAGCGGCCTTTGGCGTCAAAATAGGCCACGCCCCGCGCACGCCCGCGGTCGTCGATCAGAACCTCCTTCGCCGTGCACTCGGTACGCAGTTCGCAATTCCCTGTGCTGAGGGCAACGGGAATCACGGTGTTGTGGGTGCCATTCTTGGCATCGGTTTCGCAGATAAACCCGCTGCACCACCGGCAGCGCATGCAGGGGCCGCGCCCGTTATAGGGCACACTGTTGCGCGCCATGGGAATATTGAGCGGGTGCAGCCCCAGACGTTTGGCTGCCGGCGCCAGGATCTCAAATTCATGATTGGGCGGGAGCGGCGGCATAGGCAATCCGCGCCGGCGCGGACCGTGAAATGGATCGTCCGAATAGTCTCCTGAAACGCCAATCTCATATTCGGCCTTCTCGTAGAACGGCTCCAGGTCGTCGTAGGAGATGGGCCAATCTTCAAGCGAACTTCCCGGGGGCGCCCCGTAGGTGGAGCGCATCTTGAAATCCTGCGGCATAAACCGCCAGGCCTGCGCGCCCCAACTGAGCGTTCCGCCGCCCACGCAGGCGGCATCGTTCTGGTATTTCGCATCGCTGGGAACTACAGTGTGCGGCACACCGTGTTCATCGACCCAAACACGCGGGTGGCCTTCGTCCTCCGGTCCGAACGCGCAGCCCAGCACACTCACTGCCTGATTGCGCAGGTCGTCCTTGCGGCAATCGTAGGCGGTGTACCATTTGCCGCGTTCCAGAAGGACAACGCTCAATCCAGCCGTCGACAGCTCCTTGGCGATAACGCCTCCTGCTGCGCCGGCTCCAGCCACTACAGCATTTACTCTCTTCATGAGTGTGAGTCCTTTGTCAGGTCGTACTGCGCACGCCCGCGCAACGGCGGCTCGTCCAGACCCAGCATCCGCCAGCTCACGGCATCGCGATTGCCGCCGTGGCGTGGCGATCCGTAGTAACCCTCAAGCGTGTGCGTGCGCACCAGCTCAAAAAATGAGTTGGCCTCCTGCTCCAAAGCGCTGACCACTGCGAACTGCTGCTCGGGCCGCGCATCCGCAAGATCCAGTCCGAAGCGCTTGCGGCTCATCGCGTTCGCCTGCTCCAAGCCGTCCCGATACGCATCCTGGTGGCCGCGGAAGTGACGAATCAGCTGACGATCGATGAAGGTAAGTACACCGGCCTGCGAAGCGCTTGGATATCGATCGGCGGGAACAATCTGATCGCAGATCGCCGCGAGGGTTCTGGCCTGGCCATCGTTCAGGAACTCCCAATTCCCTCGCCTGTTTGTTCCGCATCCCACGGCAACGGCCACGCCGCCAAGCGCACTTGCGGCAACGAACTGCCGGCGTGTCAATCGCTCTGCCCGCTCGTCGGATTCCCTTTTCATCGGCACCCTGCTGATTGAAAGTTTACTTCTGTTCGCAACTACTGAACCTCGCCGACGTACACACCCAACGGTCCCAACTGAATCTGATCTAGCGAGGGCGAATCGGCCACGCCGGGCGTCTTTCGCGGTCATCGCTTTCCCCTCGCCCCGCCCAAGCCTCTACCCGGTGTCAAATAGTGACGACCGGGATGCAGCGACTCATCCTTATGAAAGACTACCTGGCGCTTAGGTCTCAAAACCTCATCTAAGGGCCATCTCCACGTGCAAGTTAATGCAAATAAACAATTTGCATGAATTCTGCCCACGACTCAGGTTCGTTCTTGCGCGGCGAGTAACTGTGGGGTGGTAGCAGAAGTCCCCTGGCCTGAGCGTTCTACTCAACTCGAAGGGCCGGTTTCTGATTGCCCCAGGTTCAGCCAGGAGTGGCCCAAAGACCTGACGCGCACAAGTGCCGATACCCCGAATCATTCCGCATAATAACATCGTTTTTTTTCGTTGTCTATTTCGACTTATGTGCTATTATTACGTTTTGTAGCGGGTAAGCCACGCGGAGTTCGTTCTGGGTCGTATGGAAGAGGTTGGATTGTGAGTGGCTCGCACGCGCTCGAGCGACAGGAGCGGAGTTCAAATGGGGCCGGGAAGCAACACGTTAGGTGAGATTTACCGTCAGCCCGAAGATTGGCGCCGTTGCCTGGGAATGTTGGACAAGGTCGATTTCGATCGGCTTCTTGGAGACAAACACCCCAGGGATCACAACTGGATCTTCGTCGGATGCGGAACCAGCTTTCACCTCGCACAGGCCGCGGCGGATACATTCAGGGCCCTTATGAATGTCTCAGTGCAAGCCATACCGGCCTCAGAGGTGTTGTTGTCACCCGAGTTGGAATTGCCGGAAGCATCTGCTATTTTCCCGGTTCTGATCTCGCGCTCGGGGCGTACATCTGAAGTCCTCCAGGTTGCCGAACTCCTTCGGCAACGGAGCATCGAATTCCTTGCCGTCACATGCGATGCAAACGAATTGGGAGAGCTCTCTGGACGCACCCTCCAGCTTCCTGTGACCGAAAAAAGCATCGTCATGACGTCGTCGTTTACGTCGATGCTCCTGGCGCTGCAGTACGTTGCGGCACGGTTCGCCGGCCAGTCATCTTTCGTTGAAGCGCTTCGTACTCTGCCATCGGCGCTGAGCGCATTGCTCCCCAAACAGGGGGAGCGGATCGAGCAACTTGCTCAGACCACGATTGCCGATGCCGCATTCCTGGCCCAGGGCGCGCTCTATCCGATCGCGCGGGAAACGGCGCTCAAGGTTATGGAGTCGTCTTCCACCTTCGCTCAGTTCTTTCACACTCTCGAGTTTCGGCATGGACCGATGTCTATTGTGTCGGCGGACGTGCTTGTAGGAGCTTTACTTTCTGAAAAGGGCTACACTGAAGAGAGTTCGGTTCTGCTGGAGATGAAGCAACTGGGTGGGCGAACCCTGGCAATCGCCAATCGAATTTCGCCTGAAGTGGAGCGCAATTCGGACCTGACGATCGAGCTCGCTCTTGCCGTACCCGAACTGGCGCAGTTAGTCGTCTATCTCGTGTGGGGACAGCTGCTGGGCGTTCATCTCGGCTTGTGTAAAGGACTCGATCCCGATTTCCCTCGCCATCTGAGCCGAGTGGTCACTCTCAACACGGAATCATGAGCGCTGCAGGCATGTGGAGATCGGTTAGACGGCGCCGATGCCGCCTGCGGAACGAAACCCCTGGACGATGAGATGGGATCCGGAAAGAACGCTGTGACGAAGTCCTTCGATGTTACGATCGCGGGCGAAATCAATCTTGATCTGATCCTCTACGGCCTTCCTGAAACGATGCCCGTGGAGCGAGAGTTATTGGCCAGCGGGTTTCGCATGACCCTCGGAAGTTCGTCAGCGATTCTCGCGCACAATCTTGCGGCACTCGGTTTGTCGGTGGGTTTCATCACCCGTTTGGGTGACGATCCGCTCGGAGAGATCGCCTTGCAGCGGCTGACGGAGCGGGGCGTCGACGTGACCCGAGTCAAGCGCGTGCATGGCGGACCGTCAACCGGCGTCACGGTCTTGCTGGATCATGGTGGCAAGCGCCATATTCTTACCTATCCTGGAACGATGCTCGAGATGGACTCAAATGATATCGACCTGGATTATCTGGCGTCGGGAAGACACTTCCATCTCTCTTCTCTCTTTCTCCACAGAGCGCTGCAACCGGCACTGCCCGGCATTTTCAGGCAATTGAAGAAAGCTGGCCTCACTCTTTCGCTGGATACCAATGACGACCCGGATGATCGTTGGGACGGAGTCCTTGATGAGTTGCTTGGGCTCGTCGACATTTTCCTGCCCAATGAAGATGAGGCGTGCCGTATCACGGGGAAGGCCGGCACTGAAAGTGCGATCGGCGTTCTTGCGGCGCGCGTTCCGATTGTTGCGGTGAAGTGCGGCAAGCAAGGCGCTCTTGTGCAGGCCGGTCAGGAGAGGTGGCGCTTACCGGCGGAGCCCGTCGCGCCTGTCGATACCATCGGCGCCGGAGACAGCTTCAATGCAGGGTTCCTGTGCGCCTACCTGAATGGCAAGCCTCCGGCCGAGTGCGCGGCATTCGGGAACCGGACGGCAGCGCTATCGACCTTGCGATCTGGAGGCACGGAATCGTTCCGCGATCCCAACTTGTTACGTACATTTCTCGCCAGCGTCAGATAGCCGGATCGGCCGGCTGACTCATGGGCTCAAAACCGCAGTCATCGTCAGCCCTCTCGGTTAATGCGTAGTGGACATCGCGACTGAAAGTCGCAGTTCACGCTCAGCGTTCTCCAAATAAACCTTCCGCAGAATCTGATCGGGAAGATCGATGCCGTAGATCCGCCAGCGGCCTTGAGGAGGCACTTTCGCAGGAGCGTAGTCAAAGTATTCATCGCTGGTTTCAAGAAACCGGAAGTAAATCTCGTAGAGCTGGTCGTTGAAGAGCTGCTGTGGAAGATCATCGCTGTGCGGCGTGGCGTCGGTTCCAAAGAGAATGCGGTCTTGATACTTCTCAAAGAACGCCCGGGCTGTCCTCGGTTGGCGGCCCAGCTCGCCGATGCGCGCCGCGATGTCGACGCTCAGGTTAGGAAAGCGGTCCAAGTTTTCCGAGACGCTCCCGAGGTTTTCGGCGAAATTGCCGACATGCAGCGCAACGAAGTGAGTTTTGGGATGACGCGCGATCACTCTGTTTCGCGCCTCAATCAGCTCCGCATTCGAGGGAAAATCGTGGTCATGAAACGACCAATCGGGATGATTGCTCAACTCCTCGTATCGCTCGTTGAACCGGTCTGTGGGCAAGAAGAAGGCGACCGGATCGGAGACATGGATTGCGACGGGCATCTGCAATTGGCCGCAGATCTCCCACATGGGATCAAACCGGGTATCGTCGATCTTCACGAGCTTTCCGGTGGTGATGTTGTCCCGCAGATAGAGCCCGAGGGTCTTGAGGATTTTCAAACCGCGGGCCCCGTTACGATGAGCCTGTTCGATCGCTTCTGCCTGAATTTGTGGATAGCCGGGTTCGAGAAGGCGCGAGTAACAGGGTTCAGTGAGCGAGTAGAACCGGTCAGGATGAGCTTTGTCGTACCTTCGGATGGTTTCGACGAGGCCGGCATCAAATCCGCCGGTCAGGTTTACCATGGTACGGATATTTTTCCGGTCCATAACGGCGATCAATTCTCCCGGATCGCTCAGGTATCTGCGCTCTGCCGCGAGTGGAACGCCATGAACCTCATGAGCGGAAACGGTAATGTGCGTATGGAAATCAATCACCGGGTACCGTGACCGCTCGACTCGAGTCTCCCGGACCTGCAGCATGCTTTTGGGCTCGTAATCTGAAAGAGCAAGGCTGGGCAGCTTGCCCGGCTCTGTGCCCTTCGGCGGCGCGGCGGTTGCGCCACGCGCGATAGTCCCGACGATGAGTCCAGCGCCTGCTCTACGTAGCATCTGACGACGATTCATTTTTCATCCTCGCCTTGCGCCGAGGGATTTCTGTTTGAGGTCTCGGAACACATGCACCAGGAGTGTGAGTGTCCACGAGACTCCTGCATAGTTTGGTCGCATCCAGGGTGCGGTCACGTTTCCCCGATCGCATATTGGGTTACGCCGCGAGCCAGGGAGCCACAATGGAAACTCCCAAATCGGAAGATACATCCGAAATGTTACGTTTGGCAAGCTTTACTTCATGTTTTCTGATTTTATTCAATCGTATTCTATCGTTTTTGGAAATCGATCGATGAAAACAGGACATTTGTAGTCTCAGGCCGAGAGCTGGGTCCTGACCCAATTGCACAATTCGCCTGGCTGGACTGAATCCTGAGTGTCCGATGGGTTGGCTATCCCTGCCGGCGCAAGCACATAGGCTGAATTCGCGGATTCCGCCACGCAAACGCAGCACGTTCTTTCCAGCTCCGGATACCTCGAAGCGGCGAGCCAGACATAGCGCGCGAGAATGCCAGCGTCGACTGCGCTGCCCTGCGGGTCGTCGGCATCGGGAACTGAGCTGACCTTCTGTTGATTCTCGAAGATTGCGATGCTGGTGAATGGCTTGGGCTTGATGCGCATCCCGAATCGAGCAATCACGACACGAGGGCGTGCGCGCCGGATCGCCTCCGATGCCGTCCACTCCACAAACGAGTTTGGAAAAATCACCGCGCCATTGCCGCTCAGAAAGAGGTCGATCATGAATCGCTGCAGCCTGGGTTGGCCGCCAAGGTCTTCAGGCCAAAGACCTTCCCACGACTTGCGCCGCAGGCCATACCGCACCTGGTCGGTGATCTCAATGTTCTTGGGCGCCTTGTTCAATTCCGCAAGGAACTCATCCCGGAGCGGCTTGAGCGCCCCATATTCCAGAATGGAGGCATTCGCCGGAGACAGGCGAGTCAATGCGCTGCGTTGTGTTTTTCCGGCGTCGATGAGCCACAGGTCGGAAGCGTCGTTCGATTCCCGCGATTGCAACAACTCTACGATTCCCGGCGTAGGCGGCTCACCATCCATGAGGAGCGGGAGGATCGACCCCGCATCGCCCGATATCCTCACTGCACGTCCGCGGCTATCCCATTGCTTCCAGACCGTCTTCGGATCGCTTGGCAGGCTGGCAGGAAGAACCGTGAGGATCAATCGGGCAGGGTTCGTCTGCTGACCTTCGGAAGCCGGCGCCGCGGCCACGGCCTCGTAGAATTCCTGCACCCGGGCTCGCCATTCGGCGTAGTATGGCGACCGTGCCAGCAGCGAGGCATTCTCAATCGTGTCTTCAGACTCCGAAAAATCCCAGCCCCTCACTCCCATCTTGCTTTCCACTGCGCGCACTGGCGCGATGATCGCGGCGAACGCAGGACGGCTCAACGACGCCAACCGGTTCATCATCGTGGAAAGACGCGTTTGCTCGAACGGGAATAACGTGTCCCACTGGTCGATTTGCTGGTTCATCGATGGCCGCAGCGTCACAGGGAGCTCGTGAACCAGGTGGCGATAGAGCTCAAGGCTGGGTTCCTGCCTTTGATCCGGTTTTGGCGCCGCGCTCAATGCTCTCCCCTCATGCCGATATCTCAGGCAGTCCGTTTCCAGCCAACCCGAGCTTACCGATGTCGAATAACTTCGCGATGGTCGGACAAAGATCGACGTGCTCAATCGGGCGTTCGACGACCTGGGGCGATCCCGCGGCTTCTCCCACGCACATGAGCCACGCCAGCCGCGTCGCATCGTCATTCAAACGGTGATTAAAGAATCCGTTGGTAGTCGATCCATCCAGATCCCGGCCAAACTCGGGAAGAATGAACAGGGTTGTCTTGTCTTTGTAGGCAGGTGTGGCCTGCACGAAACCCCAAAGTTCGTAGACCAGCCGGTCCATGGTTCGAATACCCGACAGATACATGGAGTACGAACCAAAATGCGCCACCTCCACATCGGAAAACGTCATGACCAGCAGCGAAGGCGCAAAGCGCCTCATCACTTCCAGGCTGACGAGAAACGTGAACTCATCCCCGGTCACGGCGGCAGTGGTGCGCACCAGGTCGGCGATGGCGTCCTGAACCGATGCCAGCATGCGGCCATCGAGCGCGAGATCGTTGCCGAATACCGACCAATCCAGGCCTTCATAGTCCTGGCTGCGCAGGATAGCCTCGATCTCGGGTTGCATGGTGTTCCGGCTCGCGCTATGGTCTGCGTGTCCCTGCGACGCGGCATGAATCACTGCGTTGATCAGCAATTGCTTGGGGAAAATCACGTTGGCGCCGTAGGACGGCCCAAAGTCGCTCACCGAGCTTGCGCCAATCCTGCTGGTCAGGGCTTTATTGCTGGAAATGAGCCAGGTCTTGTCTTGCGGAAAACCTCGGCGCTTGCGCAGATATTCAAAGATCGTCGGGCTCTCGGGCGGCGTCTTTCCCCAATCGTCCAGGCGCTGCCAATTGCCTGTCACAATGCTGGAAATCGTATTGTAGTGGCTCGTCACGCCACTATTGCGCACGTAGGGATAGAAAACACTTGAGGGCAGAAGATCGTGGAGAAGATGGGGAATGTTCTCAATGCCAGTATCGTGGAAGGTATCACTGCGGCGTATCCCGGCGCAGCAGACAACGATGATCTTCCGCTCGCCTGACGCGCCGCGGGATCCCGCTCCAGGACCGAGCCCGTAAAGACGCGACCACCGGTCCACTGCCAGGACCGCGGCCGCTTTCAGAAGATTCCGCCGCGAGGTATCCATCACATGCCGCGCCTCACTCCAGAACTCAAAAGGTCGAGAGGACTCGGAGGTTATCAAGATTGCCTGAACCGCTCGCCAAATGCAAATTCTCCCGCGAGCGCTTCAGCGCCCGCGGGAGACTTGCCGTTGAAGCTGCAGGCTCTTCCCGGCCTGCAGAATGTTTTTCCGTTCTAGAATACGTATTTCGCGGCGATCTGGAAGAAACGCGCGTCCGGTGTCAGATTCTGGAATTTTTCCGGCCCAAGGATGTCGCCGCCGCCCGCGTCGTCGCTTGTATCGTCGGTCGGGTTGCCCCAGGACGGGTGATTCAGCAGGTTGAAGGAGTCGGCGCGGAACTGGACATACTGCTCGCGCCAGGTCTTGAAGCTCTTGAAGAGGGACATATTCACGCGATCCCATCCTGGCCCATACATCTGGTTCGACTTCCCACCAATGTACTTGATAACGTCGGCGAGGTCCGACACAACTGGTTGGCCTTCTGGGTCCTTTAGCGTCGAAGAGTCAATGCCTTCCGCATCCGCCGGGTTGTCGAATGCGCAGGGGTTATACCAGTGCGTCGTGTTTTTCACTGAAGTTGGGCATGTTGAAATGCCAGCGTTGTTCGGCCCCGGCTTGCCTCCCCCGGCAAAGGGATTGGCGATCCGATTGGCATTGGAGTTGCCGACGAAGTCGGCACCTCCCTCGCCAATGGTAGCTTGCAGAGGGGTACTGCCATTTGGACTAATTGTAATGGGGTTGCCGGTTTGTGCCGACCAGGTTAGACTCGTCGACCAGCCCCCGATGAGGTAGTCCAGTGCGCCTCCGGTGTGCATGTATCTGCGGCCTTTGCCAAAGGGTAAATCATAAAGGCCGTTCAGTGTGACGCGCTGGCGGGTATCGAAGGCGGACGGGGTCAGTTCCATCCGCAGCGGAATAAGGTTCGGGTCCCGAGCATTGATGCCCCCTTCGATTCCTCCCGGAGTCGTGGAGTCGTCGAACGCGCGCGAATAGGTGTAGCTGGCAAGGAAGCTCAACCCATCAGAGAACCGCTTTTCCAGTTTTGCCTGCAGCCCGTTATAGTAGCTTTCGCCCACGTAAGCCGACTGATCGACGTAACCCAGGCCCGGGAATGGTTGGCTATCGCTTGCATTGTCATTGCCGTCCTCAATCGCATTCGAGTCGTTGGGGCTGAGGGCGGTGTACAAATGCCGGCCGAGGTTGCCAACATATGCAATGGAGAACACCATGTTTTTCGACAGTTCGCGTTCCACCGTCAGGTTATAGCTCTGCGTGTAAGGCGTCTTGATGTTGACGTCGGACGAATTCAGGGCAGGGTTGAGGCCCAGGCCCGCCGCGCCGTTTGGCCCCCAGAGCCCGAAACCTTGCGCCAGAGTGGTCGGGAACGGAAGCGGGGGGTTCGCCGTCGGATCGGCGGTTGCGTTGGATGGGCAGCCTTGTGCATAGATGCCATCAACCGCAACATAATTAGGAGTGGGAGGAGCACCGCATCCGTTGGTGGGATTGTTAAAGACAACCGCAACATAGGCCCACGGGAAGTTCACCGTCATTTCAGCCGCTCCCGGAGCCTCCAGACCGCCGAAGAATATCCCGTAACCGCCGCGCACCACCGTCTTGTCGTTGAGCCTATAGGCAAAGCCGACACGCGGGGCAAAGTTATACTTCTGCGCATTGGTCAAGGAGTTGCCGCTGGCATACGTCGTGTCGATGCCATTCGAGGCGAGCAGGCTCTGGAACGTTGCGTTCAGAAGATTCTGGCCCGCCACTTGAGAGGAGAGTTCATAATGGCCCGTTCCGGTGCCAATATTGCTGGATGTTACCAGGAAGTTGGCTATATCGCCCGCTTTGTTGCTGATGGGCTGAGTGAAGTCATACCTCAAGCCCAGGTTCAAGGTCAGCCTGGAGTTAATCTTCCAGTCATCCTGGGCATAAGCGGAGCGATACCAGCGATAGTAGGCGACGTTCCAATCCGGATCTGACTTCGCGTTCAGCATGTTGTCGGTCAAAAAGTCCGCAAAGCCCGCACCGGAGTTCTTCTTCCCCTTGAAGCCGGTGTAGTAGGGACCGTAGTGGTAGATGTTGCGCGCCGCGTTCGCCTGGCTGATGGAGGTGCGAATGCTTTGAAGCTGCACGCCGAACTTCAGCGAATGGTTCTTGTAGACGGTCGTCAGGTTGTCGAGGATCTGGTACACGTTTTGATGCTCGACGGAGGGAAGGTCAGTGGAGGAGCCGAACGTAGTGACGTCTCCAGCAACATTTCCATTGGCCTTCAATGTATTGATGCTCGGGAGGCCGCCATTCGGTTCGGAAGTGCCCTGAAAAGGTATGCCGCCCAGCCCCAGCTTGGCGGCCTCGTTCACATTCGAATTCAACTGAAGAAACTGGTAGTTGCCCCAGTTATACCCAAAGCGAAGTTCATTGACGAGGTTTTGAGTGAAAAGGTGGGTTTCGCGGGCCATGAAGTTCTCAGCCAGATTGAAGTTGGTGCCGTCTGTTCCAAAGCCGCCGCCATCGAGAGGATTTCCAAGCGGAGCGCCGTTGGCGACTTGCAGATGCGTGTAACTGTACCGCACGTAGGCCTGGTCCTTGGCGCTGGGGTTCCAATCCAGCCGTTGGTCCCACTGGATGGTATCGTCTGCGGTAGGCACATTCTTGACGTAGTTGTTAAATGTCGCTCCGCCGATACCTGGACTGGTGACACTGAGCGAATTGTTGGCGCTGGTCCAGCCGTTGGTATTCGGGGCCGGGAAGAGATTTGCAAGCGTCTGTGCCGCGGGGCTGATGGTCTCATTGTCCACTACTCCAACGTTTGTCCCGCTGGGAATCGTCACATTGGCCCCACTAAGAATGTTGGTGGTGCATGTAGCGACGAGGTCGAAACCGATGGTCTGGCATCCCGGCGCCGTAGCCGCGATATGAGTGCTGGTGCCGGTAAGGCCCTGTGTGCCGGCGGTAGTCGGCGCATAAACGTAATCCGGACTGCCGCTCTGGTTGTTGGCGCCGTTAAACAGCTCCGTAAAGTTCCCTTGCCTCATCAGAGGCGTCGGCACGGTTCCATGGAAGGTGCTGGCATAGGTGATGCGGGTTGCCTCGATATCCCCGAAGTAGAACAGCTTGTTCTTTATCAGCGGCACGCCAAGGGTGGCGCCGAACTGGTTCTGATGGTAGGGGGGAATACTCGCCGCATCCCAGTCTTGCGCATCGAGCTTGGTGTTGCGGACGTACTCCCAAAGATCGCCGTGCACCTGGTTGGTGCCCGACTTGATGCTGGCGTTGACCACGGCGCCGGCGGAGTGGCCGAACTCGGCGCTGTAGTTGGAGGTACTGACCTTGAATTCAGCCAGCGCATCCGGCGGAGGCGTCACATTGTAGCTGGCGCCATTCTGGAAGTCGTCGGCATCCACGTTGTTGTCGACGCCATCGAGAATGAAGTTGTTCTGGGTAGCGCGCTGGCCATTGGCAAAGAAGTCTCCCTGGCCGCGGCTTTGGGCGTTGCCGCCGACCGAAGGCGCGGTTCCGGCCGTCAACTGCGCGACAAAAACGTAGTTGCGCCCGTTGAGAGGTGTGTTATCGATGGTCTCCGTGTCCATGACCTGCCCGACAGAGGCGCTCTCGCTCTGCAGCAGGGGAGGTGCAGCAGTAACCGTGACGGTCTCCTTTACGCCGCCGGGCTTCAGGACGATGGGAATGTACAAGCGGTCCTGAATATCGACCCGCACATTTTCCTGGGTCGTGGTCTCAAAACCGGTAGCCGTCGCGCTCACTGTGTAGTTGCCGATCTTGATTGGTGAGAAGACGTAGTCCCCCCTCCCGTTCGACTTGCCTTGTAATACAAAACCCGTGTCGGTGTTGGTGAGCGTTACCTGGGCGCCCGGAACGACTGCGCCGGTGAGATCTTGCACCACGCCGGTGATGGCTCCCTGGTCGACCTGGGCCGATGCCGGACGCACGAAAAGAACCCAGCAACAGCCCAGGACGGTCAGGAGAACGCACAGTAGACGTCGACTTGCATGCCTCAGTGAAGTGTCATCGTTTCTCATTCCTTTTTTCTCTCCTTCGCAGTTTCTCGCCGCGTCTCTCGCCTCGGAACACCAGTGCTGTTCACTTTTGAATCATGGAGCAAGAGGGAACGCCTTATGACCGAGGAAGATAGCACATAATACCCTCAAAAGCAAACAAAAAAATCTAAAAAATAACAAAAAGTCCTAACGCAAGGTAAGGCAATGATCTTAAATCGGTTACGATCCAAAGAAATCAACAGCGGTCGATCTTCAGCTCAGCAATAGGATAAGTTTCGCGGCGGTATTCAGTGCCTTTTTGGAGCTCAATGCACCAAATTCAGGCTCGTGGGGATCAATATCGATCTCAAACGCAATCTAAAGTTCTCGCTTGTGGACCAAGGCCCGCCTCCACCGAACGATTCACGCGATTCGGCACTGCAGCTCATCTGGAAGGCTCATTTGGATCCCGCCAGTTCCGCTCGCTCGGTGCGTTCATCCCTTCCCCCTTCACTCGTGTGCAACTGGAACGGGCGTTAGGATCGTTTCGTGGGCGTGAGGATCGCCGGCCGCAGGACCGTGCCAGACTGATCCGCCAAATGTCGTAATGTAGATCCGGGATGGATCGTTCGCATCGATCATCACGCGATGCCCCCATTTGAAGTCGAATCCCTGAATGCGTGTCCAATGGGCGCCACGATCAGTGGAGCGGTATGCCGCCGCGTCGAATCCCGCAATGTAAAGCGTGTCTGGATGGCGCGGGTCGATCGTCAGGTCGTACACATGCTGCGACTCGGTGAAGAGAGTCTTCCATGTCGCTCCGCCGTCGTTTGAAACATACACTCCTCCATTTCGATCGGCCAATTCGCCCTCCTGTCCCCAGGCTGTAAGGTAGAGGCGCTGCGCATATATGGGATCGATCTCCAGGCCGGTGGGGCCGGTAACGCCCGTGGGAAGCGGAACTGCATGCCAGTGTTCCGCCTTATCCGTCGACCGGTAAACCGCACCACTGCCGGCAGCGGAGTAGTCCTTGCCCTCGCTGCGCCGCGCCACCACCAGGTAAAGTGATCCATCCTGACCCGCAGTGATGCGCCATGCAAAGGGCTCTTCGCCGACGATCCCGTTGTTCTTCTGCGTCCAGGTCTTGCCGCCGTCCATGGATTTGTAAACGCCCCGGCCAAATGCACAGGCATAAAGCGTTCGGCTGCCTACAGGGCTGGAAGGATCGAGAAGGATATGCGTAACTGAATCCTGGGGAAGGCCTGTGTTGCTTGGCTGCCAGGAACGGCCGCCATCGGTCGAGATTGCGACCCCGCCCGTAAAGGTCTGTGGGCTGCGCCTGCGCCACATCTTGGGCCGTGGCAAATCGTGCGTACCGCTGAAAGCACCCCACATCAGGCCGCGTTGCGCAGGATCGAAGGCCACCCAATACGTCGTGTTGCGCCATTGCGACGGAATGCCCGCGGAACTACTATGCCAGGTCTCGCCGCCGTCGTTGCTGGCGAAAAGTCCGATGTCTGTGTAGTCGATGAATATGTGCTTTGAGTCGAAGGGGTCGAACTGAACGCCGTAATTTGTCGTGACATCGAGTCCACGCGAGATCCAGTCACCGTCGCTGGCCTGGCGCGAGTTCACCTCCAGCCAGCTCGCGCCGCCGTTCAGGGTGCGATAGGTGCGAAAGAGGTCAGCCGCATACACGACGCGGGGATCTGTCGGCGCAACACCCAAGCTGTATGGCGCGTCGAACCATATGTCACGGCTCTCCTGTTGGGCGCGCTGTTCAATCCACGTACCCTTCAGGTTGTCTGCGCTGTGTGTCGATTCTTTGAAGACGATCTTCCACGTGCGCCCGCCATCCGTTGTCCTGGCAATGCCGTTAAACAGGTTCTCCTTCCCCTCGCCAAGGCGAAGAGCATTGAATCCGGCATAGGCCGCCTCCGGATGCTCGACACTTGTGGCGATGGCGCCAAAACTCCCCGATGTCTGCTGCAACGCCGGCTTAACCGGCCCCCAATGCAGCCCTGAATCCTTCGTGAGATAAACGAGGCCATCCTGGCCCGTCGCGTAAATCCAGGTTGAATCGCCGGACCGGCCCGCGCTGGCTGCATTGAATTCGCTGGCGATGTTTCCTAGCTTCTTCATGTCTCCATCGGCGGCGATGCGATAGGCAGATGCGCCCGAGAGCGCGATCACATCGGATCCTTCCGCAGCCAGCAGTAGAACGCGCTGGGGAAGTTGCGCCAGGCGGCTCCAGGTGACACCGCCGTCCACCGAGTCGACGATGACCGCCGGTTGGTCTCGCTGCTCGAATGCAACATAAAGCCGTTCCGGGCTCGCGTTGCCTTTTTGCCGTCCACCTCCACTCGCAATCGCAATCGCGGAGATGCTACCCCCCGGGTACGCGGGATCGCTCGATGTCAGGCTGTAGTTGGAGTGGTCGCCGATCTGGTGCTCGATCGTGCCGCGGGCGGGGCTGGGGAAGATCATCTTCCAGCTCCAGCCGGAGTCTCCGCTGCGCCACAAAGCGGCATTCCCGGAATAAATGACATGCGGATCTGCGGGGTCGAAAGCAAAGACGCCGATGCCGCCGCGAAGATTGAACATCCGCCACTTGAGACCACTGTCGAGCGTCACGTAACCGCCGGTCATATCGCAGTGCTCGACGACGAGCCGAGAATCGTAAGGACTGATGGTCGGAGCAATCGTAGTGCCCCCGCCGCCGGGGCCCATCACCTTCCACATGTTTGTTCCCGGCTCTTGCGCGAATCCTGCAATCGTAACGGACGAGAGAAGAATTGCGAAACCCAGCCTTCGCCTCATAAAGTCCCTCGGTAGCGCTCTCAAGTTCTTACTTTCATGAATTCAGGTCGTCTGCAATTGCGTGTGTACAGGAGTCAGGCCTACGGACGTTTTGAAACCAGATCGCCGAATGCCGCCAAAAGTTTGTACTTGCTCGCCCAGGTTGTGTACATGATCCCGGTGACGTTGGGTGTACTATCCATCGCCTCCAGCCATCCTTCCGGATTCTTCAGGTCGTCGGCATCGTAATAGGCCCCCGCAATGGTCCGGAAGCCGCGCGATGAGAAGAAGTCCAGGCTGGCCAGCCGTTGCTCAAAATACCAGAGGACGATTTCCATGTCCCTGGGCAGAAATTGCCAGGTGTTCTCCAGTGACCCGTCCACCAGGAAGTACTGCCGCTTCGAGTTGTGGTTGGGATCGAACATATCCGACCACACCACGATTTCGGCTTTGGGGTTGACGGCGCGCACCTGTTTATAGAGCCATTGCGTCATTTGGCC
>JBEKAS010000053.1:0-19003 GCA_050015795.1 Occallatibacter sp. | reverse complement strand
AGCTCGCCCGGATTGTTGGGATCGACGGTGCGGTCCCGGAGGCCGCTCTCCAGCGCATTCTGCAGTGCGAACCGCACCTGCCGCGCCACCATCAGGTTGGTATCGTAGGTCTGCTGCACCGCCGTTCTTGCCAATTGGTGCACGTAGAGAAGCGACACCAGCCCCGCGATGAGGAACACCAGGGCCGAGATGGCCAACACGAGTTTGGTCTTCAGGCGCATGGAAGGTCGACTGTTGAAATCCTTTGCGTGTCGCCGCTCCCCAAAAAGATTTCATCGGTATTGGGAGTCGTGCCCTTTCGCGGACTCAATTCACGCTGACTGCACTCGAAACTTCATTCAGCTTTTCAATTCATCCCGCTCCCGGCCATATTCCTTGAGCTTATTGTGCAGTGTCTTCAGGCTCACGCCCAGGATTTCTGCGGCGCGCGTTTTGTTCTGGCCCGTCACTTCAAGCGTGCGCAGGATGAGCAGCCGCTCGGCCTCGTCGACGGTTGCGCCCACGCGCACGGTCACCACGCTTCCATCCAGCGCAGGCGATTCCAGGCTCTGGTCCGCGCCGAATCCCTGGGGCAGATGTCCGGCGTCGAGCGGCGCGCCATCGGGACAAATGACCACCGCCCGCTCAATGGCGTTGCGCAGTTCGCGTGCGTTGCCCGGCCAGTTGTAGGCCATCAGCCGGTCCAGCAGGGATGCCGAGACCCCGGGCACCTTGCGCCCGTGCTTCTGGTTCATGTCGGCCGTCATTGCCTCCACCATGGCCGGCAAATCCTCCATGTGTTCGCGCAACGGCGGCATGGCTATGTTGAAGACGTTGAGCCGGTAAAAAAGGTCGGCGCGCAAATGTCCCTCGGCCACAGCATGGCGGGGATCGCGATTGGTGGCCGCGAGCACGCGCACGTCCACATCCACTTCGGTGCGCGCGCCCAGCCGCCGGAGCTTGCGCTCTTCCAGCACGCGCAGCAGCTTGGCCTGCGTTCCCGACGGCATTTCGCCCACCTCGTCCAGCAGCAGTGTGCCGCCCGAGGCCAACTCGAAGCATCCGGCTCTGCGCTCTATCGCGCCCGTGAATGCGCCTTTTTCGTGGCCGAAGATTTCGCTCTCAATCAGCGTTTCGGGAATCGCCGCGCAGTTGACCGCGACAAAGGGCCGCGACTTGCGCGGGCTCAACTCGTGGAGTGTGCGCGCCACCAGTTCCTTGCCCGTGCCGCTCTCGCCGGTGATGAGCACGGGTACGTTCGACGGGGCAATCTGCTCGATCAGTCCGAAGATCTCGCGCATCTGCGGCGAACTGCCCACCAGCGCGCCCAGCACACCCGATTCGCGCAGCCGGCGCCGCGCCACTTCGAGTTCAATCGTTGTTTCCCGTTGTCGCGTGGCGTTGGCCAGGATGGTCTTCAATCGCGTCGCGTCCACCGGCTTCGGCAGAAAGTCGTACGCGCCCAGCTTCATGGCTTCGACGGCCAGTTCAATAGACCCCATCGCGGTGAGCACCACCACGGCCATGTTGGCGCTCAAGCCTACGCCGCCTTCGGAGAGCTTGGCCAGCAGCCCCATGCCGTCCAGGCGGGGCATCTTCAGGTCCGTTACCACAATGGCAGGATCCCACGCCAGCGCCTTTTCCCAAGCCTCCACGCCGTCGCGCGCGGTCTCGGTGCGGTATCCCCACCCGGAGATCAACTCCGCGAGCCCGGCCAGCGCATTCGGCTCGTCTTCGGCGATCAACACCTTCACGGCGTTCTGCATAGGGGCGTTCCGTTCACCCTTTAGCTTACCTTTTTGCCATGCCGTTCGGCTAAAAGCGGTCCGCGGCGTAAGGCGCAACCTCTAAACTGGAACCATGCTGGGCTACGAAATCTCCCCCGCTGAAGCTGCCCAAGTCCTGTGCGAAAAGGGCGCCCGGCTCGTGGACGTGCGCGAGCCATGGGAGTTCGCCGCCACGCGCATCGAGGGCAGCCTGCATCTGCCGATGGGTGAAGTGCCAACCCGCGCGCACAAGGAGCTGGACTTCGACGAGCGGCTGGTCGTCGTCTGCCATCACGGCGTGCGCTCCCTGAACGTCACCGCGTGGCTGCGCAGGCAGGGATTTGAAAAAGCCCAATCGCTGCGCGGCGGCATCGACGCGTGGTCAGTGGAAGTCGATCCTGGCGTGACGCGGTATTGAAGCGATCGTCAACGCGTCTCCTGGCCTTGCCGGTCTATACTCTCATCTGTCTGATTCTTGAAGGGAGCGATTCATGTCTTCTTCTGCCGTTGCTTTTGCCCGCCAAAATCAACCCCGTTTTCTGGATGAACTGAAGGCCCTGCTGCGCATTCCATCCATCTCCACGGATCCCGAGCACAAGGAGGATTGCCGCAAAGCCGCCGAAGTGCTGCTCGCCGAACTGAAGCGCATCGGCATGGAGAATGCGCGCCTGATTGAGGGCGAAGGCCATCCGCTGGTCTACGCCGACTGGCTGCATGCCGCCGGCAAGCCGACCGTGCTCATCTACGGCCACTACGATGTGCAGCCGCCCGATCCGCTCGACGAGTGGCTCTCGCCGCCCTTCGAGCCCACCGAGCGCAATGGCAATATCTACGCGCGCGGCGCGGTCGACGACAAAGGCCAGGTGGTGGCCCAGGTCAAGGCGTTGGAATCGCTGATGGCCGCCAACGGTTCGCTGCCTCTCAATGTGCGCGTCCTCTTCGAGGGCGAGGAAGAAGTGGGCGGGGAGACCATTGAGAAGTATGTGGCCTCAAAGCCTGCCAACCTCAAGGCCGACTTCGCGCTGGTCTCCGACACCGAGCTCTTTGCGCCCGGCCTGCCCACGCTCTGCGTGGGTTTGCGTGGCATGATCTACACCGAGCTCGAGGTGCGCGGAGCCAAGACCGATCTGCACTCCGGCATATACGGCGGTGCGGCGCCCAATCCATTCGTCTCGATCTGCCACATCATCGCCAAACTCAAGGATGAGAAGGGCCACATCCTCATCCCCGGCTTTTACGACGGCATCATTCCTCCCAGCCCCGAAGAGCTGGCCGCATGGCGCAGCCTTCCTTTTGACGAGGAGGAGTATCGCAAGGCCGAAGTGGGTTCGAAGCAACTGGTCGGCGAGGCTGGCTACAGCGTTCTGGAACGTACCTGGGCGCGCCCCACGGTCGAGGTTCACGGCATCCCCGGCGGCTTTATCGGCGCGGGCGCCAAGACCGTGATCCCCGCCAAGGCCGTTGCCAAAATCTCGATGCGCCTGGTTCCCGGCATGACCCCGGCCAAAGCCTTCGAACTCTACAAGAGCTACGTGGAGAAGATCGCTCCCGCCGGCGTCGATGTGGAAGTGCGGCTGATTCACTCCGGCGACGCCTGCCTGATTCCCGTGAACAACCGCTACATCCAGGCCGCCACGCGCGCCCTGCATGAAGTGTGGGGCAAAGACACCGTCTTCATCCGCTCCGGCGGCTCGATTCCCATCGTCGGCGACTTCGATCGCAATCTGGGCCTGCCCAGCGTGATGATGGGCTTCGGCCTGCCCGACGACAATCTCCACGCGCCCAACGAGAAGTTCAGCCTGAAAAACTTCGAACTGGGCATCGTGTCGCTCATCCGCTTCCTGGAGGAGGTTGGCAGTTGAATCCTGCCGGGCGAGATGCGGGGCATTGCGATCCGGAGCCCGACGCCGTTGGATTCGTGCTCGCGGGCGGCCAATCCAGCCGCATGGGCCGGGACAAGGCGTTGCTGGAGTTTGCGGGCAGGCCTCTGGTTGCGCATGCACTCGAGCTTTTTCAGGAGGCCGGCATTACGGCGATGATCGCCGGCGCCACCTCGCCTGCCCTCAAGTCTCTTCCGATCATCACCCTGCTCATTGAGGATGCCTCGCCGGGCCTCGGTCCTCTTTCCGGCATTTGCACCGCACTCTCGATCATCTCCACGCGCTACGCTGTGTTTCTGCCGGTCGATCTGCCTCTGCTTCCGCCCTCACTTATTGTTTTCCTTCTGCGCCACGCCCGAATTACCGGCTCCGTCGTCACCGTTCCCTCGATTTCGGGTTTTGCACAGACGTTTCCTGCGGTTCTCGACCGCGCTGCACTGCCGGCGCTCCAAAACGAGCTCGACTCGCAGCGGTACGGCTGTTTTTCCGCGTTCCAGGCGGCTTCTGCAGCCGTGGGCCAGTCCGTCAGCAGCGTCGCCGTCGAACTGCTCGCCCAGGCCGGCGAGGTTTCCGATCCGCTGGGGCTGCCACCGATTCACTGGTTTCTCAATCTGAATACGCCGGAAGACCTCGCGCGGGCCGAGGCGCTGCGAAATGCGGGTAGTGGGTTAGTTTGAAAGAGGCGTCCCTCAGGGGCTAAAGCCCGCGCTCATTATGTTGACTTTGCGGCACGAGTAAACTCGTGCCCTTTCGCGACGGCTTCAAACTGACCCACTACTGAAACACGCTCCGGGGGCGGCGCATCGCGTAATCTGATCTGAAAGGCATGTCGGACGCATCCTCCCAACCCGATCCCTTGCAGCCGCTAAGGGCGGAGCTCGAAGCGCTGGCGCAGCCGTCTGACTCCGACGGTCCACCCTCCATCGCACCGCCAGGACCCCCTCCGTTAGGTCCCATCATCCAGTTCGATCGGGTTTCGATCGCGTTCGATGACCGGCCCGTTCTCGAGGACGTCAGTTTTTCTGTCGAGCGTGGCGAGACCCTGTGCATTCTTGGCCGCAGCGGCGTCGGCAAATCGGTGGCCCTGCGCATGATCATGGGTTTTCTCAAGCCCGATTCGGGTTCCATTCACGTCGAGGGCAAGGAGATCACCAGCCTCGGCGAAGAGGGCATGCGCGCCATCCGCAAGCGCGTCACCATGGTCTTTCAGAATGGCGCATTATTCGACTCGCTCAGTGTGCGCGAAAACGTGGCCTTCCCTTTGCGCGAGCGCGGAGGCCTGGACGATGACCAGATCGATCAGATCGTCGGCCGGTTGATCGGCCTGGTCGGGGCGGACGATGTGACCGATGTCTTGCCAGCCAGCCTATCCACCGGGCGCAAGCGCGCGGTGGCTATGGCGCGCGCTCTGGCCGCGCAACCTGAAGTAGTGCTCTACGACGAGCCCACTACCATGGTCGATCCCCTGATTGCCCGCCGTTTGGGCGGCCTCATTCAACGCCTCAAGCATCAATTGGGCTTTACCAGCATCGTGGTTACGCACGACACTCGTTTCGCCCGCCAGCTGGCTGATACGGTTCTCTTTTTGCATCAGGGCAGGGCGCTCTTTTTCGGCCCTCTCGAGGGCTTTCTCGCTTCCAAAGATCCCGATATTGAGCAGTTCTTGACCCTGGATGCCTACTTACCACCCACGGAATAAAGACTTTATTGTTTTTGTAACAGCCCTGCTGTAAGATGAGAGAATTATTAAGATAGAGAGAGACCGCTCAGTAACTACGTTGTTGTTCTCTCGCGTAATCCATCGGCCCTGCAATTTTCTTGGAGCCCTCACTTTATTGGGCGAATCCTGAGAAAACCAATAGCGTTTGAAATGTGTCGAAACTTTTTGGGGCAACAATTCACAGACTCCCCACTTGACGTGCTTGCAAGAACCCGTATAGGTTGCTTTGTTGCGAATGATTTTCATCGCCTGAAGGACCTCAAAACCACGCAATACGGTTCTTCTCTTTATGCAAATGTTTGCTTGGATCAAGCTCCGTTGGCGCCAGGCTTTCCTCGCTTGTGAAGGGTTGTGCATTGGAATGTGTATGTTACGGTGGCCTGATGCATTTGAGAGGCTGGCCTCCCTGGGGCGCCGGGGCGGCCCGGAGAAATTGACCAAGCGCAACTCTCTGGTTTTTCCCTTGTACTTCTTTGGAGGATCGGCATTGGGAAAGCGGGTCCGTTTACTCATTCGTGACATTGTGATGCATTTTTGCTTTGCTTCTTTTCCCTTGCAAATTAATCTCAACAGCGCGTCGTCCAGGCGCTTCTGAAATCTTGAGGTCTGCGTTCCTCCTATGGCGAGTTCGGATTTTTGGCAAAGGCTGTCGTCTTCCCTGGCACTTTCGGCCGAATGGGAATCGAGCGCCTCGGGTGGCCCCGCGCGGTCCACACGTGGCACGGCCAAACTCTGGATATTCCTGGACATCCTGACGGTTTGCCTTGCTGCGGCTGTGACCACGATCTTTGAGCTTCACACCACTCCCCTGGACGAGGCGAGAGGATTTTGGCACGGGACCCTGATTCACGGCCGTTCGATGGGGATTTTGCTGGCTCTGCTGTGCGGATTCACCTTTACGCTCATCGCCACCAGCCGCCGTCTGCACTTGTACACGCCGGCACGCCTCACCAACTTTCTGCACGAACAAAGACTCAGTGCGCAAGCATGCCTCACGTCGGGCCTGCTGCTCACCGGCGCGCTTTACCTGGTGCATGCCAACGACATCCCGCGCGGCATCGTGATCAGCACGGTGCTCCTGGTCGCAATCGCCCTGGGCTTGCGGCGGCTCATCTATCGCATACTTCTCTATCGACGCTTCGACCGGGGTCTGGATACGCGCAACGTGCTCATTGTCGGCACCGGACCTGAGGCGCAAGCCCTGCGCCACCATCTCGACAGCATCCGGCATCTGGGATACACCTTCAAAGGCTTTATCGAGCTTCCCGGTTCCGTTTCTCGCGCACCGTTGCCGCCAGGCGACGTCGTGGGCACGCTCGACGCACTGTTCCAAAATGCCCGCAAGCAGTTTATCGACGAGATTTTTTTCACCACGCCCTGCGAGCGCCACATCGTTCAGGAGGTGCTGGAGCAGTCCCGTGTTCACGGCGTGGACCTGCGCGTGGTTCCCGAGATTTACGACGCCGTGGCCTGGGACAGCCCCGTCGAGTACATCGGCCAGTTTCCTACCATGCCGCTGCATCGCGGCCGAGTGCCGGAACTGGAACTCTTCTTCAAACGCGTCTTCGATACCGTATTCTCCATCCTGGCGCTCATTTTCATTTCACCCCTGCTGGTGGCCCTCGCCATCGCCGTCAAGCTCGATTCACCGGGCCCGGTTTTCTACACTTCGGAGCGCATCGGCAAAAAGGGAGTGGTCTTCCGCTGCATCAAGTTCCGCACCATGGTGCGGGATGCAGAAACCCACCGCGCCGAGATCATGCACATGAACGAGCGCGACGACGTGCTCTTCAAGATCTCGAATGACCCGCGCATCACGCGCCTGGGACGGTTCCTGCGCAAATATTCGCTGGATGAGCTGCCGCAGTTTTTCAACGTTCTGGTGGGCGATATGAGCATCGTCGGCCCGCGCCCACCGTTGGCCGGCGAAGTGCGCAAATACGACCTCAGCCACCTCCGCCGCCTGGATGTCACTCCGGGGATTACCGGTCTATGGCAGGTGCAGGGCCGCCAGGATCCATCGTTTGCCAGCTATGTCTCCCTCGACGTCACCTACATCGAGAACTGGAGCATCTGGCTGGATTTCAAGATCATCCTGCGCACGATTGCCGTGGTCTTTGCCGGCACCGGCTCGTAGATTGTCTCGCGTGCGGCTTTTGTGTCAATAGACCTTAGGACTCATCAAAGACATCGGACGGCATGTTGAGGCCCGACGGCTTTTTCTTAGGGTCGGACGGCTGATCCGAATCGCCTTCGGATTTGGATTTCCGGCGGACTCCCAGGTTGTTAATCGCGTAATCGATATAGGGTGACTTGAGCTCGGGGTTCCGTCCCAGGAACTGGCAGGTCGCCACCACCTGGTCCACGATGAACCGCGGATGATAGGCGGCAAGCTCGAGGCCCATCTCTTCCTTCACCATGTACACGATGAAGTTGAACACATCTTCGCGCAGCGTCAGGCCCTGCCGCGCGCACTCTCTCTCGAAGATGGTCCGGTAGTGCTCCAGGTCCGGCGGACCTACCTCGATCTTGTAGGGAAGACGGCGCAGGAAAGCGGGATCCATCAGGTCTTCCGGCTCCAGATTTGTGGAGAAGATCACCAGTTCCTCAAACGGAATACTGATGGTCTTGCCGGTGTGCAGCTTGAGATAGTCAACGCGGCTCTCCAGCGGCACGATCCAGCGATTGAGCAGAATGGTGGGACTCACCAGCTGCCGGCCGAAGTCGTCGATAAAGAAGCACCCGCCCAATGCCTTCATGTGCAACGGGGCTTCGTAGGAGTGGGCATCCTTGTCGTAGCGCAGCTCGAGCATTTCCAGTGTCAGTTCGCCGCCGGTGATCACGAAGGGCCTGCGGCACGTCACCCAGCGCATGTCATAGGTCTCGTGGCGGATAAAAGACTGGCCGTCGTCTTCGCCCTCCACCAACGGGCCGATGGGGCTATGCACGCTGGGATCGTGAAAGCGAATAATCTGGCCCTCCACCATGATGGCGTAAGGCACGTAGATCATATCCTGGAAGACGTTGGAGAAGCTCAGCGCGACAGAGGTTTTGCCGTTCCCCGGCGGACCGTAGAGGAGGATGGCCCTGCCCGAATTCAATGCCGGCCCGGTTTGTTCCACGATACTGTCCGCGAGTGTCAGCTCACTGAGCGCATTGAGGATTCGCTCCCCGGTAACGCGTTCATTGGTCGGTTTCTGCAGACTTACGCGGTAAGTGAAATCCGCCAGGGGCACCGGAGCGGGCCCGATGTAGCCCGAGCGCTTGATCGCCTCCTGCGTCCAGCGCCGGCCTTCGTCGGTCAGCGCATAGGTCATGCCAATGGGACTTTCGGAGTTGCGCGATCCCAGCGTGTACAGCAACTGCCGCTCGATCGCAAGATGGGTCAGGTCGATCATGATCGGCAGCGGCAGCTTGATTGCATCCGCAAACTGGGCGATGGTGGTCAGACCGAAGGAATAAATCACCTTCATCAGCAGGGCCAGCAGTTCGGTTTCCTCGATGCCGGTGGCTGCAATATCCTTGGGTTCCCTGGGAATGCGGTGGATAAACCCATCCAACACCGCCTGGTCTATGGCGCCGATGGCGACAAGGTTGTCGCCCAGACGTCCGCTGTGCGTCTTCAGCCGCTCCAGCGCCGCCGCCACATCCCTTTCGGTGATCAGCTTTGCACGAATTAGTAGATCGCCAAGTCGTACTCGCGATTCGATGGTATCCCCCCGGCAAGACTCCTGCCCTTTAATCAATATCGACGAAAATCTCAGGCTCCTGCGGCGTCGCGGACGGCCCACACTAAGGCAGTCATCGGCACTCAGTAGTCTAAGTGGTGACTCAGCGGTAAAAAATCCCTCTTTTGGGGGGCAGAGTCACCGGACTGTCGCGTTTTCGGTCAATGCAGGTTTCGGGTGCAGCCGGATACCATGGCCCGGGGCACCCAGCTTCACTCCTGCGGGAAAACCGCGCAGGCCATTTTGAATCAAAGAGATATGCCGTCCAGGATGGGGCGAGTGAACGCCGTTCGGTCGAGGGCGGTGTAGCGCTCTAAAAGGCGCGGCCGGCATCCCGGGCGATTTAAACTGGAATTGTGAAGATTGCGCTGGCCCAGATCGACCCCACGGTCGGTGATTTTACCGGAAACATCGAGAAGATCGTTGCCGCCAGCCGCCGCGCAGCGGAGATGGGCGCGCGCCTTGCAGTCTTCTCCGAGCTGGCCATCTGCGGCTATCCTCCCGCTGACTTCCTTGAGAAACCCAGCTTCCTGGCGCGCTGCCGATCGGCCGTGGACGAACTGGCCGAGGCGACGCGTGAATTACCCACCGCGGTTCTCGCCGGCGTCGCCCTTCCTGCAGACGGAAAGGATGGAAAAAGCGGGGCCCCCGCCGACAACCGGGGTCCCCGGGAAGCGGCTTCTGCTTCCTGGGGTGGGGACAGGTCTACGTCGGTGGGGTGCAAATCGGCCTTCAACGCCGCCGTCCTCCTCGACAAGGGCCAATTGCTTCTAGAGCAGCACAAGCGGCTGCTGCCGTTTTACGACGTCTTTGACGAGCAGCGTTACTTCTCGCCGTCTGAACCCCAAAAGGTGATCGAGCTGGACGGCGTTCGCCTTGCCATCACCATCTGCGAGGACGCGTGGAACGACAAGAACTTCTGGCCGCGCCGCCTCTACACCGTCGACCCCGTGGAAGAGCTGATGCGCCAGAAACCCGCGCTGCACATCAACCTTTCCTCGTCGCCGTTCTGGCACTCCAAGCGCACCATCCGCCGCGAAATGCTGGCCGCCATCGCCCGCCGCGACGGTATTCCGGTACTGATGTGCAATCAGGTGGGTGGCAATGACAGCCTGATCTTTGACGGTTCTTCCTTCGCGCTCGATGGGCGCGGCGAGCTGATTGCGCAGGCCGCTTCGTTCGCCGAGGATCTTGTTCTCGTCGATCCCTTCCACGCCGCGCCGGTTCTGGTTCCTGAAGACGATGCCACCGAGGCCGCCTATCGCGCACTGGTGCTGGGCACACGCGATTACGTTCGCAAATGCGGCTTCCGCAAGGCCATCGTGGGCTTGAGCGGTGGCATTGACTCGGCTCTTGTGGCCGCCATCGCCGCCGAGGCCCTCGGCGCAGAGAACGTGATCGGCGTCGGCATGCCCAGTCCCTATTCCTCCGCGGGCTCCATCGACGACAGCCAGAAGCTGACCGCGAACCTCGGCATCCGCTTTGAGACGATCTCGATCAAATCGCTCTTTGCCGAGTTCACCCAGGCTCTCGATCCGCTCTTTCACGGCATGAAGGAAGACATCACCGAGGAGAACATCCAGCCGCGCATTCGCGGTACGCTCCTGATGGCGCTTTCCAACAAGTTTGGCGCCCTGGTGCTCACCACCGGCAACAAGTCCGAGATGGCGGTGGGCTACTGCACGCTTTATGGCGACATGGTGGGCGCCCTGGCGGTCATCGGCGATCTGGTCAAGACGCGTGTGTACGCCGTTTGCAATTGGCTTAATCGCGACCGCGAAATCATTCCAGCGGCCATCCTCACCAAGCCGCCCTCCGCCGAACTGCGTCCCGGCCAGATGGACACCGATTCGTTGCCGCCCTACGACATTCTCGATCCCATCGTCGAGGCCTACGTGGAGCGCTACGAAACGCCGGAGCGAATCGCCGCTGAGCACGGATTCTCTCTCGATCTGGTCCGGCAAACGGTGCGCCTTATCGAGCGCTCCGAGTACAAGCGCCAGCAGGCCGCCCCGGTCCTGAAGGTCACCGCCAAGTCGTTTGGCATGGGGCGCAGATTCCCGATCGCCGTCAAAGTCCAGGTGTAAAAGCAGGGAACAGGGATCAGGGATCAGGGACAGCGAGCAGACCAGCCGTTCACTCGACGAGCCACGTGAAAGGGCACGACTTCAGTCGTGCCGCAAAAGCCCCAAAACAGAGGTGGGCTTTAGCCCCTGTGGAACGCTTTCCTTCAACTGGCCAGCTACATTCGACCCGGCCTGCCAAGCCAACGTTATAAGCTATTGGGAGGGAGCTTTCCCGCGTTTAAGGAGAACCGCTTGATTCGTCCGTCTGCTCATTTGCTCGGCGCCGCTGCGCTGATTGCCCTTTTCGTTCCGGTATTCCAGGCCGCTGCCCAGCAGCATGTGCCGCCGGCGCCCGATTCGAGCGCCCAGCAGGCGCCTGCCGCACCGGGGCAGCCCGCCGCTGAACCCTCGGCCCCGGCTCCAACGGCAGCGCCGACTTTTCCCAAGCCCAATCCGGCCGACTTCACCGCCGCCACGCCGACCAAGGATACCGTCGATGCCTTTCTCACGGCGAACTGGGGATTCGACGAGAATCGCGTCTGGCAGGTGCAGGCCATCCTCAAGACTGCCGTGGATAACGTGAGCAAGGTGGTCGTCTACATCGGCGACAAGACGGGCAAGGAAAGGCCCGCGGCGTTCGCGTTCTTTGTGCTGCCCGACGGCAAGCACATCATCAGCGGCGATAGCATCATCAACTTTGGCGATCATCCGTTCGCTGAAGTCCGCCAGCAGATGCAGCTACGCGCCGACGGCCCGTATCGCGGCTCGGCATCCAAGGATCTGGAGCTTGTGGAGTTCGCCGACTTCCAGTGCCCGCACTGCAAAGAGGCGCAGGCCAACATGGATAAGCTCGTCGCGGACTTTCCCAAGGCGCGCATCGTCTTTCAGAGCTTTCCCATCGCGGGCATCCATCCGGCGTCCGTCCAGGCGGCGGAGTACGGCCTGTGCGTGACCAAGCTGGGCGGCAGCACGGCCTTCTTCCAATTTGCCGCGGCGGTCTTTGATGGCCAGGATGGCCTTGCCACTCCCGACGGCGCCGCCCTCACCCTCAACAGCGCCGTCATCAAGGCGGGACTCGATCCCACGAAGGTCTCGGCGTGCGCCGCGACGCCTGACATCAAGGCCACTGTCGATGCCTCCGTCAAGCTCGGCACCGACGTGGGCATTAGCGCGGTTCCGACGCTCGTGATCAACGGCCGCGAGATTCCCATCGCCCAGGTTCCCTACGATTTCCTGAAGAAGGTCGTCGCATTCCAGGCCAAGCTGGACGGCGTTTCCCTGCAATAGCCGATCCTGATGCGTCGTGCCCCGTCCTCGCTTTGCGCGGGCGGGGCATGTTTCTTACTGCGTTCCGCTCTTTTCTACGCGCATCATTGCTGTGTGTCCCGCCGCCTGCGGCCCGCGCACCAAATGCGGCGTCATCACAATCACCAGCGTTGCGTAGCTCTTCTGCAAATCCTTGTCGGTTACGTTGCTCATCCCCGGGATCTCGCTGAGCCCGGGAGTTCCACTGATCGCCTGGCTCTGCGATTTGTCCATCTCGGTGGCAACCACCGTCGCCTCGCCTTCTTTCAGCGTCACAGTGCCGGTATACTCCCGGTTGTTGAGCACGGGATTGCCGTCGATGGAGGTTCCGGCAAGGGCGTTGAGCTTCATTTCAAGGTTCAGCGCCACGTCGCCATTGCGCAGCGCCTTGGGCGTGACCGTCAGCGTCAAACCCAGATCCTGGTACTGCACCATGGGAATGTTCGGCACCGTACTTGTCAATGAAGACAGCAGGGAACTCAGGCTGCTCGATGTGCCTGCCCCCGTCAATCCCGGAATGTGCGGGACGCTTCCCGACAAGCTTGAAAAGGAGGAGGTCTGGATGGGGTATTTTTCGCCAAGCTTGATCTCGCCCTTCTCGCCGTCCTCGAGGCGGAGCTGGACCTGATCGAGCTCGCGCGAGTCGGAGGAGTTCAGGCTGAGGTTGAAGGTGGTCGACCCCGGAACGAGCGCCGATTGCGTAAGCCCGCCGCCGAACAAGGCGAAGCCGCTGGAGAGCAGGGGACTGGAAGCCTGGCCCGAGGCGATGAGAATGCCCAGAATCGCCAGGGGATCGTTGGGCGAAGCCAGTCCCGACGAAATGATCTGCTGCACCAGGCTCGCGTTGGCGTTCAGAATCGACTGTTCCTCGGCATAAACATTGAAGGCCGCGATGCTCTGCGGCAATTGTGCGCCGGTGTTGCGGTCGCTGGTGTGCGCCACCTGGATGAGGCGCACGTCGAGCAGTACCTGGCTGCGCCCCTCGAGAAGGCTCTGCAGAGTGGCGTTGAAGGCTTCCAGAGTGCGCTGGGGAGCGCGCAGCGTAATGGCGCGTTCGCTGAGCGAAAGCGTTGCCTGCTGCACGAGGAAGATATTCTTTGCCACCGACAACACGTCGTTCAGCTCATCGTCGCTCAACCCGGTCAGGTAGACCGTTTCCACGTCCTGGCGCAGAAACTGATTCCGGTTGGTGCTGGAGTCGGCGGCTACCAGGGCGCGGTGCGCGTCCAGCGGCACGAAGAACGTATTCGTGTCCAGGCTCAGCACGCGTGCGGCCTGCTCAAAGCTTGCGTCGTCCACATCGAACCGGGTCAGGAACGGGTGCACGCTGGTGTCGAGCATGGCTGTCAGGCCGTAGGCGCGAAATACCTGCGTGATGATTTGCTCTCGATCGGCGTGCAGGTGAAAGCTGTGCAGGCCTGGAGCTGGTTCTAACTGCACGGGTCCAGCCAGTGTGCTGCCGCTCTGGTTGTAGATCGGTTGCGGCTGGCTGCGCACGACGTCGTCAGCTAGCTCGTCGAGATGCTGGTTGATTTCGATGTTGGTGGGGTCGAGCGCGCGGGCGCGCTCCAGCGCAACACGCGCTGCGGCCTCGTTGCCCAGCAGCCGATCCTTGGCTGCCTCCTGAATCAGCGCTGTGACCGCATGGTTTCGCGCCACACTGGATGCCAGCCGATAGTCCGCGTTCGTGGGATCGAGCGCGGCGGCCTGCTCAAAGCCCTTCATGGCCTCTTCAAACTGGCGATCGAGGAACAATTTGCTCGCCGCGAGATAGAGTTTGGCGGCGCGCCGCCTATCGTTCGATCGCGGCTGCGCAGTTTCGTGATCCGGAGCTGCTTGGGGTGCGGCCGCCGGCGTGGTCTCGCCCTGCGGCGCGCTTTGCCCTGCAGGCGCCGCCGTTTGCGCCGGGAGCGCGCCTGCCAACAGGAGCAGCGCCAACCCTGCGCAACAGTTCCTCGCTGCGGAACCAGCTCGCCCGCCGGCCCGCGCGCCTGGGTTTTGCCGCCGCGGCTTCATGGCCTGTCCCTCATGCCCTGCTCTTGAGCGTCGCCAGCAAATCGGCCAACGATGAGACACAGGCTTCGGGCTTGCATTCGAGCAGCTCGTCAAAGGTGCATCGGCCGGTGGCCACGGCAATCACAGGAAGAAAGTTCGAATGTGCAGCCTCGATGTCGCGCGGCGTGTCGCCGACCACGCACACAGTGGCGTCGGGGCACTCTTTGGTTCGGGCCATCTCGCGCGCCTTCCACGCCGCATGGGCGATAAGCTCCCCGCGGATGGGGAAGTGATCGCTGAAGCCGCCGAAACGAAACCACTCCCGCAAGCCGGCCTTCTCAATCTTGATCCAGCCGATGGCCTCCAGATTTCCCGTGGCCACGCCGAGCAATGCGCCCTTTTGGGCCAGGTGGCGCAGCACGTCTTCCACGCCCGGCATCAACGCCAGGTCCAGCTCGTGACGCCGCTCGGCAACGCTGTTGCGCATGGCCTCAAGAATGGCATCCACGCGTTCTTCCAGCAGCTGGGCGGGAATCCCCGCCTGGCGGCAGGCCTCGCGCAAGATGGCGGTATCGGTATTGCCGTGCAGCAGGATGCCGCCCAGCGTGATCTCAAAGCCAGTCACGCGCTCGACGCTCGAGGCGAAGGAGTCAAAATGCACGCGGTCGCGGCTGCGCAGCAGGGTGCCGTCAATGTCGAAGAGATAGGCGTCCTGCCCGTCCCAGGCGAAGTCCGGCTCGATCGCTATGCGGGCTGTGGAGTTCTGCGAAGTTGTTGGCATCATGTCGGGCTGCGTCTTCAGCCCCGGGGTCTGTTAACAGGCCCTAGCGGTAGCCTTGGCGAAACACGCTGAATACAGGACGTTCGCTGCGCGGTGGACGCTTGAGCCCGGCGCGCACCTCGGCCAGGTCCAGTCCCAGGTCGGCCATGGCGCGGCTCAGCGTGTTACGGTGCATGCCCAACTCTTCGGCCGCCTTGCACTGGTTCCCCCGGTGCGCCACCAGCACCTCGCGCAGATACTGCCTCTTGAATTCCCGCACGGCTTCCTCATAGCGGACGCCGCTCGAGTGCATTTGCGTCACCAGGCTGTCCAGTTCTCGTCTCACGCTTCCCTCGTGCTCGTGTCGCTCAAATAGTGTAACCGGCTTCATTCCGCCGTGCAGCCGAATTTCTCACGAACCGCCATTTTTTTCGTGCATCCATTTCGGAGATTCGTGCTCCAGTGTCTTCAGGCCGTCGAGCACGCGTCCCTTTAGGCCTCCCGGACTCACTTCCGTACTCACATGGAGAGCCCTGAAAAACAGCTTCGGCAGCGAGGCCTGGGCCAACCACTCCGTCTGCGGGAAAAACGCCACCGTGACCAGAATGCAGACCGTCACCAGCAATGCCCCCTGCACAAACCCCACAGCGGCCCCGCCCAGGATGTCAAAGCAGCCCAGTCCCATCCAACGGAACATCCTTTGCAGCATGGCCCCGGCCACGTTGGCCATCAACATCACGATCAAGGCGATCACCAGGAATCCAATGGCGTCGGCTATGGCATCAACGCGCACAATCGGCTTGAACACCACTGCCATACGCGCGTAATTCCACCCCGCCAGCACAACTCCCAGGATCAGGCCCAACAGCGAAAAAATCGAGCGGAAGAATCCCTGGGCCATTCCTCCCAGGACCGATCCGACCAGTACCGCGAGAATGATCCAATCCACCCATTCCATAATCAGCTCCGCGCTCTCTCACGGCAACGCTGAGACCCAAGGCAACTCTAATAGAGACTATGATGCAATCTCCCGGCCGGTCAATCGTCTGAAGGCTTCAAGATACTTGGCCCGCGTGCGTTCCACCACCTCGTCCGGCAATCCCGGAGCCGGCGCCTGCTTGTTCCAGTGGATTTCTTCCAGGTAATCGCGTACGAATTGCTTGTCAAACGATGACAGCGCCCCGCCGGGCTTCCAGGCCTTCCCGTCCCAGAAACGCGAGGAGTCCGGCGTCAAAACCTCATCGGCGAGAATAACGCCGTCCGGCGTTTTGCCAAACTCAAATTTTGTGTCGGCCAGGATCAGTCCGCAGGCCTCGGCGTGTGCCGCGGCGTGGCCGTAGATCGCGAGCGTCAGCCGCCGCAACTCCGCGGCTTCCGCCGTGCCCACAATGGCCTCGACCTTGTCATAGGAGATGTTCTCGTCGTGCGCGCCGTCCTGACTTTTGGTTGCCGGCGTAAAAATTGGCTCCGGCAGCCGCGAACCGTCCAGGAGCCCGCCGGGAAGGCGAATGCCGCAGACCGTCCCCTCAGCCCGATACTCCTTCCAGCCCGATCCGGCCAGATACCCGCGTGCCACACACTCCACGGGAAACATGGCCGCCCGTTTCACCAGCATGGAGCGGCCTTGCAACTGATCGCGGTAGGGCTGGAGGGAGGCGGGAAACTCTTGAACGTCCGCCGTGATCAGGTGGTTGGGCACCACATCCTTCAGCAGATCGAACCAGAAGAGGGAAATCTGCGTCAGGATCTTGCCTTTATCGGGGATTCCCGTGCCCAGCACGTGATCGAAGGCCGAAATCCGGTCGGTGGCCACCAGCAGGAGTGCGCCGTCCACGGAGTAGAGATCGCGTACCTTGCCCCGCCCTATGAGCGGTGTCGGGCCCAGGTTGGTGGTGAGCAAAGCTGCCATGTGGAATCTTCCTCGGAGTCGTTTGAATCTCCGATTTTCGTGCGGCAGGCAGGGTTTGTCAATCGTCCGCGCAGCATTCCCGAAACCGAAAGCTTTGTGCTTCGGCAAGACCGCATCCGAGGCCCGAATCAATCGCTTTATTCAACCCTGTTCGCAGACTTTGGGCTGCGCCCAAAGTCCTGTGACGGCCGTCACGGACCCCCCTTCCGACATGGGAGACACTGCGAGTGTCAACATGGTTCGGGGGGTGTGTAAGAAAACCCTCTTTGAGCCGGGCGACACGAGGCAGCAGTGGAAAGGGGAAGCCGCGGCTAGCTTCGTTTAGTGCAGGGATCACCAGTAGCCGCGTGCTACCGACCTCCAGTGCCGGCTACTGGTCCCCGTCTTTATCTTGTGTTATAAGCTCGACAAGCGCCTCCGGAGAGACGTGATCCTCTGGGGGCGATTTTTTGCCCATCATTTGATACGAAACACAAACCAATTCGCAAGATGGCGCCCTGTTTAGCGTAATTCCGTCATCAGCGAATTGCGCACTGCTCGCCGAGCGAAATCAGACGATTTCCTTTAATGCGGTCTTCCCGGCAGCACAAAATGCTCCTCGCAGCGCGGCTCGTAGTTGTCGCCGGCCATGATGATGGGGCTTGTGTAGTGGGCCGGCTTGCCGTCGACCAGCCGCTGCGGATAAAGCGCCTTGGCCCCGCAACTGCAATACGCCACCAGCTCGGTCACATTGCCTGCGTAGGTGCGCACCAGCCACGAGAGATCGAGCATTTCGCCGAACGGCATGCCGCGAAAGTCCAATTCCAGTCCCGAAACCATCACGTCGTAGCCGGAGTCGAGCAGCCGCTTGGTGAACAGGAACAAATCCTGCACGAACTGGCCCTCGTCAAGAGCGATGCATTCGATGTGCTTACCGATGCGCTGCTCTGTGGATGCGATCACCGGCAGCACGGTCCAAGGATCGTTGCCAGGGAACTCGACCGCCTCCATCTTGCCGCAGCCGTTCGGATTGCGGCTTTCTACCAGTCCCGCGGCGGCCTTGGTATCGGCGCTCGGCTTCAACAGCATCACGTATTGCTTGGCGTACTCGCGGCGGGTCTCGATCCTGCGCAGCAACTCGGCTGTTTTGTTGCTTCGCATCGGCCCGACAATCATTTCCAGTTTGCCAAGCACGGTTTGCTCCAGAGAACAGCAAACAGCAGACAGCTAAAAGTCGGTGGCCCAAAGCTGAAAGCAACAGTCGAGTGCCGATAGCTGATTGCTGTTCGCTGTCAGCTGCTTCTCACGCCGTGGCCCGCTTCTGCTCGCGGTGCCCCAGCCGCACGCTCACAATCTTCGACACGCCCGGCTCCTGCATGGTCACGCCGTAGATCATGTCGGCGGCCTGCATCATGCGCTTGGAGTGGGTCACGATCAGGAACTGCGTGTCGTGGCCGAGCGAGTTGAGCAGATCGGCGAAACGGCCCACGTTGGCCTCGTCCAGCGCCGCATCCACTTCGTCGAGGACGCAGAAGGGGCTGGGCCGGAACTGGAAGATGCCCACCAGCAGCGCCAACGCGGTGAGCGCCTTCTCGCCGCCCGAGAGCAGCAGCACGTTCTGCAGCTTCTTGCCCGGCGGCGACACCACGATATCCAGCCCGCTTTCCGCCTGATTCTCCTCGTCGCTCACGCGCAGCAAGGCTTGCCCGCCCTGGAACAAGTGCGAAAAAACGCGCCCGAAATTCTCATTGATTTTTGTCAGCGCCTCGTCGAACTTGGCGCGCGAAATCTGATCGATCTCCTTGATGGTCTCCTGGGTATTTTCGATCGACTCGATCAGGTCCTGGCGCTGCGCTTCCAGGAATCCGTGGCGCTCCGCGGTTTCCTTGTACTCGTCGAGCGCCATCATGTTCACC
>JBEKAS010000052.1:0-29524 GCA_050015795.1 Occallatibacter sp. | reverse complement strand
GAAATTGCCGTTGACCAGCACCACCTCGCCGCGCGCCACAATCTTGTCGCCCACAATCAGGTCCACGGGATCGGCCACATGGCGATCCAGCTCCACCACATCGCCGGGCCCCAGATCGAGAATTTCGCCGAGCGGCATCTCGCGCGCGCCGAAGCGCAGCGAGGCTTCGAGTTCGACATCGAGCAACAGCTCGAGGCCGGGAGTCAGCCCGGGGGTCAGGCTGGTGCTGGGGGGCTGCGGCCTGACGCCGGGCGCCTCTTGAGCGCCGGTTGCTGGCGCGGCCTTCACGACGGCTTCCGGCTGCGCCTTGGCTTCGACTTCGCGCAACTCATCCCGAACCAAGATGGTCCACGTGCGGTCGCCAGAACGGAGTTGAAAGGCGCTTGAGATCTGACTCTGTTCCGCGATCTCCTCAAAGTTCGCCACCTTGCACTTCTTGCCGGTACGGGCCAGCAGCTCTCCGGCTGCGGCGTCGAAGGTTTCGCGCACTAACTCCTTCCAGCCGGCCTTCTGATCCATGCCCTCGCCGACCAGCGGGGTCCCCAGAACCGCTCCGTCGAGCAAAACGGCAAACCGACCCTCCACGTCTCCCTTGAGCGTGGCCGCCCAGCCAAACGATCCCGCGCCCAGCGGCCTGGGAAGAGACTCTCCCAATTCCGGCTCGCCGGCCAAGGCCTGCGAGAAGAGCGCTGCGGCCACCTCTGCCCAGCAATCGAAGTAGGTCATCATCGCTCACCTCCGGCGATGGGGCGTTCCACCCGCGCCGCGCGGTGCGCGCCGTGACGCATGGCCCGCGCCAGCAGAAGTGGTAATCCGCCCACGCGCCACTCGGAGAGCGTGTCCGCAGCCACATTGAGGCGCAGGACGTCGCCGGGCTGAAGCTCTTCGAGCGCGCTCGCTGCCAGGCGCACGGTGGGCAGCTGCAACGTGCAGCCAAAACGGATGCGCCGCGCCACGGCCTCGATCCGCGAGCGCGTCTCGCCCGTGTGGCGGCAGCGCCGGCCCCAGTCGGTGGTAAGCCGGCGCAGAATGGTGTTGGCCACCACAGCGGGAAAGGCCAGATTCAGCAGTCCCGAGCTGTGCGGCATGCGGATTTCGAAGCTCAGGCAGAGCGCCTTTTCCGTGACGGCGATGATGCGCGCCACTTGGGTCTGCATCTGGCGGCGCTCGAAACTGAAGCTGAGGCCGACCGGTTGCCAGGCAATGGTCAGCTCGCGGCAAATAATCTCCACCACGCTGCCCAGGATCGATTCTTCGATATCGGTCAGTTCGCGCAGCGGCCCATCCTTGCCGTCGCCACCCAGGAGCAGGTCGATGACGGGCGGCGCCAGTCCCAGATCGAGCTGCAGCACGGAAAGCGCGCCCAGGGGCTCCAGCCGCACCGAGGCCACATAGCTGATCTCGGGAATCCTGAGCAGAAACTCATTGAACTGAATCTGTTCGGCCGAAACCAGGTTGACCTGAAAGCGGGTGCGCAGCCATGCGGCCAGGTTGTGCGTGAGGTTGCGCGCAAAAAGGTCGTTCAACATGCTGATGGCGCGCAATTGATCGGTCGAAATCTGTCCGGCGGAGGAGAAGTTATACGGCACTACGCGGGCCCGCACCTCGGGGCGCGACGACTCGGGCGAGGCGCTGCGCGCGGCTTCGAACAGCGCATCAATCTCATCCTGCTTGAGTGTCTTTTCCGTCAATCCTCGCTCCTTTGCTGCGTGCCTTCATTCTTTGCTGCCGTTCCAGCTTGGTGCCGCTCCAGGTCTGCTTTCAATGCCGTACCGATTGCCGCACTCTGCCTTTCAGGCCTTCCGGGGCGGTGGGCGCGGAAGGGAGACGATCACGAGCGACGCGCGTCGCCAGGTCGCGCAAGGAGGCGCGCAGATGCACCACCGCCGAGGCGTGCATCTGCGAGACCCGCGACTCAACCACGCCCAGCGCCAGACCGATCTCGCGCATGGTCATCTCCTCGTAGTAGTAGAGGGTCATCACCAGCCGTTCGCGGTCAGGCAGATCAGCAATCGCCTCCCCCAGCCGCTCCTCGAGTTCGCCGCGCAAGCAGCGAAAGAGCGGATCCTCATCGGGACGCCCCGGCACGTAAGCCAGCTCCTCCTCGCCGGAGTTCTCGCTGCGCTCGAGATGCAGCGTGCCGATCTCGAGTCCCTTGAGATCGCCCAGCAGCTGCTGGTAATCCTCGAGACGAATGCCCATCTCAGTGGCGATCTCGGTCTCGCCCGGCGCACGGCCCAGGCGGGCCGTAAGCATGCGGATAGCCTCTTCGACAGCGCGGCCCTTGCGGCGCAGTTCGCGCGGGCTCCAATCGAGGGTGCGCAGACTGTCGAGGATCGCGCCCCGGATACGGAACTGCGCGTAGCTGCGAAACTGCACCTTCTTTTCGGGATCGAATTTGGCGAAGGCGTCCATCAGCCCGACCACGCCCGCCGAGACCAGATCCTCGATGTCGACATGCTGGGGCAACCGCTCATGGATGCGGCGCGCGAGAAAACGCACGATCGGCAGGTGCTCGAGCAGCACGCGCTCCTGCTCACTGGTCAGTACCTGCGACATCCCGGCCGGAGGATAGCCGCCCGCCGCCGCGGCGCGGCGCGCGGGTTTGGGGTCTCTCGTTGCAGTGGTCCCGTCGACTCCCATCGCCACTCCCCTTAACGCGAACTCATTTTCCCGAGCGATCTTTCCCCAATCCGTTGCGCCGTCTTCCCGCCCGCTACCCTCAGCGAACCGCGCCCACGGGGCGCAGCCGGATCTCCGGTGGAATCTCACTGGCGGCAAGCACGGCCAGACGAGGCAGCACCGGTTCCAGCCAGCGCTTGACATGGAACCGCGCTGGACTGGGACAGAGGAGCACGGGCGGTGCCGCGGCGGATGCTGAGCCGATAAGGGATCTCACAGAATCGGCGAGGCGGCGGACGACCGGGGTTCCCTGGGGTGCGCCTCCAGAAAGCAGGCGCTGGCCAGACTCCGGTGCGACGGCCGAGAGAATCTCCTCTTCGAGGGCGGGATCGAGCAGGAGCACTGGAAGCAGGCCGTCGCTATCAAGCAGCGGCCGCACCAGTCTGCGTCCCAGCGCCTGGCGGGAGGCTTCGACCAGGGACACGAGGCTCTTGTTCATGGGCGCAGTCTCGAGCAGCGCCTCCAGAATCGTGCCCATATCGCGGATCGAAACGCGCTCGCGCAGCAGCTGCTCAAGAACCCGCGCCACCTCGCCCAGGGTGAGCAGCTTGGGCACCAGCTCCTCGAGCAGCTTGGGGTGCGAATCGTTGAGGGCGTCGAGCAGGCGCTTGATTTCGGCGCGTCCCAGCAGCTCTCCGGCATGCTGGCGGATCAGTTCGCCGAGGTGCGTGGTGATCACGGTGACCGCGTCCACCACCGAGTAGCCCGCTGCAATGGCCTGCTCTTCGAGAGCCGAAGCGATCCAGACCGCAGGCACGCCAAAGGCCGGCTCCCGTGTCTCTTTGCCGGTAAGCGGCCTGCGGCCGGGCTCTCCCGAGACGGCCAGCAGGTGCGGGCCCTCCGTCTGCCAGCGGCCGATCTCCATGCCGCGCAGCGAAATCACATACTCGCGCGGCTTGAGGCGCAGATTGTCGGAGATGTGTACGGGGGGCACCAGGAAGCCCATCTCGGACGATAGGTGGCGCCGCAGGGTCCGCACCCGGCTCAACAGCTGCCCGCTCTGCTTCTCGTCGACGAGTGGAATCAACTGGAAACCGATCTCGAGGGTCAGGTCCTCGAGGCGGAGCAGCGAAGAGAGCTCTGAGTTTTGCGCGCCTTCGAGTTTCTTTTTCTCGGCCGGCGCCGGCTCGACCGCTGCCGACGGGCCCTGCGCGGCAAGCCGTCTGCCGCCTACCAGCAGCCCTCCGGCCACGGCCAAAAAAGCCAACTTCGGCAATCCCGGAATCAGGCACATGCAGGCCGAGACCGCACTTGCCATGTAGAGCGTCGCGGGGCGGCCCAGGAGCTGTTGCCGGATCTCGCCGCCCAGCAGGCCGGCCGAGTTGGCGCGCGTGAGCGTGATGCCGCCGGCCACGGAGACGAGCAACGAAGGAATGATCGTGACCAGGCCGTCGCCCACGGTGAGCACGGTGTAGGTGCGCGCGGCCTCGCTTAATTCGACGCCCTGTTGCAGGGTCCCGATCAGCAGTCCGGCCACGATGTTGACGGCCGTGATCAGGATCGTGGCCAGGGCGTCGCGCTGGTTGAAGCGCGCCGCGCCGTCCATGGCGCCGTAAAACTCGGCCTCGCGGGCGATGGCCTGGCGTCGGCGGCGCGCCTCGGCCTCGTCGATCAGCCCCGCGTTCAGGTCGGCGTCGATGGCCATCTGTTTGCCGGGAAGAGCATCGAGTGTGAAGCGCGCCGTGACCTCGGCGGTGCGCACGGCGCCATGCGAAATCACGAGAAACTGAATCGCGACCAGGGCCAGAAAGAGCACAAAGCCGACTACATAATTGCCGCCCACCACGAACTGCCCGAAGGCTTCGATCACCTTGCCCGCCGCGGCGGTTCCCTCCTGGCCGTGCAGCAGAATGCGCCGGCTGGAGGCGATGTTGAGCGAGAGGCGGAACAGGGTGAGCAGCAAAAGCAGTGTGGGAAAGACGGAAAGCTCAACGGCGCGGCGGATTTGCACCGCAGAGAGGAAGACGATGACCGATGCCGCCATGGAAAGCGCCAGCAGAAGGTCCAGGCCCGCGGCCGGCACCGGCACGATCATGACAAAGACCACGCTGATGGCCGCCATGGGCAACAGGTAGTCGCGCAGCCGGTGCCAGATCGTGGACCGGGCCGGAAGCGTTCCCGCTGGCAAAATCGCTGTACTCATTGATCGTCTCCTCCAAAACCCAAAAGTGCGGGCCGCCTCATTGATACCCACCTCCAAAACTCAGGAGCGCGGAGCGCCTCCAAAACCCGAAGGCGCCGAGCGCCGGGCAGAGGCTTCCCGCACCTGCCGATCCCTGAGCTCGGCCTCCACACGCTGGCGATAGAGATAGGCCAGAATCGCGGCCACGGCGGCATAGAGTTCCACCGGGATGGCCTGACCCACTTCGACCGTGCGGTAGAGCGACTGCGCCAGCGGCGGATTCTCCACAATGGGCACGCCCGCCCAGCGCGCCTCGGCCTTAATCTCCTCGGCCAAAAGGTTGCGTCCCTTGGCCATCACCTTGGGCGCCTCCATGGTGAGGAAGTCAAAGCCCAGGGCGACCGCGTAATGTGTGGGGTTGGTCAGGACCACGGCCGCCTTGGCCACGTCGGCCTTCACGCGGCGGCGGCGCATCTGGCGCTGCAGGCTGCGAATGCGGCCACGAATCTGCGGACTGCCCTCGGTCTCCTTGTACTCATCGCGCAGGTCCTGGCGGCTCATCTTGAGCCGCGACTCGCGGCTCTGCCACTCGACCAGGTAGTCGATGGCCGACCAGCCGAAGAGCAGCCAGGCCGCGGCCAGGAGCAATCCGTAGACATCCTGGCCGAGAATCTCGAGCCGTTCCGTCGAGAAAGGTGGAATGTCCAGTTGCCGGGCGATGCGCTGCACGGCAAACACCGCCAATATCGCAGCCGGGATGAGCGATTTGCCGAGCCGGGCCGCGGCGCGCAGCGAGAACAGGTTTTTGAGATTCGCGATGGGATTGATGCGCTCCGGCTTCCATGCCAAGGCGCTCGCGTGCACGGAGACGCCGCCAGTCTGGGCGATGCCTGCCCCCAGCGCCGCCACTGCGACTAGCGCCATCACGACGGCGGGCGGCGCCAGCACTTCGAGCGTCAGGCGGCGCGCGGCGACCAGCGTCGGCTCCAGGGTGGCCGGCTCCCAATGCGCCACAGTGCCCAAGGCAAGAAACCCGGCAAAGGCGCCACGCCAGGCCTCCATGGTCCGGGGGCCCAGCACGCCCAGGGCCAGCGCCCCGGCCAGAGTTCCCGCGGCAGCCGACAATTCGCGGCTGTGCAGAATGTCGCCTTCGCGGCGCGCCTTTTCGCGCCGGTGCTGCGTGGCCTGTTCGGTGCGCTCTCCGGGCATGGATCAGCCTCCCCAGCCGGGCGCAGCGGTCGAAGTTGTGATCAGGCGCTCGGCCATGTCGAGCAGCCCGCTAAAGCGCGCCTCGATAAAGCGCGGCCA
This sequence comes from Occallatibacter sp., assembly GCA_050015795.1. GTDB lineage: Bacteria > Acidobacteriota > Terriglobia > Terriglobales > Acidobacteriaceae > Telmatobacter. The sequence goes on along the minus strand of JBEKAS010000052.1, from coordinate 23,412 downwards.
GAGCGCGAGAGAGCCCGTGAGAATTACGAAGCCCGTCAAAGTCTTGAGCGGCACGGTCAGCATCATTACCGGCAGCTGCGGGCTCAATTTGCCCAGCAGGGCCACGGCGAACTCCAGTAGCATGGTCGCGGCCAGCACGGGCGCGGCCAATTCCACCGCGGCCAGAAAGACGTCGCCCGCCGCGCGCACGATGGCCAGTGCGGTCGGGGGCGCGAGCGCGAAGGCTCCCAGCGGCACGGCATGGAAGCTGCGCACCATCGATGCCAGCAGAATCCGGTCGAGGCCGGCGGTGATCAGAACCAGGGTCCCCATCAGCTGGAAGAGGTCGCCCAGGAGCGGCGTCTGGATGGCCGAAGCCGGGTCCATCAAATTGACAAGAGAAAAGCTGAACTGCAGGCCCAACATCTGGCCGGCAAAGAGCATCATCTCGCTGAGCAGCGCCAGCGAGAGGCCATAGACCAGGCCGATCGAGAGCTCGCCCAGGATCGCCGAGAAATTAATAGTTGCCTGCGCGTGGGGCAGAGCTGCCACAAGCGGCGCCAGCAGAAACGCAACCGCACTGCAAAAAACCGCTTTCACGCGCACGGGAAGGGCCGTCGACGAAAAAAAAGGCGCGAAGGCCACCATGCCACTGACTCGCACCAGCACCAGCGCCATCGCACTCAGAAATGTCGGCCAATCGGTCAATGAAGCTCCTAGCTTCTAGCCTCTAGCCGCTAGCTCCTTCTGTGCGGCCGGAGGTTCTGTGGTGAAAATCCGCCCTTTCGCAATCGCGCCGCTTGCGGTTTGGTCTTTCTCCAAGCCCTCCGGCCCCCCGATGCGGCTTCGATCCGCACTCCCGAGCTAGCAGCTAGAAGCTAGAAGCTGCTCTCCTCATCCCAGGTAGCGATGAAAGTCGCCCAGCAGCAGCCGCGTGTACGTGGCCAGCCTTTCGAGAAACCAGGGCATGCCGGCGAGTAAGATCAGCGCGATCGCGGCCAGGCGCGGCACCGAGGTCAGCGACTGCTCCTGCAGGCTGGTCAGGGTCTGGATCAGGCTGAGCACAAAGCTCAGCCCCGCCGCCGCAATCAGCAGCGGCGCGGCCAGAATCATGGCCTCGCGCATCAGTTGGCGCATCAACTCGGCAACCAGGTCCGGTGTCATCTCGCTCCTCTCAAAAGCTCCGCGTCAAAAACTCCGCAACAGGGACCTCGCCAGCAGGTTCCAGCCGTCCACCATCACAAAGAGCAGAATCTTGAGCGGCGTCGAGACCACCACCGGCGGCAACTGGAACATGCCGATCGAGGTTGTGATCGCGGCCGTCACCATATCGATCAGCAGAAAGGGCAGAAACAGCACCGCTCCGATGGCAAATCCCGCCTTGAGTTCGGAGAGGATGTAGGCGGGAACCACCACGCGCATGGGCAAGTCCGCGGCCGTGTTGGGCCGCGGGATCTCGCCTGCGGCCGTGAACAGCTCGAGATCCTTCTCACGTGCGTACTTGAGCAGAAAGAGCTTGACCGGCTGCGCGCCGCGGTCGATGGCCTCGATGCCCGTAATCTGGCCGCTGCGATAGGGCTCGACGGCCTGCTGATCCACCTGGTTCAGCACCGGCGTCATCAGGAACCACGCCATCATCAGGGCCAACCCCATGAGCGTGGGATTGGAGGGCGCGGTCTGCGTGCCCAGCGCCTGGCGCAGAAAGTGAAAGACGATCAGCAGACGCACCAGCGGCGTCATCGCCATCAGGATCGCCGGCAGCAAGGTGATCAGCGTCAGAACCAGGAGAATCGTCCACGGCGTCGCGTCCGAGGGCCGCAGTTTCGCGTTCAGGTCGGGCAAAAGAGGCGCTGCCACCGGAGCCGCCGCCATCTGCAGCAACCAGGCGCCTACCATGAAACCCTCGGCCGGCCGTGCAGCGCGCGATTCGCACCCGCATATGCCCTGGAACTCGCGTTTTCGTCCAGCGGATAGAATGCCGGACCGCCTTCGGCCGAGGTCGCGACCAGAATTTTGCGCCCTTCATCCTCAATCAGCGCCAGAGACTGGCGCGGCGCGAGCGTGATGCGCTCGACGAGTGCCAGACGCGGCTCCGCGCGCCGCCGGCCCTGCCACCTCGCCAGCAGCCACCCCGCCCATCCACCAGGACCACCCGCCTTTTCGTCTGCTCCGCCTGCCATTCTGTTCTTTCTCCTCATCGCGCCCTTACGCCAGCCGCGTTACGCGCACTGCCAACCGGGTTTCCACCACTTCGAACTCGCTCCACGCCACCTGCACGTCGCCCGCAGCCAAGGGCAAGTCGTCCCCATGGCTCCATTGCGTCTCGATCACTTGTCCCGGAGCCAGGGCCAGCAACTGGCGTACGCGAAACTCGCGCACGGGAATGGTCACGCCCAGCTCCACAGGCAATCGGGGAATCGGTGCGCTGAAGACCGGCTCTTCTTCGCTCTGCGGCGACGGCGGCGCCGGAACAAGTGCCTGGACACCCTCCCCGGCCGGCGCACGCTGCGTGGCCGCTGCTCCCGGATGTGGTATCCCCGCTGCATGAGGTGCTCCCGCTGGATGTGGTACCCCCGCAGATGCCGGCAATGGATGCGCTGTCGCCATTCCGCAAGAGGCAGCAGCAGAAAGAGGACCAGAGGATGATGGACAGGATTGGTTTGGCTTAAGAATTGCGCCGGCGCATTGACCGATTCCGGTAGTGGGTCAGTTTGGAGCTGTTTTGAAAGGGCACGAGTTCACTCGTGCCGTAACGGCCGCAAAATGAACGCGGGCTCTAGCCACTGAGGGATGGTCTCCCGAAATTGACCCATTACCCCGATTCCGATCCATGAGGCAACCAAACCGCATCGCTGCTACACTGAAATGTGGAAGGTTATGCGGCTTTCACGTCCCCAGCGGATGCGAAGTTGCCGCCTTTCGAGGTCAAAGATCATGCCGGAAGCAAGCGAAAACAAGAGTTTGACGGGAACCAGCCTGCGCCTGAAGGTGGGCCTGGCGGAGATGCTCAAGGGCGGCGTCATCATGGACGTGATGAGCGTCGAGCAGGCGCGCATCGCCGAAGAGGCCGGCGCCGTCTCCGTCATGGCTCTCGAGCGCGTGCCCGCCATGATTCGCGCCGAGGGTGGCGTGGCCCGCATGGCCCGGCCCAGCCTGATCAAGCAGATCATTCAGGCCGTTTCAGTTCCTGTAATGGCAAAAGCCCGCATCGGCCACTTTGTCGAAGCGCAGATTCTCCAGGAACTGGGCGTGGACTTCATCGACGAAAGCGAGGTGCTGACCCCCGCGGACGAGGCGCACCACATCGACAAGCACGCCTTCACCACGCCGTTTGTTTGCGGCGCACGCAACCTGGGAGAGGCACTGCGCCGCATTGCCGAAGGCGCGGCCATGATCCGGACAAAAGGAGAAGCAGGGACCGGCGACGTCGTCCATGCTGTCCAGCACATGCGCCAGATTACTCGCGAAATGCGCGTGCTCACGGTGCTCACCGACCAGGAGCTCTACGCTGCGGCCAAGGAACACCAGGCTCCCTACGAACTGATCCGCATGGTAGCCCAAACCGGCAGACTGCCCGTGCCCAATTTTTCTGCCGGCGGCATCGCGACCCCCGCCGACGCCGCTCTGATGATGCAACTCGGCGCCGAAGCCATTTTTGTCGGCTCGGGCATCTTCATGAAGGAGCGCGCTACCCCCCTCGACGTCGAGAACGATCCCAAGGAGCGCGAAGAAGCGGTCTCGCGCGCCAAGGCCATCGTGATGGCCACCACGCATTGGAACGACCCGAAGATTCTGGCCGAAGTGAGCGCACAGGTGACCGGCACGATGAAGGGTCTGGCCGCTGCGGCCATCGAAGAATCGCAGCTGCTGCAGACGCGCGGCTGGTGAACTGACCGTTCCTGCAGCGGCTCGCTATTGGCTCGCATAAGCTTTGTGCGTTCCGTCTTTGCAGAATACAGAGTCCCCAAGGATGGACCTCCGGCCGATTTTTCGAGTCTATGCACCCAGAAAGTCACTACATATTCCTATAAACGCAGTTTGGGCGCAGACAAGCTCTTGACATGAATTGTCGCGAACCACACGATAGTTACGTACGGGCAAGGACGCAGGCGTCGCGATTATACAGACAAGCCGTCTGGCATCCGGCTTTTAGGTCGACATAGAGGGATTTTTTGTTATGCATTTCGAGTGTAAAAATCAAAATTACCCGCGCAAAGGTCAGAAGTGCCCGGGATTCGGCGTCTGGGTACAGAAGAGGACCGTCACCAAAAGAGAACATGCGCTCTGCCTAGAATGTCACGTTGAGATGAAGGCAATATCGCCACCCGGCAAGCGCGGTTCTCCTAAAGCCGTACTGCACGTGAGCAGCACGAGTAGTTCTAGGCGCAAGTTCTCGTTTACGAAGAAGAATGGAATCAAGAAGGCTTTCCGCAAGCGCGTTTCCCTCAAGAAGTAGTGAATCGTGACTGCATAGAAAAAGGCCAGGGAATGAACCGGGGCGATGAGGATATGGAGACGTTATGGCAGCAGACACAGTGAATTGTTACGCGACGACTGATTCCAGCGGTGAGCCTATTTGCGGCGTTCACAAGACGCCATTGCGTCGGCAGAACCTAAGATCACAAATGCCGGGGTCGGCCCCTACACAATGGCTTTACTGTCCAGAAAGCGGCCAAGCCGTCAACTACGTTCCCTAGCCCGCTCCGGGTGAAGATGCGTGGCATGGATATGCTTCGGTGAGCGCGGAAACTATCAAAAAGCTATCTCTCTCATGCAATCGCTCAGGATGGTCGTTCAGATATTTCATGACAACCTTAATCGCTTCAAGCAGAGATACTTCAGTTGGAATACATCCGTGGAAACGTGATTGACTGTGATTAGAATCCACCCGTTCCCATAACGTCATCATGTCCATAGCCCCACGGACAAGACCGAGGCACATTCCAGTGTGAATCGCATCAGGTGGGGCATCGTTCTTTGATTTATCAGGAGTGCGTAGAGCAGTATTGCACTCCTCGCTCAACTCATTGCCATCATGCTCTGCCTCCGCACGGGCGACACTTGGAGCGCAAAGAAGCATCAGAACGAAGACAACAAGTAGCCAACGGCGCATATTGACAACTCCTCTGGATTGATTTGCACGCGATGCCATTGTACGGGCTCGCTACTCTGAGGTACAGAGTTCATTGTCGACCTTGCAGGGCAATCGAATTCGGCATTTCGTTGGACCGGCGGTAACACTCTCGGCACGGCGGGACGAACTGCGATCCCTTAAGGGCGCCTCATCCTTCGCCTGTATCTCGCGAAAAGTGGAACGACCCTCACCATTTGCTCCGCGAGCCGAAGGCGTCCGCCGCACCGCAGGTGCCCGCAGCCCCTCACGCCGACAGCTTGTTCAGCAGGTCGATCTTCACTTCCCCGTCCGGAAAAACCGCGCGAATCTCCAGCGCCCCGCCCATCGCCTCCACGTAGCTGCGCAGCGTGCTCAGGTACATATCCGTGCGCTTTTCCAGCTTGGAAATGTTCCCCTGGTCCATCTCCAGCACCTCGGCCAGCCGTGTCTGCGTCATCTCCCGCGCATTGCGAAGCTGCTGGAGCGGCATCTCCTCTATGATTTTCCGTGCACGGGCGCGGGCGGCGGCTACCCGTTCCGGCCCCATCTTGGCTTCCAGTTCAGACCACTTGTGTGCCATATCTTTACTCCTCAATCTCGCGTAGATGCTGCGAATAAATCGTGTCGGCCTTAGGCACGAACACTTCGTACCAACGGCTGTTTCCCGTCTTGTCACCGCCGATCAGAAGGACGCCCACACGGCGCGGGTCAAAGGCATAGAGAACGCGATAATGGCGGCCTTGGTGCTGGATTCGCAACTCACGCATGTTCGGATACTTGGAGCCACGAACCGTGTCGGCCTGTAGGCGGGTCAGCGTTGGGCCGAACTCTTCCAGGACATAAACGCCATCGGCAATGCTGTTCTGCTCCTCGACCGTCAGCCCGTCCCACCACCCGCCAAATTCATCCGTGAACTCGACTTCCCAGGCCATCGGTTCATTATGTACTAATATACATATATCGTCAAGGGAATTATCGGAAGTGGTGCACCGCACGCCCTTGACATAGTCATATGACTAGTCATATGACTATATGAGAAGGAGCTTCCTCCCATGGCTTGGCAGGTCTACGACGCAAAGGCGCGCTTTAGCGAACTTCTCGACACCGCGCTCAAAGATGGCCCGCAAGTGGTCACGCGCCGCGGAGTGGAAACGGCGGTTGTGGTCCCCATCGACGAATGGAAGCGCCTGAAAGGCCAGACGAGACCGTCGCTCAAAGAAATTCTGCTCGACCCGAACGGGCCGCATGATCTTGATATTCCACCGCGCGGTCTGTTTCGCCTTCGTCCGCCCCCCGGTTTCGAGTAGGCCCAATGTACCTTCTCGATACGAATGTCATATCCGAGTTGCGAAAAACCAAACCTCACGGGGCGGTGATCGCTTGGCTCGGCTCCGTGGGCAACAACGACCTATTCATTTCCGAGGTGGTCATCGGCGAAATGCAGGCAGGTGCTGAGCGGACACGCTTACAAGCTCCAGAAAAGGCCGCGGAAATCGAGCGGTTTATCGATAAAGTTCTCTCCTCGTACGCGGTCTTGCCTCTGGATGCTGTTGTCTTTCGCGAGTGGGCAAGGCTCATTCATGGCAAATCACGCGATTTGACTGAGGATGCCATGATCGCCGCCACCGCACGGGTAAACGGAATGGTTATTGTCACCCGAAACGTGAGAGACTTCGCGAGTTTCGGTGTCAAGATCTTCAACCCGTTTTCAGGCAAATAGGTTAAGCGGATACAATCCTCATAGCGGTTTGAGGCCTTTATGCGAGCAGGCCTTCTTTTCTTATTCCCCAGCCCTCTTTTCCGATTTTGTGTGCGTCCAAATAAGAGTAAGAGTAACCTCATCCTCACGGGAGCTCTATGCCGTCCATCTTTTCGCCCATCCCGGCCGAAATCGAACGGAAGGCGCCCGGAACCGGGGGCAAGCCACCCGTTGACCGCCGACCTACAGGCGGCGGGGGCGGTGGAGGCGACGACGACTGGAGAAAACCCCGGCGCGGCCCAAGAGAGGTTCTGCACCGCACCCGCGCATTTGTCTTCTGTGCCCTGGCTGGCGACATGATGTTCTTCGTGGTGCTGGTGGTGCTGTTTTATGCGCGCCAGGCCGGCACCCACATGGATCCGCGGACCCTCCGACAAATCGGCGACTGGCATCCGGTTCTGCTCCCGCCCATCCTTTTTCTCAATACGGCGGTCCTGCTGCTCAGCAGCCTCAGCATGGAGCGGGCGCGCCTGCACATCTTCCGCGAGATTGACGTATTGGAAGAGTGGCTCGGGCTGGGCCGCCCGGCGCTGCGCCGCACCCGGCCCTGGATCGCGCTCACTCTCGTCCTGGGGCTGATGTTTCTTTTGGGCCAGGCCATGGCATGGAAACAATTAGCCGCGCAGGGATTTCGGTTCGATCGCTGGGCCACGCCGGCAAGTTACTTCTTCTACATCATCACCGGGCTTCACGCCGCGCACCTGATGATCGGCGTTCTGGCTTTGCTCTTCTGCCTCTGCGCTCTCACGCGCCTCAAACGCGTGGAGTCCCGTCAGATCGCCGTGGACTCGACGGCATGGTTCTGGCACACCATGGGCTTTGCTTGGCTGGTATTATTCGGGGTTTTGGTGCTGGGACAATAACAGCTTCCAGCTGCTATTTCTTAGCTTCTAGCTCCCGGCTTTCACGCCGTGCGCAGATTCAGCCAGGCGCGGAAGCGATCGCCGAAGGTCGGCACTTCAGGGCAGCCAAAATAAATCTCGCGATTGAGGCCCATGAGCAACTGCACGGCTTCCACCTGCGCATCGTGCGCGGAAAAGGACCCATCGGCGTAAACAAACTCGTCCGTCAAGTACTCGATGGCGTGCCCCAGAATCTCCAGCGCATGGCCTGCCTCTGGCGAGATCCTGCGGCGACGCACCACGCCGCGGCCCGTGACCGCCGCCGGCGCCACCGTCCGGATCGGGAACCCACCCGCCCTGGAAGACGCTGCCATGCTTCTTATCCTCACCTGAATCATCGGCGCAACGTAATCCGTCAAATAGATCACGAAAGTACTATTTCAATTCAGTACACGTTACTTTATGCGCCATCCAACATGGGAAGCCTGGTGACTTAGCTCACACCAAATGGTTCAAAACTCACAACGAATACCCTCTTCTCCAATCAAACGCAATATCTCATGCGCAATAAAGCACTTCACCGTTGCTTATCGGCTCGCTGCCTTGACGGGATCAGTCTGAAAACCTAATCTCAAACTAGAATCCTGTGTGTCCGGAGCTCTTTTTCTGGCACAAGGGGCGCAGTTTTATCGATTTCCTTTGGATTGGGCGGCCATGGTTCCGTATGACTGGCAATATCTCCCGCTCTTGATGCAGATTCTTGCCGCGTTCCTGCTTGGTGTGGGGATGGTTACAGCCTCATGGTTTGTAGGCCGCCATCGCAATAGTGTCGTCAAGCTCGATGCCTACGAATGTGGCATCGTGGCCACCGGCGACGCGCGCGGCCGTTTCAGCGTGCGCTTTTATCTGGTTGCGGTTCTCTTCATCCTCTTCGATGTAGAAATGGTCTTCATGATGCCATGGGCGGTCGTCTACCGTCGCCTGCCCGCGCTCACCGGCTGCTCGCGCCTATTCGGCTTCTGGGAGATGCTCGTCTACCTCGGCTTTGTCGCCGTCGGTCTCTACTACATTGTGCGCAAAGGCATCCTGAACTGGAGCCAGGACAAGGCGGATCTTTAGGATGGCGAGTCAACCACCCACTGTATCGGGCAAGGGAGCCGTCCTCGCGGAGATGCCTGACCACCCCGCGATTAAAGCGCTGCTCGCATGGAAGCCTGACGCCCTGACTGATGCCAAATTCGATTTCGGCGAGCTAACCCTCACCGTCGCGCCCGCGGAGATTCGCGCCGCCTGCGCCGCCGTGCAGGCTGCTGGCTACAACTTCTTTGAGGACATGACAGCGGTGGACTGGTATCCCCTCGCGCCCCGCTTTCAGTTGAGCTACCACATCCTCTCGCACGCGTTCAAGGAACGGATTCGGCTACGCGTAATGCTGGATGAAGCCGAGCCCAGCGTCGATTCCATCACACCGGTCTGGCCGGGCGCCAACTTTTACGAGCGCGAAGTCTTCGATCTGTTCGGCATCCACTTTGCCGATCATCCCGACCTGCGGCGCATCATGCTACCGGACGATTGGCAAGGTCACCCCCTGCGCAAGGATTACCCCGTGGAGGGATACCGCTAATGAGCGAGAAATCGATGACTGAGATACCTGGCGCCGCGGTCCTCGAACTCCCCGCTTCCGAAAGCACCGGCGAACGGCGCATGGTCCTTAATATGGGCCCGCAACATCCCGCGACCCACGGCGTGCTGCGCCTGGTCGTCGAGCTCGACGGTGAAGTCATCTCGAGCATCCGCCCCGAGATCGGCTATCTGCACACCGGCATCGAGAAGACCTGCGAGGCCAAGTTCTATCAGCAGGTGGTTCCCCTCACCGACCGCGTCAATTACCTCGATCCGCTCTCCAACAATCTCTGTTATTGCCTGGCCGTCGAAAAGCTCCTCAACCTCGAAATCCCCGAGCGTGCGCAATGGATCCGTGTGCTGCTGACCGAACTGAGCCGGCTGAATTCGCATCTTATCTGGCTCGGTACGCACGCCATGGATATTGGCGCCCTCACGGTTTTCCTCTATACCTTCCGCGAACGTGAGGAAATTCTCAGACTCTTTGAGGCAGTAGCCGGCCAACGCATGATGACCAGCTACTTCCGCATCGGCGGCCTCGCCATGGAGCCGCCCCTCGGCTGGCTCGATCGCGTCGCGGTATTCATTCATGGTTTTCCTGAGAAGATCGACGAATACTCAAACCTTCTCACGGGCAATCCAATCTTCATGAACCGCTTGAAGGGTGTTGGCTTTCTTTCTGCGGCCGATGCCATTGCGTTCGGCGTAACCGGTCCGCCATTGCGCGCCTCCGGCGTCGATATCGATCTCCGCCGCGACATGCCCTACTCGAGTTATGAGAAGTTTCAGTTCCAGGTGCCGATTTCGACGGTGGGCGACACTTGGGCGAGGTACGAGGTGCGGCTGGTGGAGATGCGCGAGAGCGTCAAAATCATCCAGCAAGCTCTCGACGGTATGCCCGGCGGCCAAGTCAAAGCCGACGCGCCGAAGATTGTTTTGCCCGACCGCGAAAAAATGAAGACGCAGATGGAGGCATTGATCCATCACTTCAAGATCGTGACCGAGGGATTCAACGTCCCGGCCGGCGAGGTTTATCAGGGCATCGAATGCGGTCACGGACAGATGGGCTATTATGTCGTCTCCGACGGCACCGCCAAGCCGTACCGCGTGCACATGCGTTATCCCTCGTTCGCCACGCTGCAGGCCGTCGAGACCATGTGTAAGGGCCGCTTGATTGCCGACCTGGTCGCCGTGATTGGCTCCATCGACATCGTGCTGGGAGAAATCGACAGATAGGGGGCCATGTGACGGATTACGGCGAGTTGGCGCAAAAATTGAGCAACCGGCGGTCGCATGCCCAGTCGGCTCAGGAGGCGTGGGCCGAGCGGGGAACGGGTCTCACTGACGTTTACGAGCGCGTGAAGCTCCACGTCAACAACGAAATCGAAAAGGCAAATGTGGAGATGCGCAAGCGGAAGCTTAACACCATCGAACGTATCTTTATGCCCTCCTTCCGTGGAAAGCTCTGTTTGACGTTTGGATCGGAACTCCTCTGTACCGTCGAGCTTCAGGAAGCTAAGGGACAAATCACGGCCGTGATCTCGGGACCGCCGAATGCCCTCGAAATCTCCAGGAAAGAATTCCCGTTAATCGAAGGATGCGATCCCGAGCGGATTGCGGTTGAGATTGTCTCCGGGCTTCTCATGGGAGAATTCTCTTGACGATGGGCGCTAGCAGAACTGTCGATGCCGTTCCCGGAAGATATCCGGCCGCAACGGATCCGCGCGTTTTTGCGGAGCTCTGGATCTCGCTCGCTTCCCTGCTCCGCAGCTACTGCGCGGCGCATGGAGTCCACACCAACCGCCACGCCACCGTCGAGGCCGGCGAGCAAGAAATGATGGTTCGCCACGGAGAAAAGTGGCTTCGCCTCGAGCGCGACGTCGCAATCGTTACCTGGACGCGAGAAAATGGAAGCAGTGGAAGTATGGAAATCTCGGAGACCGGTAGATTGCGGAGCGGGACGAGCGAGGAAGAGATGGATCTGGCGGCAGAAGCCTGGGCACGGGAGTTGATGCGATGAGCGCGAAAAAGAAGAGCTCCGAAACCATGTCGGTCTTCTCGCCCAAGCTGGCCAAGCGCTTCGATGCTTTGGTTCAGAAGTATCCCGTGAAACGTTCGGCGCTCATCCCCATGCTGCTCTACGCGCAGGATGAGGTGGGATATCTTTCTGACGCGGTCGTCGCAGAGGTAGCGCAGCGCATCGGTATTACGGAGCTCGAAGTGCGCAACGTTGCCACCTATTACTCGATGCTCCGCTTCAAGCCCGCCGGCAAATTCAATATTCAGGTCTGCACCAATATCAGTTGCATGCTGCGCGGCGCCTACGAAGTCTACGAGCGCTTCCAGGAAGAACTCGGCGTCGGCCCCAAAGGCGTGACGCCCGACGGACTTTTCTCCGTCGAAGAGGTGGAGTGCATCGGCGCCTGCTGCTGGGCGCCAGCCATTCAAGTGAACTACAACTTCCACGACGAGCTCAAGCCCGATCTCGTCCCCGGCATTCTCGACCAGTACCGGAATCCAACCCAAGACAAGGAAAAGAATGCCTAGGCTCGTCTCGCATCCCGATGAAGTAAAGATCGTCTCCCGCCGCTTCGGCATGGGCGCGACAAGCATCGATCGCTATCTCGAGTTGGGCGGATATCAGGCCGTGAAAAAATGCCTGGCCCAGGGCCCCGGGTGGATCATCGAGGAGATGAAGACCAGCGGCCTTCGCGGGCGTGGCGGCGCGGGCTTCTCGGCGGGCATGAAGTGGTCTTTCGTTCCCAGGCAATCCGCCAAGCCCAAGTACATCCTCGTGAACGGCGACGAAAGCGAACCGGGAACCTGCAAGGATCACCTCATCTTCCTGCACGATCCGCATGCCGTGATTGAGGGCGCCATTATCGCCGGCCTGGCGGTGGGCGCGCGCATGGGCTTCATCTACCTGCGCGGTGAGTACCGCTATCTTCTCGAAATCACCGAGCGCGCGGTCGCCGACGCCTACGATCGCGGCTTTCTCGGTAAGAATATCTTCGGCTCCGGTATGGAGTTCCAGATCATCACGCAAACCGGCGCGGGCGCGTACGAAGTGGGCGAAGAGTCCGCGCTCATGGAGTCGCTCGAAGGCAAGCGTGGCGTACCACGCATCAAGCCGCCCTTTCCCGCGACCGTCGGCCTCTACGGTGGTCCCACGGTCATCAATAATGCCGAGACTATCGCGACCGTGCCTTGTGTGATCACGATGGGCGCGGCGGCGTATGCGGGCGTGGGCACTCCGCGCAATGGCGGTACGCGCCTGTTTTGCATTAGCGGCCACGTGGAGCGCCCCGGCGTTTACGAATTGCCGATGGGCTACAACCTCAAGAAGATGATCTACGATGTGGCCGGCGGCATTAGCGGCGGACGCAAATTGAAAGCTGTGGTCCCCGGCGGCTCGTCAACGCCCGTCCTGCTGCCCGAAGAGATCGATATCGGCATGGACTTCGATCAGGTGGGCAAAGCCGGCTCCATGCTCGGCTCGGGCGGAGTTGTCGTCATTGACGACCAGACCTGCATCGTGGAGTTTGCTCTGCGCACTATCAGCTTCTACGCACACGAGAGTTGCGGATGGTGCATTCCCTGTCGCGAAGGCACTGACTGGCTCAAGAAATCACTCACGCGTTTTCACGCCGGCTTCGGTAGCGAGGCCGACATCGACAATATTCAGTACCTCGCCGAGAACATGCTGGGCCGCACATTCTGCCCGCTGGGCGACGCCGCTGCCATGCCGACCATCGCGTTCGTCAAGAAGTTCCGCAAGGAGTTTGAAGATCAGGCTTCAGTGGCAACACTTGAGAAGGTTCAAATTGTCCCGGTGAAGAGCCTCCCGAACGGGAGCGAACGGTTCATTCAGGATTTGATCGCTGAAGACCCGTCTGTCTTGACGCTTGGGAACCTCATACTAAGGGAAAAGGAGCGCACTCAACCCTCTGGCGGAAGGCTTGATGTTCTCCTCGAGGATGCTGAGGGCCAATCTTGGTATGAGGTTGAGATTCAACTAGGGCCGACGAACGAGACCCACATTATCCGCACCATCGAATACTGGGATCGCGAACGACGCCGGTATCCTGACATTCGCCACACAGCCGTGATTGTCGCCGAAGAAATCAATGGTCGGTTTTTCAACGTTATAAGCCTTTTCAATCAGCAAATTCCTCTTGTTGCGCTAAAGGTTATCGCATTCAAGCAGGGGAATCAATTTGGAATTCTCTTCACCAAGATTCTCGACTATGAGCCAAGAGGAGCTGAGGAATCAGAAGCCCCTTCGCTTAAGGCAGACCGGCAATACTGGGAAAAGCGTAGCGGCCCGTTTGCATTGAAGGCCGCAGAAAAGCTCATTGAGTTCGCGACCAAGTCGATCGACAGCACAGTCGTTCCAAGGTACAACAAGGCCTACATCGGCACCGCAGTTAGAGGCGAAGCTAGCAACTTTACTGTGTATTACCCGCAGAAGAATGCGTTACGTCTCTCGATTAAATGCAAGCAGCGGGACGACTTTGACAAGCAACTAGAGGAAAAAGGGATTAGATGGACATACGATAACGGCCCTTATGCGGGATACAACCTGATTCTCTCGGAAGCCGAAATTGCCGAGCACGACTCGCTGATTAAGAAGATGATAGTGGAATCGTACAGAAACTTCCAAGGCGAGCCGCCGATCCCACAGAAGGGTGACGCTACGAACAATGGCTGACGTCACATTCACAGTCGATGGAAAGAAGCTCACCGCTCCTGCGGGAACGCTGCTCATTGACGCATGCCGCAAAGCCGGCATCGAAATCCCGGCCTTCTGCTATTACCCGGGCTTGAGCCTCCAGGCCGCCTGCCGCATGTGCGTCGTGCGCCAGGAGAAAGTTCCCAAGCTGCAAACCGCCTGTACCACCACCGTGGCGGAGGGCCAGGTCTTCGTCACCGACTCACCCGAAATCGCGCAGGCGCGCAAGGCCACCATCGAATTGCTCCTTGGCAATCACCCGCTCGATTGTCCCGTGTGCGACGCGGGCGGCGAGTGCGAACTGCAGGACATGACCTTCAAGTACGGCGCTGGCGAAAGCCACTACATCGAGGCCAAGGATCACACCGACGAGCAGCAATGGTCGCCCGCCGTCTTCTACGATCGCCCGCGCTGCATCCTCTGCTACCGCTGCATCCGCATGTGCGGCGAAGGCATGGACGTTTGGGCGCTCGGCGTATGGAATCGCGGCGCCGACTCCGTGATCGTGCCAAACGACGATCACCAGCTCGACTGCGAACAATGCGGCATGTGCATTGACGTTTGCCCCGTGGGCGCGCTCACCAGCGGCAGCTATCGCTACAAGACGCGGCCCTGGGAGATGAGCCACATTTCCACTGTGTGCACGCACTGCGCTGATGGCTGCAAGGTGACTCTCGGGGTTCGCTCCACCAACGACGGCTCCGAAATCGTTCGCGCCGACAATCGCGATAAGAGCGGCATCAATAACGATTTCCTGTGCGCCAAGGGCCGCTTCGGCTTCGACTTTGTGGAGAGCCCCGACCGATTGACGCAACCGCTGGTGCGCAACTCGGCCGGCAAACTCGAACCCGCCACGTGGGGGCGCGCGCTTCGCTTTGCCGCCGGCAAACTGAAGGAGATTCGCGATGCGCGCGGCGGTGCGTCGATCGGCGTCATCGGCTCCAACCGCACCACCAACGAAGAGAATTACCTGCTGCAGAAGTTCGCGCGCACGGTGCTCGGGACCAACAACATCGACCACGAGCGCAGCACAGATTACGCAGCCTTTGCCCGCGCTCTCGCCGGAAGCAGCGGAAAGACCGCGAGCCTGCGTGAAATCGCTTCCGCTTGCGCCATCCTTCTTGTCGGCGGCAATCCCACGGAGGAGCATCCGCTTCTGGCCTGGTTGCTGCGCACCAACGTGCGTCTGAACCGCGCGCGCCTTTACATCGCCAACTCCAGGCCCATCAAGCTCGACCGTCAGGCCAAGGCCACGCAGGAATTTCCGCCTGGCGACCTTAAGAATCTCGCCTTTTTTCTCGATCACGACACATCCGACTTCAGCAAGTCGCTCCTTGCCGAGGAATCGCTCGTGGTCCTTTTTGGCGAGGAGTTTCGCGGCGAGGATGTCGAGAATCTCGTTGCCTGGGGCCTCAAGCGCGGTCCCAATCCCGATTCTGTCCGCTTTGCCTATCTTGGCGACCACTCCAACTCGCGCGGCGCTGCCGATATGGGCCTGTTCCCCGACCTTTTACCCGGCTACGTTCCGGTCGCAGCGCCCGGCGCATTCGCGGAATACCCCAACCTTCCCGCCGCGCCCGGCAAAACGCTGCCGCAAATGCTCGAAGCGGCTGCGAAGGGCGAACTCGGCGCGCTCCTGGTGGTTGGCGCCAACCCGGCTTCCCGTGCCAAGCTGGATCCTGCGGCACTTAAGAACGCGTTCGTCGTCGTGCAGGATCTTTTCCTCACAGAAACAGCGGCTCTAGCCGATGTGGTTCTGCCGGCCGCCAGCCTGTATGAAAAGTCCGGCACCGTGACCAACACCTACGGCGACATCCAGATGGTGCGCAAAGCCGCCGACAGCGCCGGAGTCAAGCCGGATTTCGAAATTCTCGTCCGCCTTGCCGGAGCCATGGGCGTCGACGTCAGCACTCTGGTTCCTTTCGGCAAACGCGGCACCACTGGCGATCTCGGCCAGTCACGCGGCGCACAGGCCGGCGAGGCCGATCGCCACGCCGTCTGGATTGAAGCCAACGGCCTCGAACCTAAACTGAGCCCCTTCGATCCGCTCGCCACATTGGATGAAATTACTCGGCTTGTCCCCGGTTACACGCTCGATCGCATCAATCTTTTCGCAGGCAACGATGTGCATACGGAACTCGAAGCCACGCCCGGATTTGTGCCTTTAAAGGCGTTCTCGAGCCCGGACCTAATCGTTCCTGCGCACGATACGCTTTTCACTTCGGGAACGCTGGGCCAATACAGCACAGCGCTCAGGCAGCTCGCGCAGCATCAGACACACGAATTCGCTGAGTCAGCCGCAGATTAGATGAGATCGAATAACAGTAACCGCAGGTCCTTCGGCTGCGCCGCTCGCACGAGACGCGATCGGCATCGCTCAGGAGAACGCACGTGACCATCCTCGTATTCTTTCTCTGGAGCCTGGCCAAAGTCGCCGTGATGACGGTGGTGATGCTGATGGGCATCGCCTACACCGTGCTCCTCGAGCGCAAGCTGGTGGGCCGCATCCAGAACCGCTGGGGACCCAGCCGCGTCGGCCCCTTCGGACTTTTGCAGCCGCTCGTGGATGGCACCAAGTCGTTCCTCAAAGAGGATCTGATTCCCACCGCTGTCTACCGCCCGCTCTATTTGCTCGCGCCCATCATCTCTCTCGGCTGCGCGCTCATCGCCATCTCCGTTATTCCCTTTGGCGCGCCCGGCATGGGCCCGCACGGCTTCGACCTCTTTGAGATTTCAAATATTAACGTCGGCCTGCTCGTCATTCTCGGAATCACTTCCATGAGCGTATACGGCATCGCCCTGGCCGGCTGGTCGTCGAACAATAAATACTCGCTGCTCGGCGCCCTGCGCTCTTCCGCACAGATGATCAGCTACGAACTGGCCCTCGGTCTTTCGCTCGTCGGCGTGGTGCTTCGTGCCGGCTCGCTCAATCTTCGCGTCATCGTCGAGCAGCAAGCCACGCTCGGCGCCTGGACATGGAACGCCAACCCCTTCGGCGGCGGATTCCAGTTCATTGCCTTCTTCATCTACCTGATGGCCGCCTTTGCCGAAACCAACCGCTCGCCCTTCGATTTGCCTGAAGCTGAAAGCGAGCTTACCGGCGGCTATCACACCGAATACAGCTCGATGAAATTCGCCATGTTCTTCATGGCCGAATACGGCAACATGATCAACGTGGGCTGCGTGGCCACGCTGCTGTTTCTCGGCGGTTGGACCAGCCCCCTCGGCGACTTGATGGGGCCATTCCAGAGCACCTGGATCAACGCGCTGCTCCCGCTCTTCTGGTTTGCGATCAAAGTTTTTGCTTTCCTGTGTCTCTACGTCTGGGTGCGGGGCACATTACCGCGCTTCCGCTATGACCAACTGATGAACTTTGGTTGGAAGTTTTTGCTCCCGCTGGCCATCTTGAACGCTGTGGGAACAAGCTTCTGGCTTGCGTATCGTTGAGGATCGCGAGCGCGCCATACAAATTGACGCGCGCATCAGCAATGCGCCGCACGGATCAGACTTGCGAAGTTAAGGAGCCGCGCCTTATGCCTTGGACGCGGCGCCCGCCTTGGCTCCAAGAAAATCCTTAACGCCCATGGCTGCAAAATAGAGGCACGCGAGCACCGACAGATACACACCAAAGCCAATGGAGATCGCCTGAGACACCTGTTGAGTCATTTCCTTCACCATGGGATCGTTCGGGTCAACGGCCCCGCCCATCCCCAGTGCGGAATTAAGGTGGCTGTGGGCAATAAGCCCGACAATCAGCATGAAGAGCAGCGGCAACACTCCGCCGAGCACCGCGCGCTTGTCCTTCCAAAAGTAGCGAACAAACGGCCCAACCAGCGACACAAAAGCCAGAAGCCCGTAGATTCCTGCGCTTCCGCTGCCCGTGCCCGCCTGCATGACGTCCAGCGCGTTCTTGGCATTCACGAAACCAAGCAATTGCCAGAAGGTGAAGCTCATATTGCCAACCGGACTCTGGATGGAAACCGCGCTCAAGAAGAGCCATCCAACGAGGAGAAGCAACAGCGCAATCAGGTTGAGTGCGCCAATTCGGGCCACAATCCCCGAGAAGATCTCCGCCCCCTTTCCTTTTGCCGCCATCAAGGCAGCCTGCGCTTGCTCCTTGGTCAGCTGCGACTCCTGCACCACACGCAGCGACACAATTTGCCCCGCATCATTGAACTCCGCATCAACGGTCATTCCCACGGCTGGTGGAACTTCCGATCTCCATGTCCCTTCCAACATGAAGGGATACTGTTGCCCATCGACTACGATCAGACCGTTGCCGGCACTCGTGTCGCGAAGAATCTTGCCACGCTTTGTCATACAAACCTCCAGGGATTTTGGTCCGACGAACCGACCTAGCATGGTTCAGCCTGGCCGAGCAGACTCCGCGGTTGGCCGTTGGGGCTGAGGGGAAGTGCCATCCAGGGGCACATTGACTTGAAGGCCAAGCTGGAACACTTGCAGACACTTTGTCCAGCAAAAACTTCCCGAACGTCATGTGCATGAACGCGCGCCGGGCCCTCCGAAAAGTGGTCGAATGGAAATGCTCAGAATCGGTTGCTGTTCCGGAAAGCGGCCTCATGTGCGCCTCCGCTCCCTGCAAATCCTGGCGGCTGACACGCTCAAGAAGACTGCCCTGCGTACCCCCGAACTCAGGCGGACGAGCGTGCATCGCAGAGAGGCGCAGCAGTTGGAATCACGGCCCCAATCCCGGCCCGCGAGAGCCTTTCTCGTCCCTCTCACGCCTCTTCGACCGTGATATTCTTGAACTTCCGTGTGCTCTCGAATGCAGACGAACTTGTGGCTTGGATCTCCCAAACTGTGCCGGCTCGTGGAATTGTAAGCGCTTGATTTCGCTGGGTCATTGACGATGCACCTGATTTTGTTTTTCCTTTTTGCCGGATTCTGCCTCGCGGGAGCCATCAATCTCCTCCTGCAGACCCACCCCATCAACAGCGCCCTTTCGCTGATCGTGCTCATGACCTCGCTCGCGGTGCTCTACCTTCTGCTCGGCGCTGAATTTCTTGCCATCGCGCAGATCATTGTTTATGCGGGCGCCGTGATGGTGCTTTTCACCTTCGTCGTCATGCTGCTCAACGCCGGCCGCGAAGAGCGCACCCTCGGCAGCCGCGCCGCGGCACGCGTCGGTTTTCCCGCCGTTGTCGTTGTCCTGGCCGTCCTTGCCACCATCATTCTCCGCACCCAGGGTCTCGCCTCCGCCCATCTGGGCGTGGGGCTCAGCAACGATCCCAACGGCTCGAATCTCGTCGTCCTCAGCCAGGTGCTCTTCCACGAACTGCTTCTGCCCTTTGAGCTGACATCGGTGCTCATTCTCATCGCAATCCTCGGCGCTGTTGCCATCGCCCGCCGCGAAGGCTCAGAAGGGACGGCCGAAAAATGAGTTTTTTGCAACATGATGTGCCCCTCACCTGGTATCTGCTTCTGAGCGCTGTGCTCTTCTCGCTCGGCGTCGTCGGATTTCTGATCAAGCGCAATATCATCACCTTGTTCATGTCGATTGAGCTCATGCTCAACGCCGTCAATCTCTCTTTCGTCGCCTTTGCCTATCAATGGCACGAGGTGAAAGGACAGATCTTTGTCTTTTTCGTCATGATGGTCGCCGCCGCCGAAGCCGCCGTCGGTCTGGCCATCATTATTGCTGTCTTCCGCGTACGCGCCACGCTGGCCGTCGACCGCATCAATTTGATGAAACTATGAATCTGTCTCTGCACATTTGGCTGATTCCGCTGCTGCCTTTGGCCGGCTTCCTTTTGAACGGAATCCTTGGCTCGCGGTTGCCCAGGTGGCTTGTCTCCACCATTGGTCTGCTCGCGCCCTTGCTCTCTTTCGTGCTGGTGCTGAATGCTTACGCGCTCACTTCAGTCTCTGCCGTGAGCTGCACCGGCTGCGGGCCCGTGGCCGCTGTGCCATTGCCTTACGTGGAGACCTTTCCGTATCCCTGGATCGCCATTGGCGGCCTGCGCGCCGATTTCAGCTGTTTCCTCGATCCACTTTCGCTGGTCATGCTGCTCGTCGTCACCGGCGTCGGTTTTCTCATCCACATTTATTCCGTCGGCTACATGGCTCATGAAGAGGGCTACGCGCGGTATTTCAGCTTCCTCAACCTGTTCCTCTTCTTCATGACCGTCCTGGTCCTGGCGGGCAATGTGTTGCTCATGTTCGTTGGCTGGGAAGGCGTCGGCCTCGCCTCCTACCTGCTGATCGGTTTCTTTTTCCAGCGTGACTCCGCAGCCGCAGCAGGCAAAAAGGCTTTCATCGTCAACCGCATTGGCGATTTCGGTTTCCTGATCGGAATTTTTCTCATCATTGTCAATTTCGGCACGCTTAACTTTCACCAAATCGCTGCAATGCTCGCTCTCAGAGCGACTTGGCACGGCGGTGTGCTGACTGCCATCTGCCTTTGCCTGCTCATGGGCGCAGCGGGTAAAAGCGCGCAGCTGCCGCTCTATGTCTGGCTGCCCGACGCCATGGAGGGCCCCACGCCGGTCTCCGCGTTGATTCACGCGGCCACCATGGTCACCGCGGGCGTCTACTTGATCGCGCGCACCCACTTCTTCTTCGACCGCGCGCCCATTGCTCTCGTAACAGTCGCAGTCGTCGGCGCGGCCACGGCCATTTTCGCGGCCACCATCGCCCTCGCTCAGACCGACATTAAGCGGGTGCTCGCCTACTCCACCATCTCGCAATTGGGCTACATGTTTCTGGCCTGCGGCGTTGCCGCGTATTCGGCGGCCATCTTTCACCTCGTTGCGCACGCATTTTTCAAGTCGCTGCTGTTCCTCGCTGCCGGTTCTGTCATTCACGCCATGGGCGGCGAGCAGGACATGCGCAAGATGGGCGGCCTGCGCAAGAAACTTCCCGTCACCTTCTGGACCATGACGATAGCGGTCTTCACCATCGCCGGATTTCCTCCTCTGGCCGCGTTCTTCTCAAAGGACGCCATCCTCTACTCCGCATTCGTCAGCGGGACCGGAGGCGTATTTTTGTGGCTGGTTGGCCTTCTTACCGCCATGCTCACATCGCTCTACATGTTCCGCCTCTGGTACATGACCTTCTTCGGCGAAATGCGGTCAGCGGACGTCCATCCGCATAAGAGTCCCCGGTCCATGCGCGCACCGCTCGTGATCCTGGCGCTGCTCTCAATTTGCGGCGGCTGGATCGGCATCGAGAGTTTCAGTGCGTACCTGGCGCCCTCCGTTGGCCTGCACCCGGCAGTCTCAAGCAATCCGCATCTTGAGGTCATTCTCACCGTAATTGCAGTGCTGGCGGCGCTCGAGGGCTGGCTGATCGCGGACAAATACTACCGGCGCAAAACGGAACGGCCGGCTCAACTTGCCGCTGCAATGCCTGCCGGCTACAAGCTGCTCGCCAACAAGTATTACGTCGACGAAATGTACGACGCCGCCCTGGTTAAGCCACTATTCGCCATCTCGCGGTATGTCCTCGGCTGGATTGTTGACACAGCGATCCTCGGCGGCATTGCCTGGCTGCTTGCCGGGATCGCCAATCTTTCGGGAATGATTTTGCAGCGCTTGCAATCGGGCAACCTGCGCTCGTATGCTGCCTTGCTCACTGCTGCAGCCGCGGTGGTTCTACTATTCGTCTTCCACGCTTCAATCGAAACGTATCTGGGCGCACGGGGCATTGGCGTTCAACTGAATTTGCACTGGATGGGACACTGACGATGACCGCATTCGATCCCATCATCCTCACCCTCATCCTGCTGGTACCTCTAGCGGGCGCCGTTCTCGTCGCGCTAGTACCCGATCGCGCCAAACTTCCCAACTGGATCGCCCTCCTAACCTCGCTCGTCACCTTTGTCCTCACGCTTCATCTGCCTGCGCACTTCATCACCCGCCAGAGCGGCTTCCAGTTTGAAGTCAACATTCCGTGGATCGAAAGCCCCGCCATCTGCTACCACGTAGGCGTCGACGCCCTCAGCCTCTGGTTGATCGTCCTCGTCGGGCTTCTCGCCCCCATCGGCATCGTTGCAAGCTGGAACACCATCCACACCCGCCGCAAGGTCTTCTACTCGCTCTTTCTTGTCCAGCAGACCGCCATGTTTGGCGTGTTCGTTTCGCTCGACCTCATGCTCTACTACGGCTTCTGGGAGCTTTCCCTCGTGCCCATGGCGATTCTTATCGCCATGTACGGCCGCAAGGACGGCCCGAAGGCCGCCCTCAAATTCTTCCTCTTCACCTTCATTCCATCCGCGCCGCTGCTGGTCGCAATTCTGTGGCTCTATTCCCGCACGCATACTTTCAACTTCAGCGAACTGCAGTATCAAACCGCCAGCGGTGTGCTCCCCGCCGGAGCGCTTTTCTGGGTTGCACTCGCTTTCTTGTTCGCCTTCGCCGTCAAGGTTCCAGTTTTTCCGCTGCACGGCTGGCTCGCCGACACCTACAACGAAGCTCCCGTCGCGCTCGCTATGGTGGTTGCCGGCAAGCTCGGCCTTTATTCTTTGATGCGTTTCCACGTCGGGCTCTTCCCTGTCCAGGCGCGCGCCATGGCTCCGCTTCTCATTGTCCTTGCTGTCGTCGGCATTCTCTACGGCGCATGCCTGGCTCTGGTGCAACGCGATTTCTGGCGCTTAATGGCCTTTGCCGCACTGAGCCATCTCAGTCTGATCGTGCTTGCCATTTACGGCCTAACACTCTTCGGCTGGTCTGGCGCGGTCTATCAAATTCTTTCGCACGGTGTGGTCGACGGCGCGCTCTTCCTGCTTCTCGGCGCGCTCGAGATTCGTTACGCAACCAGCGCAATTGCCTCTTACGGTGGACTCGCCGCAAAAATGCCCCGCGCCGCGACAGCCTTCGTGATTGCCACATTGGCCATGATTGGCCTGCCCATGCTGAGCGGCTTCATCGGCGAGTTTGTCATTCTCTCCAACACCTTCGCCTTCGTCAATCGAAGTGCGGCTGTGGCTGCCGCTCTGGGCATCATTCTCGGTGCAGCCTACATGCTCTCGCTGGTTCAGCGCCTGTTCTATGGTCCCGAAAGCGCACTCATAGCTTCCAAACCCTGCGCCGATTTGCGCTACGGCGAGTTCACAGTGCTTGCCCCGCTCGTTGTACTCATGCTCGTCATGGGTCTCGCGCCGTCGCTTTGGCTTAACTCCATCTATGGCGTCCATCCCCCATCGCCCGTGCCACCGAGAGCGCTTATGAGTCCCAACGTCAATCGAGGTCCAAATTCAGGGCCCGTTCCGAATTCAAGGCCAGTTCCAAATTCAAGGGAGGCCCAGCGGTGAATCCCGTTCCTGACATCTACCGCATCCTCCCCGAGTTGATTCTCACGCTCACCGGCGCCGCCATCATGGTGCTTGACGCGTCGATTCCGGCCC
>JBEKAS010000051.1:0-19337 GCA_050015795.1 Occallatibacter sp. | reverse complement strand
TGCTGGCCGGAGAGAAGAGGTAATTCGACGCCGTGGAGATGACCTTGGCGAAGACCGCGCCCAGCAGCAATGCGCCCATGAGGGCGGGCAGTCCGTGGCGTGCCGTGTAAGGAATGATCTCGTAGGGCTGCGCGGCGGCTTCGCCTGTCTTGTAGAGCGCGGAGCCGATCACGGCGATGGCGACGATCAGCGTTTCAAGCACCACCGTGCCCACAATCCAGCCGACGACGGAGATGCGCGCGTCGCGCTCGGATTTGGCGGAGAAGAATTTCTGGTACATGACCTGGTTGCCGAGCATCAGCAGCATGGTGGGAACGAGGAATTCGAGTCCGCGCACCAACGTCAAGTTGCCGAGGACCTGAAAGTGCGTGGCCGGTAGCGCGGCGTGCAGCCCTGACCAGCCGCCGGCTTTGACCAGCAGCATGGGCGTGGCGATGATGCAGATGACGGTGACCAGCGAGCCGATGGCCACATCCATATAGGCGACGGACGACATGCCGGCCATGGCCGTGGTGACAATGACGAAGATGGCGATGATCCATGCGCCCTGCTCAGCCGTGAGCGTGTCGGGAAAGATGAGGTGCAGCACATTGCCGCCGCCCTTGAACTGATAGCTGGTGATGGCCACATAAGCGAATAGGATGGCGATGGTGCCGAGCACACGGGCGGTCTGGTTATAGCGGGCCTCGAGAAGGTCGGGCAGGGTGAACTGCGCGAATTTGCGCGCGCGCGGGGCGATGAAGTAGATGAGCAACAGGCCGAGCCAGCCGCCGGCCGGCAGCCACAACGCGGCAAAGCCGTTTTTGTAGGCGTTTTCAGCGCCGGCAAAGAGCGATCCTGCGCCGATCCACGAGGTGAGCAGGGTGAGGACGAGGACCACGGCGGAGAGCGAGCGGCCGGCAACGAGGTAGTCGGCCTTGGTTTTGACCCGCAGGGCGCGAAAAATGGCCACTGCCAGCAGCGCGGCGGCGATCACGACCAGGACCACGATGTAGAGAAGCGACATGTGCGGGTTTCCTTCGGCGGGACGCGAGAGGATTGAATGCAGTGTAGCGGATTTAATGCGGTGTGTAGAAACCCCGCACGTGATTGGATCTCACTGCTTGATTTCCCTCACCAGAAACTCGCCCGGCGCGGCCACTTCAATGATCTTATTGAGGAGGAAATCCCGGTTCCCAACAGCGGCGACAAATCGAATGACCGGCTCAAGGCGCTCCCACTGCTCTTCACGTGTGAGGCCGCTCTCACGGAGGATGATGAGTCCGGGGTGCAGATCGGTCGCGGCCAGCGTGAGAAAGTGGCGTGCGTTTGCCGTGACCACCACGAACTCATTATTCAGAGCGTAATCTCAAACCTCTTCGTCCGGCGCGCCCGCCAGCCCCACGTGTGGGACAGACTGCGCGTAGAAACCTCTGTTCGCAAGCCTTCTTACGAGTGCGGGAGAGATGTGCTCGTCCAAAAGCAGCCGCATCAGGCTGCCTTGGGTGTTTTGCGAATTTCGAGCGACTTGCGCGGCTGCCGGATGCCTTTACGTGCTCGCGCCTGTCTGCGCGCATAGCTAAAGTCGGCCTTGGTAAGCGCCGGAAAGTCTTCTTTCAATTCAGCGCCGGAGACCCCTTTGCGAATCAAGCCCACGACATGCTCCAAAGGAATTCGCGTCCCGCGGAAGACCGGCGTGCCGCTCAGGATTTCAGGATCGGAGATGATTCGGCGCTTCATTGTCTACAAAATACCACGATTCCGGTTCCTGAGCGCGACCTATCGGGCCGCCTGTTGCAATCTCGATTAACCCGTGACAACTTTCAGATAGGTTGTGTAGGGGGCGTCGCCCAAGTCGACGAAGGGCTTCAAGCGCAGAGCGTTCGCGCCGGGGCCGGCGATCCACTCGTGGCCTTGCGTTGTGGTTTGTTTAGCGGCGAGCAGTGCGGTCCGCGTCACGGGTTCTAGCGCCGTATCGCCCTCGCGCAACGCCATGAGGACGAGCGGACCAGTGACGAGCGCCATCACGTCGGGATGCTGCGCGTCCACGGCCTGAAGACGTGTGGCAAAGGGCAGATCGAGTTCGATGCGGTCGCCGTTCTTCCACCGGCGGCGAATTTCCGCGAAGGTTCCCGCTTCAAGTTGGCGTGAGTCGCGCGTGCCGCTCGCGGTGAGCGACGCGCCGCTAGCCCATGCGGGAATGCGCAGGAAGACCGAGAACTCGGTCGGAGACGATGCGGTGACGTCGAGGCGGATGGAACTCGAGTAGGGATACGCGGTCTTCTGCCGCAGGGCGAATTGCGCGCCGCGATCTTTCCAACGAAGCGTGGAAGGGAGATAGAGATTCACGTAGACGCCGCGCGCGCTGCGAAAGTACGCGCTGATGTGGTAGTCGACGGCGATTTGCGGCAGCGTGCCGGAGCAGCATGGCCACTTGGCGCCAAAGTAGACTCGCTTCGCCTTGAAGGTGTAGTCGGAGTAGTAGAAGGAGGAGCCGTCGAGCTGCAAAGGCCTGGCGCCAAGCACGGTGTTGAAAAAGACCTGCTCCATGCTGTCGCCGTAGCGCGGGTCTGCGGTGATGCGCAGGAGGTAGCGCGCGAGCTTGAAGTGTGCGTAGGCGCCGCAAGGAGTTTCAAAGCTGGCGTGAACACTGTTCAGGCTCTCGCCGAGGGCGCCGCTGCCGGGCTCGATGAAGTGCTCGTCCGGACCCCATCCGCCGGTGGCGTAACTCTGCTGCTGGACCATGGCGAAGGCGTTTTTTGCCGCGCGGAGATATTTTTCGTCGCCGAGCGCGAGATAAGCAGTGGCCGCGGAGCCCAACGCATTCACATGACTGTAAGCATGGCGGCCGGGAAGCGCGTTTTCGCCGCGCGCGAGGGGATCGAAGTACTCGTTAAAGAGGAAACGCTGCCCCAGATGGAGGTAACGCGGATTGCCGGTGCGCAGCCAGGCGAGGAAAAAATTCTCCGGCATGGTGTAGGTCTCGTCCCAAACGTGGCGGGTGTAGTCCTCGCCGGCGAGGATGGGCGTCTCCTGATGCGGCATGGCTTTGGGCGGCAAATAAGGCAGGACGATATCGGTGGTGCGCGAGAGGACGTCGAGAGCCGCGGGGTGATGCGCAAAAACGTGCGCGTCGGTGAGGCCGATGGAGAGCTTGTCGTAGATGTAACCGGGGAAACGGTAATTCTGATAGAACTTGCCGAGGGGCTCGAGAGTGGCCGCGTAGCCGCGAATCATGCGGTCGATCTTGGCGTAGGTGGCGGGGTCGCTCGTGACGGCGTACATCCGGGCCAGGGCCGAGATCCACTGCCCGAATGGGCACGCGGCCGCGAATCCATCGGTGGAGTACCAGCCGCCGAGCTCGTCGCCGGGCGTGGGCAATCCTTCGCGAAAACGAAACGGGCGAAGGAGGCCGTCGTCACTCAAATTGAGCAACACCTGGCGGCACTGCTCGAACTGCTGCTCGGCCGGGCCGGAGTCGAGATCGACCTGCGCGTAATGCACCTGGTTGAGCAGCGTAGGGCGGAAGGCGGGCGATGCCGACGAGGCGGCGGGGAAAGCGGCCGAGGCCATGCGGCGAGTGCAGATAGCCGCCGTTGCCGACGTACCCCACCGCAGGACGTCGCGCCGGGAGCAGTTTGGGCGGCGATCTTTCATGGTTCCGATTTTAGCCCTGAGGTCTGTGGTCGGGGCCGGGGTTCAGTTTGAAATAAACGCCCGCGGCCACTGCAGCGATGTGCGGGTCAGGAGACCCGCACGACAGCCGGTCTGGAGACCGGCGCTACAAAGTGCCTCCGGGAGTTCGGGATGGGTACTGTGCGCGGTTCCCGGCGGGCCCGGTTCATCCTTTTGCATCCGACCCCGTATCTCCCTCGGCAACCGCTGCATCAAAAGTAATGGAACGCAGGTTGACGCGAAACCCGGCTCGCGCTAATCTCGCAATACTGGAATTGGTACTCAACCTCAATCCGCGGCCCTGCAGGACAAGCCAGAAGATGGACCCGGTTGTGCCCTGCGCTCTTCGACTCCTTTCAAAATCAACCGTTTGCCAGCAAGCGCCCCGGGGGCGCTTGCGTTCGAGTGGTGTTCTGCCGATACACCTTAAATACAATTCACTGTCCCGGAGGACGTTGAACCCTTGAAGATCGCTCTGGAGATCACGCCAAACCTCGAGCCCCTGTTCGGGACCCGCGATGAAAACCTAAGACTGATGGAAGACTCGCTCGGCGTTCGCATCGATCTTCGCTCCGACGCCGTGCACTTACAGGGACCGGAAGAAAGCGTGGTCCGCGTGCGGCGGATTTTCGAAGACTTTGAGGTGTTGCGCCGCCAGGGCATCAATCCCCACAACGGCGAGCTGAACGGCATGCTGCGCCTGGTGGTGGCCGATCCTGCGACAACTCTGCGCACGGTGGCCGAGGCCGGCAAGCAGCGGTCAGCCGGGATTAAGCGCACCGTGCAGCCGCGCTCGCTCAACCAGAGCCGCTACGTGGAGGCCATCGAGCAGAACGATATGGTGTTCAGCGTGGGCCCGGCCGGAACCGGCAAGACGTACCTGGCTGTGGCCATGGCGGTGGCAGCCATCAACGCCAAGCGCATCAGCCGGATTGTTTTGGTACGCCCCGCGGTGGAAGCCGGCGAGCGGCTGGGCTTTTTGCCCGGCACTTTGCAGGAGAAGATCGATCCGTATCTGCGCCCGCTCTACGACGCGCTCTTCGACATGATTGACGTTGAGAAGGTGGACAAAATGCTGGAGCGCAACGTGATTGAGGTGGCTCCGTTGGCCTTCATGCGCGGGCGCACGCTCAACGACGCGTTCATCATTCTCGACGAGGCGCAGAACACGACCATCGAGCAGATGAAGATGTTCTTGACGCGCATGGGAAACAATTCGAAGGCCGTGATCACGGGCGACATCACGCAGATCGATCTGCCCAACCCGCGCAAGTCGGGATTGCTGGACGCGATCAATATTCTGGGCGGCGTGGAGGGGGTGGCGTTCTGCCACTTCGAAGAGGGCGATGTGGTCCGCCATCCGCTGGTGCAGCGCATTGTGCGCGCGTACGAGAGCGCCAAACCGCAGCAGCAGGAGCTGCCGCTGGAGGGCGCGATTACGGTGGGTGGTTCGGCGCGCGAAGAGCAGCCGCAAACGCAGCCGGTGCACTCGGGAAAGCCGCAGTAGGTCTGATTGGTGCCCAATGATTCTTGTTAATCGCCCGGGATTTTCAGGATGATCAAAGCTAAAATGGGGGGTACCGCTCCTAGGTAACCTAAGATTAGGCCTGCTAGCGCCATCCCTTTGCCTTTGAGCAAATCCGGGCTCTTCTTAATGCTAGAACGGGAGAAATGCCCTAGAAGAATCGCGAGGATACCGATAAGAACTCCAAGCATATTCCCCACAGAAGGTCTTCCGGCGAATACACCGAACATCGCGATTGAAAGAATCCCGAGAACCAGGCTAAGCGTCGCCTTGCCGTCCTGCCGCTGCACTGACTGTTGTGTCGCCATTAGGAAAGCCCCACACCAAGGAACACATTCGCGCGTATTTTCGCACCCCGATCCTGGCGCGGTCAATCAAGTTCGCGGTGTCGCGGTGTCCCCCTTCCTGAGGCTGGGGTGAAATACGAGAATTCGCGTAGAACGGATGATTCTCCTTGATCCCAGCCTTTGCTTTCTCTGGGCTGCTACGGCTTTGCAGTCGCGGCGGGAGCAGGCGGCGTCTGCTTGCCGAACACGTAGTGGCAGGGGCGGCCGTAGACGCCGAGTCCCGTGCTGCGATCGCCTTCGCCCTCGGCGGCGGTAAAATGTGACTTCACTTCGTACGAGTACTGCTCGCCCGTGCTCACGAGCGGGCCATGCGCGTATTGCGTTGAGGCGACCAGGCCGGAAGCCGTCAGCTTGGCGCTGCCATCGCGATTGATTTTTCCATCGAGCGCCAGGTAGCCGGGCTGTCCCGCATCGCCGCGCTCGCCGTGCAGAATGTTGTTCGCAATGGTGCTGGTGAATTTCCAGGTGTACCCCTGAGAGTTGCCCTTGGCCTCGCAGGTCATCGTCGTATTCCACACGCCGTCAAAGGAGCCGGCCGTACCCTGGCCGCCCACCGCCATGGTAAGCAGAAATAGTGCAGAAAAAAAGGTCTTGCGCATGAAAACTCCTTTCGGGACGAGATTTTACTCCCGGATCGCAGGCCCGCCAGTGACAGAGCGAGGCGGACACGTTCTGGGGGCACGTTCCGAGGGCGCGCCTTCCGGCAGGCACGGTTCGCGTATCATCGAGACAGACCGGAGCCGCGCTGAAGTTAAGCCGCGGCCCCGCGCACGATGATCCTCATCGACCCAGAACTGAGGCCTGACCCACCGCCGAAATCCGTTTCGGCGAAGTCTTCTGCTGCGATGCTGAACGCGAAGGCTTTCAAGCTGCCCTCCACGC
This sequence comes from Occallatibacter sp., assembly GCA_050015795.1. Classification (GTDB taxonomy): domain Bacteria; phylum Acidobacteriota; class Terriglobia; order Terriglobales; family Acidobacteriaceae; genus Telmatobacter. Next base: position 12,929 of record JBEKAS010000051.1, on the reverse strand, counting down.
GAACCTTGACGCAATTTTTGACCCTGGCGCAGGCTGCAGTGCGGCTGCGCGGGCAGGTGACGGTGCTGCTGACCAGCGATTCGGCGATGCGCGACCTGAACCGCCGCTTCCGCGGCAAGAACAAACCGACGGATGTGTTGTCTTTCCCCTCCGCGGATCTCGTCCAAAACCAGGAAAAAGGCGACCTGGCGATCAGTGTAGAGACGGCGCGCCGCCAAGCCACGGAACAGGGCCACGCACTCACCTGCGAGTTGAAGGTTCTCATCCTGCACGGTGTGCTTCACCTGGCCGGCCACGATCATGAAACCGATACGGGCGAAATGCAGCGGCGCGAGCGAAGTTTGCGCGCGCGGCTGGGGCTGCCGCCGGGGCTGATTGAGCGCACTTCCTCTCCCACTCTTTCGCAAAAGACGCGAAAGGATGGGGCAACCGGCAAATCAGCAAGCCAGCGCGTCGGCAAGTCAGCACGGAGCCGCAAGCCATGACGCCGCTCCAGATCATCTTCGTTGCTGCGCTCGCGGTGGTGGAGACACTGGCCTCGTACATCAGCCGCGTCTACTCCGAGTTCGGCAAGATTCTGAGCCGCGAGGTTGAGGAAAATCTGGACGCGTGGGAGGAGCGGATCGAGCCGCATCTCGGACTGAGCCGCGAGCATGCGGCTTTGTGCGCGAATGTTCTGGTGCAGCTTTCGCTGGGGCTGATCGCGCTCGAGTTCGGAGCCATCGTCTTTGGCCACGCCGCGCAATTCGGCGAGGCGAGCCCGGAAGAGATTGCGCAGGCGGTTCTGGGCGTGGTGCTGGTGGTCATTTTCTGCAACCAACTGATTCCGTCGCTGCTCTTCAACCGCACGCGCGGGCTGTGGGCGGCGCGGCTGCTTTGGCCCATCTGTTTACTGCTGTGGCTGGCGACGCCGGTCACAGTGTTTATCCGCTTCTTCTTTTCCGTGGCGGCGCTGGCCGAGACACCGGCCAATCCCGAGGAGCCCGCGCCCGACGTGGACGCGCTGATCGAAGCCGGCGAGGAAGAAGGAATTCTGGAACAGAGCGACCGCGAGCTGGTGCGCTCGGCGGTGGAGTTCGGCGACATGCTGGTGAGAGAGGTGATGACGCCGCGGCCGGAGATCTTCGCCGTCTCGGAATCGATTACGCTGGAGCACTTCCTGGAGCTGCTGAAACAGCACAACTACTCGCGTGTGCCTGTCTACTCCGGTTCCCTCGACAACATCAAAGGGCTGGCCTTTGCGCACGACCTGCTGCAGATTGCCGATGAGGAGGCACGCACGCGCACCGTGGCCACGATACTGCGCTCGGCGGCGTTTGTGCCTGAGACCAAGCGCGGCTACGAACTGCTGCGCGAAATGCAGCGCGAAAAGCAGCACATGCGCATTGTGATTGACGAGTATGGCGCCGTTGCGGGGCTGGTGACGATTGAAGACTTGCTCGAGCAGATTGTGGGCAACATCCAGGACGAGCACGAAACCGACACGCAGATCGAAGATCCGCAAAGGGAGCCCTCCGGCTCATGGCTGGTGCCGGGGAGCTTTCCTGCCGATCAGCTGGGCGATTTGCTGGGCGAAACGATGGAGCCGAGCGCAGACTACGAAGCGACGACGCTGGGCGGCCTGGTGAGCGAGATCGTGGGGCGCATTCCCAGAGCCGGCGAAACGGTGGTGCTGGAGCCGTTGGGTCTGCGCGTGGAGATTGTTGCGTCGACAGGGCGGCGCATCGAGCGCGTGAGGCTGTTTCCGCCGACGGCACGGCTGCCGTTTCCGCAGGACGTCTGAATTCTGCCGACAGTGGACTATTCCGTTTTGCCGGGAAGCGGTGGGAGACGGAATTCGCGCAGGGCGTAGCGTGCGCCATCTGGAGAGAGGTGACTGGAGTCGCCGTAGAGTAGCGTCTCTCCCCGGCGATATACGCATTGGTCTGGATTTGCGCACAACTCAGGCCGGGGATCGACCAGCGACGCGCCTTTGACGCCTGCAACCGCTTCTTCGACGAGGGAAGTGGAGGCGGCGATGCTTTGATCTCTGGCGGGAGGCGCAAATCCGGGATCGGCGGCGTCGCGGATGCCCAGCCAGAGAGCCAGTTGACGACGGGCGGGGATGCGCTGAGAGCGGACTTTCCAGACAGGGTCGATCTCAAAGGAAGGCACGTCCTCCATGACGATGACCTGCTTGCCGGCCGCCTGCAATGAGCGGACGGTTGCCGTGAGAGATTGCGTGAGAAGAGCACGCGAGGCGTCGGGAGTGGGAATCTCGTTGACATGTGCGAGATCGGGCGCGAACCAGCCGTCCTGCCAGTTGCGATAGAGGGGCGCTGACCAGACCGCGGCCAGGATCACGATGCGAATGTTCCGGTCGCTTTGAAGAATGGCGATGGCTTTGCGATTGAAGCGGAGACATTCCGCTGCGAGGAGCGGAACGCGCGGAATGGTGTGCACGACGCCGATCAGCGGCGGGCAGGAGGCCTTGCTCAGTTGAAAAAATCCGTATCCCTGGGTCTGGGCTAGGGGGCGCAGAGCCGGCGTCAGGGCTGCGGCATGACTGTCTCCCCAAAGCGCGACGGTTGGATTGGCGGCCGAGGCAAGGTAGCAAGGTGGCGAAAGGATCGGTTGGTCACCGGTGTATCCCGCGAGACAAGGGTCGTCTCTGAGCTCGAGGGCTGACGCATCCATCCTGGCCAGTGCGGGAAAACGCTGCGGGAGGCCGTGGCTCAACCACAGAACCACGCACAGAGCGACCATGACGGCACTGGCAACGCCGTAGCGGACAAGCAGCGAAACGGCGGCGCGGGACGAGCGACGGAAGGGCTGTTCGATGAAGCGGTAAGACAGAACCGAGGATGCAAAAGATGCCGCAATGGCCGCCACGCGAGCCCCTGCCGGTGGGTCGCCGCCGTACAAGATGCGCAGAAAGGCCAGGATGGGCCAATGCCACAGATACCAGGAGTCGGAGACCTTGCCGATGAAGACGAGCGGGGACAAAGCCAACAGCCGACGGTTGATCCAACTGCCGGGGACCGCGAGGAGAATTGCCGCGCCGAGGACAGAGGGCAGAGCTGACGGGCCGGGAAAGGGCGTGCCCGCGGTGAGCAGGAAGATGGGTGCAAGCATCAAGCACAAGCCCGACGCGCCAAGCAGGGGCGCGAACCATGACGGCATGGGCCTCGACTTCAGGTTGCCTTCGGCCACCGCGAGAACTACGCCCATGCCCAGCTCCCACGCGCGCGCGGGAAGCAGATAGAACACGATCATCGGGTAGCTGGCCAGCGCGCCCCACGCGAAGACAAAGGAGAGGATGCATACGGCAAGGATGGCGGGCAGAATCCAGTTGCGGCGGATGCGCGCCAACAGGACCATCAGCAGCGGAATGAAGGCGTAGAACTGTTCTTCCACACCCAGCGACCAAGTCATGAGCAACGGATTGAGGTTGCTGTGACCCGCGAAGTAGTTGTCCGTTCTGGCAAAGAGCAGATTGGATATGGAGAGAGTTGCCGCGAAGGCCGACCGGCCCAGTTGCGCAGTCTCGGCGGGCGAAAGCAGAATCAAGCCCGCGAGCAAGGTGAAGGCCACAACAGCGAAGAAGGCGGGGAGAATGCGTTTAGCGCGACGGCGGTAAAACTGCAGGTAGCTGAAGGAGCCGGCGCGCAAGTCCGCGTAGATGTGGCCGCCGATGAGATAGCCAGAGATGGCGAAGAAGATATCCACTCCGGTGAACCCGCCGGTGAGCCGGGGCAGGCCGGAGTGATAGAGGACCACGCTGAGAATGGCGACGGCGCGGAGCCCGTCGATGTCCGGACGATAGGAAGGGTCGAGGCCAGTGGAGCCGTCGGATCTTGTGGCGCGCACGCACGCTCCTCAGCTGAAACAAGCGCATTGCAGCCAGGGAGATGCGCAGCGTTACAGGTGACGCAGAGACAAACAAAAAACGCAGAGGAAGTTTGCAGCCATTCTATATCAGGTGGTTTGGGCCATTCTCGCTGCTCGGTTTGGCCGCCGATGATTGGGCCGCCGACAGTTTGGCCTTCGGGCGTAATGCGGCAATGTTAGCAGTGTTTCAGCGCTCCGTCTCAGCGTTCGAGCGCTCCGTCCGCGATAATGAGGAATGGAGCATCGCGCGTGAAATCCGGATTTGTTGCCATCCTCGGCCGGCCCAACGTGGGCAAAAGCACTCTGCTGAACGCCCTGACGGGCGAGAAGGTGGCCATTGTCACGGCCAAGCCGCAGACCACGCGCAACCGCATCGTGGGGGTGCTGGAAGTGCCGGCGGCGCCCAAGGGAGCGCAGCAAGGTGCGCATCCGGCGGCGCAGATTGTGTTTGTGGATACGCCGGGTGTGCACAGGCCGGCTTCGCAGCTCGACCGGCGCATGCTGCAGGAGGTGCACGAGGCGCTGGAATCGCGCGACCTGGTGCTGGTGCTGATGGATGTGACGCGGCGAATCCGGCTGAACGATGATCCCTCCCGGGTCCCCAAAGGCGAGGGACCCGGGGCACCCAACAAGGAAAAGAATGCGGCGAACGAGGACGAGTTTCTTTTCTCGCTGATTCGCAAGCTCGATTGCCCGGTTTTCCTGGTGCTGACCAAAATCGACCTGGTGCGCAAGGACGAACTGCTGCCGATGATCGAATCGCTGGCGAAGCGGCACAACTTTGCGCAGGTGATTCCGGTGAGCGCGCGCAAGCGCGACGGCCTGGACGTGCTGGTGCGCAAAATTGTCGATGTGCTGCCGGCGGGCGAGCGCTACTTCCCAAAAGACCAGTACACGGACCAGCCCGTGCGCTTTATGGTGGCTGAATTGATCAGAGAAAGTATCTTGATCGAGACCGGCGAGGAGGTTCCTTATGCGTCGGCCGTGGTGATTGAGCGCTTTGAAGAGCCGGAAGGGCAGCCGAGACCGGGCACGAAACCGCTGACGCGGATCAACGCGGCGATTTACTGCGAGCGCACGGGGCAGAAAGCGATTTTGATCGGCAAGGGCGGATCGAAACTGACGGCGATCGGGGCCAGCGCGCGCCGCAAGATCGAGTCGCTGCTGGGGACGCGGGTGTACCTGGAGCTATACGTGATTGTGGAGCCCGGCTGGCGCGAGTCGAGGGCTTTTGTCGAGTCGCTGGACTGGCGGAATCAGTTGGAACGGCTGGCGGAGACGCAGCCCGGCGAAGAAGATGAGTAGTATTCAGACTTCGCGATCTCGCAGTCAGGCCTTGTTTGTGCGGGCGTGGACGCCCGCACGACAGCCGGCCCGGAGGCCGGCGCTACATCTGATCCGCAACTTATTTCACGCGGAAAAGGTTACGAACGCGGGCACAATGCCTTCGCTGGTGACGCCTGCAGTCGACGCACCGTTATTGCAGCGCACGGAAATGCGCGCGCGGCCGTTGTAGAGCTGCACGACGCGCGAGCCGGAGGAGGTGCCCTGATTGTCAATCAGGCATCCGCTGCCGGCGAGAGAAAAGCGCACCAGGTTCTTGGCGTCGAGACAGAGCACGCCTTTGGCATCGAATGCCGTGGCTTCAATCGTGACGACGTCCTTGTTGCGAGCGATCTGCGCCAGGGCAAAACGCGTCGGCTTGCCCCACTTCGCGGTCTGGTACTCGAGCTCGATCTCATCGCTGACCGTGACGCCACTGTTCTGGGCGACGACACGAAGATGGTTTTTGCCGGGAGCGAATTTCACCATCCAGCGCAGGCCGGCGGCAGGAGAATCCTGGCTGTTGCGCTGCCGCGTGCCGGCGGATGCGCCGTTGACGAAGAGTTCGACCGTGGGGCAGTTGGAATAGACCTTCACCATGCGCGCCTGGCCCTCCGCACCCCAGCGCACCGGCCAGGTGTGGCCGTAGATGTGCGCCATGGGCTCCTCGGCCCAATAGGACTGGAAGACGAAGTAGCCTTCCTTCTTCGTCATGTCGCGCTCGATGACACCCTTCTGGTTCACGCGCGGCACGGGATTTTCGACGCGTAATGGCGTGGTGAAATCCTTGAAGGCCCACTGCGCCGATCCAGCGAGCCAGGGCAGCGTTTCCTGTACTTTTAAATACCAATCGAAGAGGTCGCAGGCGTAGGTTTCGGACCAATCGCCGTCGCGCGACACCGCAGCCCTCGCTCCCTTTTCGAGCGAGTCCGGAGTGTTCTCAGAAAGATCTGCGCCAAATGGAGCCTTCGCCGCCGACTCCGGCATTTCAGCGTGGCGGCGCGCATGGCTATCGGCGCCCCACTCGATGTGCACGAAGCGCTTGATCTGCGCGCGCTGTTTTTCGAGGGCGCTTCGATAGTCAGTGTAGAGACCGCTGTACCAGCCGGCCCAGATCGAAGGAGAGTACACATCGGGGATTTCGCGCGCGAAATCGCATCGGCGCAGCGAGGTGAAGCGCGACGGGTCCATCTCGTGGGCGAGCGAATTCATCTCCTGCATGAAGCCGCAAATCGCCGCCTGATCGAGGGCCGGATACTCGCCCGGCCAGTCGTCTTCGTTGCCCAGGCCCCACATGATCACACTGGGGTGATTGAAGTGCTGGTCGATCATGTTGGCGAGCATGAGGCGCGTCTGGTCCTTCCATTTGTCGTCGCCTACGCCCGAGCGGCACCACGGCGCTTCTTCCCAAACCAGCAGGCCGAGCTCGTCGCAGAGATCGAGCACCAGTTTCGCCTGCTGATAGTGGCCGAGGCGGATGAAGTTGGCGCCCATGGCTTTGACCAACTCCATTTCGGTGCGGATGAACGCGTCGGGCTCGGCGGCCGCGAAGCCGGCGTGGTCCATGTGGCGCTGCGTGCCGCGGAGCAGCAGCCGCTCGCCGTTCAACTTGAAGGGCCCGTGGTCCACAAACTCCGCGAGGCGGATGCCGAAGCGCTCCTTCACGACGCTTTTGCCATAGGGAGTAGTGAGAGTGACGTTGCAGGTGTAGAGATTGGGGTGAGCGGGCGACCAGAGCGCCGGCGATGCAATCGTGGTGGATGCGATTTCTGCTTCGGCGTCCCATGCGGCAAGGGATTTTTCGAGATGTGCGATTACTTTATCGGCGGCATCGGCGATTTCGACCGTGAGGGCAGCGCTGCCGGAAAATTTCACGGGATTATAGAGGCGGGCCTTCACCTTGACCGTGGCCGCGGAGCCGGGGAGGAACGAATGCGCGATGTGAACTGCCTCCAGTGAGACGGCAGGGACATACGCCAGATGGACGTGACGGTAGAGGCCGCCATAGAGACTGAAGTCGCTCAAGTCGGAGGGAGACCGCTCGAGATTTTCGGAGTTATCGCAGAGGACGGCGAGGGGAACGCCGGTTTTATTGGCAGGCGCGGCGGCGACTGCGTCGGTAATGTCGAACACGAATTCGTCGTAACCGCCGATGTGCGAGCCGACCATCGAACCGCCGACGTAGACATGCGAAGTTTGCCCGGCGCCTTCGAAGTAAAGCAGCGTGCGGCCGTCCTTGATGGGGTTGGAGATGGACAGATGCGTGCGATACCACCCGTGACCGCGATAGTACGGAGAATCGGGATCGCAGGCGTCGTAGTGATTGAAACAGTGGGGCAGCGAGACTTTTTCCCAGACCGCGATCTCGTCGCCGCGCCAGACCTCCCAGGGCCCGTCGAGCGCGCCGCGATAATACTCCCACTCGGAGTCGAGACACTGGGAGGCTGAGCACGCTTCGGCGTTGGCGAGCACCGGACGCACGAGAGATGCCGGCAGCGCCAATTTCGCCTTGGTGGCTGCCGCGACTGCGGCCATCGACTTGATAAAGCGCCGGCGTGAAAAATTGCATGAGTGCAGCATAGGTCTTCTATCGCTCTGGGCAGAGCTTTCCCGCAACCCGCATGTTCTACCTAGTGGAAAGGGGGTTGACAAGTGACTCACCGTTTGCACCCGCAACCTGGTGAGGTATCTATCGTAAAGTAATAAGTTTATGGCCATGGATCACCGGCTGTGACAAACGTACTCTTCAGGGAATCGGTGCAGCTTGAGTTGAATTCGAGAACTAAAGGAATCGACAGTTTAGCGGAAGATCTTGAAGGAGCCGGGAGGCGGTGCGGGCGCACCGAAGTCGGAATCGAAGCCCAGGTGCAGTTTGGCCGCTTCGGACATGCGGCTCTTGTCCCAGGGGGGATCGAAGACGACCTCAACCTTGACCTCGCGCACCTCGGGGAGTGCGGCGAGCTTGCGCTCGACCTCGGCCTTGATCACGTCGGACATGCTGCAGCCGGGCGCGGTGAGGGTCATGCGCACCTCGATGCGCTTGCCGCCGTTTTCAGCGGGCAGCGCCGCGGCCGCGTAAATGAGGCCCAGATCGACGATGTTGACCGGGATCTCGGGGTCGCGGACGGTCTTCAACTGCTTCCAGATCATCTCCTCGCGGAAGGGTTCTGAGGCGGGGACGGTCTGCTCGTTGTTTTCGGTGGGCGTCATCGTGATCCCTTGTGCGGGCCGGGAGGCCCGCACTACAGCCGGCCAGGAGGCCGGCGCTACATTTACTCGGTTGAGACGGGCTCCTGCTTCTTTTCGTCTTCGAGGGCGGATTGCAGCGTGTGCCAGGCCAGCGTGGCGCACTTGACGCGCGCGGGGAACTTGGAAACGCCTCCGAAAACGGCCATTTTGCCGAGATCGCCGGCTCGGGCTGCTTCGTCCTTGCCGGTGACCAGGTTGTGGAACTGCTCGAAGAGCTTCACGGCCTCCGCCTTGGTTTTGCCCTTCACCATCTGCGTCATCATCGAAGCCGACGCGCGAGAGATTGCGCAGCCGGAGCCCTGGAAGCCGATCTCGTTAATCTTGTCGCCGTCCATATCGATATAGACCGTGCAGCGGTCGCCGCACAGGGGGTTATATCCCTCGGCCTCGTGATTCGCCGACACGGGCCGGCGAAAGTTCCGCGGCGCCTTGCTGTGCTCGAGGATGACTTCCTGATAGAGATCGCCAAGTTCTGTTGTCACGCAAACACCTCTTGCGCCTTGCGTATTCCTTCGACGAGCGCGTCGACATCTTCGCGCGTGTTGTACACGGCAAAAGAGGCGCGCGCGGTGGCGGCGATTCCGAAACGATCCATGACCGGCTGAGCGCAGTGGTGGCCGGTGCGGATGGCAACGCCTTCGCGGTCAAGGATGGTTCCCAGGTCGTGGGGATGCACGCTATCCATCACAAACGAAAGCACGCCGGCGCGTTCGCGCGCGGTTCCGATGAGATGCACGCCAGCGATAGCGCTGACTTTTTCAGTGGCGTAGACCAGGAGGTCGTGCTCGTGCGCCGCAATTCTGTCCATGCCCAGTTTGGAGATATATTCGAGGGCCGCGCCCAGGCCGATGGCGCCGGCAATGTCGGGAGTGCCCGCTTCGAACTTGTAGGGCACCACATTGTAGGTCGTCTTTTCAAAGGTGACGGAGCTGATCATATCGCCGCCACCCTGGTACGGAGGCATCTCCGCGAGGATTTCCTCTCTCCCGTACAGCACGCCGATGCCCGTGGGCCCGTAGACCTTGTGCCCGGAAAAGGCGTAGAAGTCGCAGCCGATGGCCTGCACGTCCACAGGCATATGGGGAACAGCCTGCGCGCCATCCACCAGCACAGGTATGTCGTGCGCATGAGCAAGCTGAACGATTTTGCGCAGCGGGTTTACCGTGCCCAGCGCGTTCGACACATGGGTCACGGCCACGATACGCGTGCGCGGCGACAGCAGCTTTTCGAATGCGTCGAGCTCGAGCTCGCCGGCGTTGTTGATGGGCGCCACGCGCAGGTGGGCACGCTTTTCCTCGCACAGCATCTGCCACGGCACAATGTTGGAGTGGTGCTCCATGGCGGTGATGAGCACCTCGTCGCCTTCGCCCACGTTGGCGCGGCCGTAGGTCTCCGCCACCAGGTTGATGGCCTCCGTTGCGCTGCGCACAAAGATGATTTCGTCGGCGCTGGCGGCCTGGATAAAGCACCGTACCGTCTCCCGCGCCTCGTCGTGCGCCTCGGTGGCGCGCACGCTGAGCGTGTGCACACCGCGATGGATGTTGGCATTGTCGCGCTCGTAATAACGCACGAGGGCGTCGATGACGGCGCGCGGTTTTTGCGAAGTGGCTGCGCTATCCAGATAGACCAGCTTTTTGCCGTGGATTTTCTGGTCAAGGATGGGGAAATCGCGCTTGATCCGCTCAATATCCAGCGCCGCTGAACCGAAACCGGTCTGATGTACCGCGGTGCTCATCCCACTTCCTCCCAGTTCTGCGCTTCTTCTTCCGTTGTATTGGGCGCGGCAGCCTGCACAGCGCTTGCCAGCTCCTGCAGGCGTTCGCGAATTAACATTTCCGCGAACTCGCGCGCCGCCGAATCCTTCATGCGGTCAAGGCACTCGGCCGCGAAGGCGTAGAGCAGCAGGTTGCGAGCATCGGCCGCGGCAAAGCCACGCGAGCGCAGGTAGAAGAGCTGCGCTTCGTCGATCTGGCCGATGGTGGCGCCGTGCGTGCACTTCACGTCGTCGGCGTAGATTTCGAGCTGCGGCTTGGTGTCGATGCGCGCGTTGTCGCTGAGCAACAAGTTGCGATTGGTCTGCTTGGCGTCGGTCTTCTGCGCGTCCTTGTGCACCACGATGCGGCCGTGAAATACGCCGCGTGCGTGATCGGCGAGAATGCCGTTGTAGAACTGGCGGCTGTTGCAGTGGGGCCGTGCGTGCTCGACCAGCATGTAGTTGTCGATGTGCTGGCCGCCGGCGCCATGCTGGCGCCCCGCGCCGACGAACAGGCCGTTGATCAGACACTCCGCGCCTTCGCCATTGAGCACGGGGTGCACGTTGTTGCGCACCAGGCCGCCGCCCAGCAGGATGGAGTGCGAGTCGACATTGGCGCTGCGCGACTGCTCGATGCGCAGGGTGGAAACGTTGAAGGAGGCCAGATTTTCGCGCTCCACAAGGAAGTGCGAGATGACGGCGTCCTGGCCGGCTGCGAGTTCGGTGACGGCATTGGAAAATGCGGCTTCACTGCCGAGCGACACGTAATCCTCGATGATCGAGGCCTGGCTCGCGTCTTCCGCGATGACCAGAGTGCGGGGATGGGTTGCGATTTCAGCGCCAGCGCCCGCCGACACATACAAAAGATGGATCGGTTGCTCGAGCGTTACACCGCGGTGGATGCGCAGGTACGCGCCATCTTCCCACAGCGCCGTGTTGAGCGCGGTAAAGACGTCGCGGGCCATGTCGGCATAGCGGCCGAGATGCTGCTCGATGCCTTCGGGAGCGCAACCTTCCCTGCCGCAGTCGATTGCCTTGGCCAACGAACACACCAGCAAGCCTTCGGGCAGGTTGCCGAGATCGGAAAGCTCAGGCGCGAAGTGGCCGTTGATGAAAACCAACTGGCAGGCAGCGCCCGCCACGCGCCAAGGCTCAAGCTGTGCGGGTGAAACCGCGAACTCACCCTTAACCGCGCGGCGGAAAGGAGTTTTGGCGAGGACCGCGAGATTGGTGAAACGCCAATCTTCGTCATGCGTCGAGGGAAATCCCTTGGCGCTGAAACGCGCCCAGCCGTCTTCGCGTAACTGCTGCAGCCACACCGGCTCGCGTTCCAGCCCGTGCGCGCGCACATCTTCGTAGGCTTCAAAATACTTTTCTATCCGTGGGGTTGTCGTTGCCATTGCTTTCTCGTCCTTCTTGCCTGATTCGCTCAACCAAATCCCCGCAGGGGCTAAAGCCCCCGATTTTTATTTGCCCGTTTGCGGCACGAGTAAACTCGTGCCCTTTCAAGGCATCCGGCCCTCTGCTATGCCGGCAACGCCTGTTGCGCGTCGGCTTCCGCCCGGCCGTATCCCTTCTCTTCAAGCTCCAGCGCCAGTTCCGGCCCGCCCGAGCGCTCGATTTTGCCATCCACGAGCACGTGCACAAAATCGGTCGCGATGTAGTCCAGCAGGCGCTGGTAGTGCGTGATCACCAGGAAGGCGCGATCCTTGTTGCGCATGGCGTTGACGCCCTGCGCGACAATTCGTAAGGCATCGATGTCGAGGCCGGAGTCTGTCTCGTCGAGAATGGCGAGTTTGGGCTCGAGCATAGAAAGCTGCAGAATCTCATTGCGCTTTTTTTCGCCGCCTGAGAAGCCCTCGTTGACGGAGCGGTTCATGAGCTTCTCGTCCATTTCGAGCAGCTTCATGCGCTCCTTGTAGAGGGGCAGAAAATCCATCGCGTCCAGCTCTTCCTGTCCGTGGTATTTGCGGATGGCGTTCATGGCCGAGCGCAGGAAGTACGCGTTGCCGATGCCGGGAATCTCCACCGGATACTGGAAGGCGAGAAACACGCCCTCGCACGCGGCTTCTTCGGGATCCATTTCGAGCAGGTCCTTGCCATTGAAGAGGACGCGCCCACTTGTGACCTCATAGGCGTCGCGGCGCGCCAGCACTGCGGCCAGCGTGCTCTTCCCCGAGCCGTTGGGGCCCATGATGGAGTGCACTTCGCCTGCATTCACCGTCAAATTCACGCCCTTCAGAATTTCGTGACCATCCACCGAGGCGTGCAGATCTTGAATTTCTAACAATGCCATTCGATTTTTCTCTCCGTTCAGAATTCGCCGACTTGCTAACTTGCTGCCTTATCCGACGCTGCCTTCCAGGCTCACGCCCAGCAGCTTCTGCGCTTCCACGGCGAACTCCATGGGCAGCTCCTTGAAGACGGTCTTGCAGAAGCCGTTCACGATCATCGAAACCGCGTCTTCGGTCTTGATGCCGCGCTGGCGCAGATAAAAGAGCTGATCCTCGCCGATCTTCGACGTCGAAGCCTCGTGCTCCATGCGTGCCGAGCCGTTGCGCACGTCAATGTAGGGGAAGGTGTGCGCGCCGCACTTGTCGCCGATGAGCAGCGAATCGCACTGCGTGTAGTTGCGCGCGCCGGTTGCGCCCTTCATGATCTTGACCTGGCCGCGATAGGTGTTTTGCCCGAAGCCGGCCGAGATGCCCTTGGACACGATGGTGGAGCGCGTGTT
>JBEKAS010000050.1:0-19419 GCA_050015795.1 Occallatibacter sp. | reverse complement strand
CCAGGGCAGGGGAACCATCCAGAGCGGGAGCCCGGCCGCGGCAGCCTGCGCTTCGAGAACGGTGCGGCGCACGCCATGCATGGCCACGCGATCGAATTCCGTGTTGAGTGTGGTGAGCAGGCCGCAGAGTTCGATAGTCGGGTCGCGGCGCAGGACGTGGAGAGTCCATGCGCTGTCTTTACCGCTGCTCCAGGAGAGAAGGACACGTTTCATAAAGGCAGCTATCAGCCCTCAGCTTTCAGCCTTATCTTCGCACGATGGGCGGCTCTGTTTTCCCACCGTTGGCATAAAGGCGACGCCGCGCTGCGCCTGCATTGCAACGCGCATCGATTTCCCACTAGACTTATGAGGGTAGGTCACCCACCTCCGTGCGGAAGTGGTGAAATGGCAAACACACCAGCCTTAGGAGCTGGCGCCCAAAAGGCTTGCGGGTTCAAGTCCCGCCTTCCGCACCAACTCCCCCCGTCAGTTTTGTAGCGCCGATCTCCAGGCCGGGGTCCCCGGGCGAGCGATTTTTGCTCGCTGGGGTCGGAGACCCGCTGTAGTGTGGACGTCCACGCCCGCACCGGTACGGATGTGACTACGAAATCACGGGGTCAGCGCGCTATCCGTGCGGAACGCTGCTGGGCGCGCCTGGGCTGCGCACCACGGGCGCCGCTTTTTTGTGCGTGTTCGGGCTGGCCCACACCTGGTAGCTGTTGAAGAGAAACTGTCCGCCCAGGATCAGCAGCCAGATCCAGAGAGCGAAGCGTAGCGGCCGGCGAGGAATGTGCGTGCTCAGCAGCGTTCCGCCAATAGCTCCGGCCACGCCGCCCAGAATGAGCTGCAGCAGTAGCTGGGGGTTACTGGCGTGCGTGAACCAGTGCGCGCCGCTGCCGATGAGCGAAACCAGAAAGCCGAAAACGATGTCGGTGCCCACTACCTGAGCCGGCTCCAGCGGCGTCAGGCTCAGCAGTGCAGCGTTGCCCAGCGCGCCCGCTCCCGCCGACGAAAAACCCACCTCCGCGCCCACGGGGAACATCAGCCACGAAAGCCAATGACTGCGATCGCGCGCAGCGGAATTCTGGCGCATGGGGCGGAAGGAATAAAAGAGCTGCCAGCTTGCCGTGGTGACAAGAATCGCGCCCAGGATCGCATTCAGCAGGTTGGCCGATCCCGTGCTGACCAGATGCTTGAGCAAGAGCGAGCCCACAAGAACGCCCGGCGCTCCGCCCAGCAGCATGTAGCCGAGCGTGCGCCAGGCCACGTTGCGGCGCGCAATCTGCGCCGGCGCCAGAATCAACTTTACCGCGGCCGAAAACGTGAGCCCGATGCCCACGGCCACCGGCGCAGGCACGCCGAGAAACAGCACCAGCACGGGCACGGTGATGGTTCCCGCGCCTACGCCGGTGAGCGCGATGAACAGCGCAATGAAAAATCCGATGATGTAATGCATCTCTGGTCCTTTGCTTTCAATTCGTAGTTCATAGTTGCGAGCACGGAAGACAAGAACTGTGAACTAAGAACTATGAACTGGCAGCTTCAATGTGAATCCCGCACTCCACCTTGCGCCCCGCCCAGCGGCCGGAGCGCGGATCGTTGGGATCAAGCGGCAACGTCGTGCAGGGCTCGCACCCGATCGAGGTGTAGGCGCGCGCATAGAGCGGCAGCAGCGGAATGCCAAGCTGTTCGCACGCGTACCACACGTCGCGCGTGGTCCACTCCGCGAGCGGCGCCAGCTTCAGCACCTGTTTGCCGCTGGGCAGCGTAAAGAGCGCCGCCTCTTCGAGCGCCGCGCGACTCCGCGCCTGCTCGCGGCGCAGCCCCGTCAACCACACGCGGTAGCTGGCGACTGCTTTGAACAGCGGCTCGACCTTGCGCAGCCCGCAACAGCGGTCGGGCGCGGACCGATACAGCAAACCGTGCTCTGCCTCCTGCTGGGCCACCGTCTTTTCCGGCAGCAGATTGATCAGATTGAGCCTCCACTCGCGCGCAATGCGATCGCGATACGCGTACGTCTCGGCAAAGTGGTAGCCGGTGTCGAGAAACAGAACCGGAATCCGCGGATCGAGTGCGATAGCGAGCTTCGTCAGCAGCACATCTTCGGCCTGAAAGCTGCACGTCAGGCAAACATCTCCTCGTCCGGTCACTTCGCGCGCGAGTGTGGCCCGCACCGCGTCCAGTTTTGCGTTCACTTCGGCAGAAATCTCTTGAACACCCATCACAAATCCGCCCCCTCTGAAGAAATGAAGATGCCCGCGCGCCGCAGCAGTTGGTGCACTTCCGTTACAGCGTGCATGCGGTTGTCCGCGGCAAGCGTGACCTCGAATCCGCCCGCGCTCGCCGCCAGTGCGGCTTCTTCCTTTGCGCGTACCACCAGCGCGATCAGTCCCGATTGCGTCTCGAGGTCGCTCACAACGTCGAGCAGGTGCGGATTCTCACGAAACGGCTGCTCTTCGGCATCGATGCGGCACGCGACGGCGCCTACGGCAAACAACGAACGCTCCACGGCGTCAATCAGCTCCGCGGGTCCCGTCAGTTCCAGCACGCCGCCGCGATGCCCCCACCGCGCCTCGCGTTCGCCCGAAGTCACGCGGCCCCACGCCGCAGTCTCGTCTTCCTCACCGGCAGCCGCGTGGCCCAGCGCGGCCGTCACCATGCCCGCCGCCACTGTTGCATTGGTCTCGGGATCGATAAGAATCAACGCCCCGGTGGAGCGATTGTCGCGATAGAGATCGACGGCGAGGGGCCGCAGCAGATGCAGCGACACGGCGCCGATGTCGTTTATGCGCAGCGTGGGCGCCGGCTCGTGCCGGAACGCGCTCAGGTCCACGCGATGATCGACCGAGGAAACCACTGCGGGCACGGTGTGGCTGGTGTGCTTCAGCAGGTAGCGGCGATTCGCGTCGAGCGGCCGCTGATCCATCCACACCAGCGACACCTTGACGCTGCGGGCCACCACGGGAGCCGCTCCCGCGCCGGCAATCAGGTCGCCGCGACTGATGTCCACCTCGCGATCGAGCACCAGCGTGACCGAAAGCGGCGCGACGGCTTCGTCGAGGTCGCCATCGAAGGTCACAATGCGCTCGATCTTCGCTTCGCGCCCCGAAGGGAAGACCGCGATCCTGTCGCCCACGCGAACCACGCCCGACGCAATCTGCCCCGCGAAGCCGCGAAAGGTGTGATCGGGCCGCAACACGCGCTGCACAGGAAACCGGAAGGTAGCATTACGTGCGCCTTCCGTCGCGGGCAACGCCTCCAGAAGCTCCAGCAGCGACGGTCCGTCGTACCACGGCATCGCACTCGATGGGCCACTGGCCCGGTGCACCACGTTGTCGCCCTTCAGCGCACTGACCGGCACAAAGTGCGCGTCGACCTGCGTCCCTGTGTCCTCTGCAATTTGTGCGAGAACCGCGCGAAACTCCGACTCGATGGCGCGAAACACGGCTTCGTCGTAGCCGATCAGGTCCATTTTGTTGACAGCAACGAGCACATGGCGCACGCGCAGCAGCGACGCAATGTACGCGTGACGCCGCGACTGAATCAGCACGCCCTTGCTGGCGTCGATAAGCACGATGGCCGCATCGGCCGTCGATGCGCCCGTGGCCATGTTGCGCGTGTACTGTTCGTGACCCGGCGTGTCCGCAATGATGAACTTGCGCTTTGCCGTCGAAAAGTAGCGATAGGCCACGTCGATAGTGATGCCCTGCTCGCGTTCGGCGCGCAACCCGTCGGTCAGCAGCGCGAAATCGATCTGCCCCGGCGCCGTGGTGCCCTTGCCTTCGATCGACCGCACCTGGTCCTCGTAGATCGATTGCGTGTCGTAGAGCAGCCGCCCGATGAGCGTCGACTTGCCGTCGTCTACGCTGCCCGCGGTCGAAAAGCGCAGCAAATCCTTCTCGCGCTCCTGCGCAAGGAATTCGCCAATCTCGAATCGTCTGTTCTCTAATTCTGTTGCGACCGCCAACCCGACCTCCAAATCCCGTAGCCCCGCAGTCCCGTAGTCCCTGCCTTTAGAAGTAGCCTTCGCGCTTCTTGATCTCCATCGAGCCTTCCTGGTCGTGATCAATCACCCGGTTCGCACGCTCCGACGAGCGGAATGAGATCAGCTCCGCGATAATCGCCGGAATCGTATCGGCGTCGGACCGGATGGCGCCGGTACACGGGCTGCAACCCAGCGAGCGCAACCGGCTCTTCACCATCTGCGGCTTCTCGCCCGGCCGCGCAACGAAATCCTGCTCGATGGGCAGCAGCGCTTCCTGACCCGCGCTCATGGGGCGCACGTACATGGGCCGCTCCTTCGCGAAATAGAGATCTACCACGGGAATGTTTTCCTCGTGGATGTACTGCCACACATCCATCTCCGTCCAGTTCGAGAGCGGAAACACGCGAATGCTCTCGCCGGGATGGATGCGCGCGTTGAACAGGTTCCATAATTCGGGCCGCTGGTTCTTCGGATCCCACTGCCCCGCCGTGTCGCGGAAGGAATAAATGCGCTCCTTCGCGCGCGATTTTTCTTCGTCGCGCCGCGCGCCGCCAAAAGCCGCATCGAAGTTGTAGTGGCGCAACCCGTCCAGTAGCGCCTGCGTCTTCAGCAGCCCGCAGCAACGCTTGGTGTCGAGCGCAATGGGATTGGTTCCTGCCGCGATCGCCGGCTCGTTGCGCCACACCAGCAACTCCGCGCCCACCTGGCGCGCCATCGCGTCACGAAACGTGAGCATCTCGCGAAATTTGAAGCCGGTATCGATGTGCATCAGCGGAAAAGGAAGCGGCCCCGGATAAAACGCCTTCTGCGCCAGCCGCAGCATCACCGACGAGTCCTTGCCGATGGAGTAAAGCATCACCGGCCGCTCGAACTCCGATGCGACCTCGCGCAGAATGTGAATGCTTTCGGCCTCAAGCAGGCGCAGGTGATTCAGGCGCTGCGGCGAAGACGCGCTCGCGGGCGGGTGGGCGTTGGCGGTTTCGGGTGCGGCGACGGGCATCGTGACCTCGGGGATTCAGGGTTTGCGCTGAAGGCCCGAGACCCCAAAAAGACAGACCCGGCGTTCAGCTACGGGTGCGTCTTCTTTGTCGAATGTGCTGAGGAGAAGAGACTAGCGCGTACACCCGTCGGCAATGTGCGACAGGCGACAACAACCAGCGATTTGCAGGGTGCAAACCATGAGTAACGCTATGGTAACAAAAGACGCGCGGCAGCGCAATGGAGTGTTTTGGTCCAAAAAGGCCAGCGACCTTTATTTGAGCCGCGCACCCAGCGGGACATCTTCCAGAAATCCGGCCAGCACTGGCGCGCCGCCCTCGAGCGAGGCCGCCAGCAGCATGCCATTCGACTCCAGGCCGCGCATCTTGCGTGGCGCCAGATTCGCCACAATCACGATCTTGCGGCCGATGAGTTTTTCCGGCTCGTAACACTGAGCGATCCCGGCCAGAATCTGCCGCTTCTCGTAGCCGAGGTCGACCTCGAGACGCAGCAGCTTGTCGGCCTTGGGCACGCGCTCGGCCACCAGGATCTGCGCCACGCGCAAATCCACTTTGGAAAAGTCGTCGATGGTGATGTGCTGCGGCTCCTGCGCCACCTGCGGTGGGGCAGAGTCTTGGACTGGTTCTGCCGAACTTCCGGCGGATGCAGGCGCACCTGCCGGCACGCTCGCTGGCGCGTTTGGAGCCGGGGGTTCGGTCGCGGCCTTTGCGGCAACCGGAGCGGCGGGCTTCGCCGCGGGTGCGGGCGCTTGCGGCGCGGCAGCCTTTGCTTGCGAGGCGGCGGGAGCCGGTGCTGGCGGCGCCGTCTTCGCCGCGTTCACTTGGCCATTGCTCGCAGCCTCTATAACCGTGCAGTTGTTCTCGTCCTCAAGGTTCTGCATACGTTCGATTGCTTCCTTCTCCGCGCGGGGAAAAAGCGGTGCAGGCTCGCCAAACTTTGTGCCCGCCTTCAAACCGCCCCACGCGAGATCTTTCAAAAATCCATTCTTCGCCGCGCCGGTCAACTCGCCCTGCCCCAACTGCCGCCAAACTTTCGCCGCGGCATCGGGCACAATGGGATACGCGAGCGCCGTGATCACGCGGATAGCCTCGGCCGCCGTGGCCAGAACGCGCGCCTGCAGCGCCGTGTGATCGGCATCGCTGCGCTCCGCAGGCTTCTTCCACGGCGCATTCGCCGTCAGGTAGCCGTCGGTCTCTGCAACGAGCGCCCACAGTGCTTTCAGCGCTTCAGAGAAGTTCAGCTCATCGAAGGCCAACCCGAATGCGGCAATCGCATTCTCGGCGTTGGCGCGCAAGGTTGCTTCGGCTTGCGTCTCCGCGCCCGCTTCCGGCGTCACGCCACCGAAATACTTGTGCACCATATTCACCACGCGGCTTACCAGGTTGCCGTAGCCGTTGGCCAGGTCGCCGTTGTAGCGCTGCACCAGTGCATCAAAGGAAAAATTGCCGTCCTGCCCGAAGGGAATCTCGCGCAGCAGGAAGTAGCGCAACGCATCCGCGCCCAGCACTTCGTGAACGGTCTCGGCGCGCACAATGTTGCCGCGCGACTTCGACATCTTGCCCTGATCGAAGAGCAGCCAGCCGTTGGCGCGCACCGAGCGCGGCACGGGAATCCCCGCCGCCATCAAAAATGCCGGCCAATACACGCAGTGGAAGCGGCTGATCTCCTTGCCGATCAGGTGAATGTCCGCCGGCCAGAATTTTCTGAACTTTTCATCGTCGTCCGAGCCGTAACCGAGGGCAGTAATATAGTTGGCCAGCGCGTCCAGCCACACGTACACCACGTGCTTTTCATCGCCGGGCACGGGAATGCCCCAGGAAAAACTGGTGCGGCTCACTGAAAGATCTTTGAGGCCGCTGCGCACAAAGCTGATCACCTCGCGCCGCGTCGACTCGGGCCCCATGAATCCAGGATTCGCTTCGTAAAACTCCAGCAACTTGCGCTCAAAGGCCGAGAGTTTGAAGAAGTAGTTTTCCTCGCTCACAGTTTCCGTGGGCCGGCCGCAATCCGGGCAAAGCGTCCCCGGCGGCCCGTCCACATACGCCTCGTCCGAGACGCAATACTGCCCTGTATACGAGCCTTTGTAGATATAGCCGCGGTCGCGCAGCGTCGCAAACAACTTCTGCACGCCGCGTTTGTGCCGCTCTTCCGTGGTGCGGATAAAGTCGTCGTAGGTGAGCCCCAGCAGGTCCCACAAGCCGCGAAATTCGCCGGCGATCTTGGTGGCAAACTCCTGCGGCGAGCATCCGGCCAGCTTGGCCGAACGCTCGATCTTCTGCCCGTGCTCGTCGGTCCCCGTCAAAAACCACGTCTCGATGCCCAGCGCCCGCTTGCGCCGCGCAATAGCGTCGCACACGATCGTCGAGTACGCGTGCCCCAGGTGCGGCCGCGCGTTCACGTAGTAAATCGGCGTGGTCAGGTAAAAACGGTCTGGATGTGAGCCTGAATTGGTCATGGAAAGCGCATTCCGTCCGCGCAAGCAAAACAAAACAGCGTGATCGGCGGGCTCTCTTTATCTTACGGTATTGTGTTGCAGCGGCGGAGCTGCGCGACACGCGCGTTTTCTCCCGCGTCAGAGAAAGTGCCAGTCTTATGGTTTGACGTGATGAATGGCGTAGACCACGGCCCAAATAGCTGCCGCCAACAGCGCCAGCCTCCACACAACAGGCCAGGTGATCCTCCACATTTGTTTCAACATCCAGTAAAACGACGATCGCGCGGATGGGAATTGAATGCGATGGCGTTTCGCCGCGGTGCGCACATCGGCTAGGTGGACGCCTTTCGATTTCAGCGCATCGGATGCTTCGTTCTTGAAGCACAGCAGCCCGCGGAGCAGATGGTCGGTGTCGATGTGCTGGCTCCACTCCCGGTTTGCTTCCTTCTCCGCGTGGACCAGCGCCATCTTCGTCTCGGGGTGCAGAGGAATGTTGCTCAGGCCGCCGGCCTGATTCGCCGTGGGGGGGCGATCTGGATTCACCGCGCCCGCCCAGAGATCGCTCAGCCGGCCCTTTAACGCCGCGATCTGGGCGGCACGCGAGCCATCTTCCTGGCTCAGGCCCAGCAACAGGTGTGACGGCGTGATATGTTTGGCTCCCCGAAGCGCCGCTTCGGTCCGTGCGTTGTCAATGGCCCGTTTTGCCTGTTCCGTATATCGCTCAAACATTCCAGTGCTCCTCTCGTCCTTCCGCAAAGGCGTTGCGGCAACGATCTTGCTACGAGAACGGATCGAAATGACGGCCCTGTTAAAATTAACACTGAAACCAGCGGAAATTCGAGGCTCTTGACGTGGTCCTGGAACTGGAAAAACGGCTAGGCCGCAGCCTTCGCGCCGTACTGAAGGAAAAATACGCGCTCGACGTCGCCAACATCCCGTTGGAGACGCCCCCCGATCTGCATCTCGGCGAAATCGCCACCCCCATCGCCCTGCAACTCGCGCGCACCTTGCGCAAGGCGCCCAAGATCATCGCTCAGGAAATCGTCGCCGCACTCGGTTCGGTTGAGGGCTTTGCCCGATTCGAAGTGGCCGGTGCTGGGTATATCAATGCGTTCCTCGATCGCGCTGAGGCTGTTCGTGCGACAGCCAGCATCCCATCCCACCTTAGCGACAACAGCAAAGGCGTCGCGAAGGCGGGCCACCCTGGCCACGCGCTTGTTGAGCACACGTCGATTAATCCCAACAAGGCCGCGCACATCGGCCATCTGCGCAACGCGATTCTTGGCGACACATTTGTGCGCCTGCTGCACGCCGCCGGATCCAAGGTCGACGTGCAGAACTACATCGACAACACAGGAGTGCAGGTCGCAGACGTCGTGGTTGGCTTTCTGCATCTCGAAAAGAAATCGCTCGCCGAAATTCGCGAGCTTCTAACAGACTGCGAAAAGCGCGAAGTGGCGCCGGACTCCAATCCGGCTGTCGCGCGGGCGTCCACGCCCGTCAGCGCTATCCGACCTTTCGACTACTACTGCTGGGACCTCTACGCGCGCACGTCACAGTGGTACGGCGAAGGAACCATCGAAGAGCAGGCCGCAAAGAAACAAGTGCGCCTCGATACGTTGCACGCCATTGAACACGGCGGCAACGAAACCGCCGAAATCGCCGACCTGATCTCCACGGCTGTTCTGCGCCGCCATCTTGAAACCATGTTGCGCCTCGGCATCGAGTACGACTTTCTGCCGCGCGAGAGCGAGATTCTGCACCTCAATTTCTGGGAAGCCGCATTCGAGAAGCTCAAACAGTCCGGCGTGCTCTATTTCGAAAGCGAAGGCAAGAACAAAGGCTGCTGGGTGATGACGCGTGCCGGCGCGGAGACCACTGAAGGCGAGACCGATGACGATGCAAAGGTCATCGTGCGCTCCAACGGCACCGTCACCTACGTCGGCAAGGACATCGCCTACCACCTCTGGAAGTTCGGTCTGCTCGGCCGCGACTTCGGCTACAAGCCGTTCTTCACCTATCCGGATCACGAGTGCTGGATCTCCGCGGAACACGGCGAGGCAAACCATCCGCAATTCGGCAACGCCACAGCCATCTACAACGTCATCGATGCGCGCCAGTCCGATCCGCAGTCAAACGTGATCCAGGCGCTGCGCGGCATGGGCTACACCGAGCAGGCCGACCACTACACGCACTTCAGTTACGAGATGGTTGCGCTCACGCCGCGCTGCGCGGAGGAGCTTTGCTACAGCATTTCCGATGAGGACAAGAAGAAATCCTACATCGAAGTCAGCGGGCGCAAGGGCTTCGGCGTCAAGGCCGACGACCTCATCGACAAGCTCATCGCCGCCACGCGCGCCGAGGTCGAAGCGCGCCAGACGGGCGGAACCGGCGAGAATGCCGAGGCCGAGCGGCAGACGATTGCCCGTCAAATTGCAATCGGCGCCCTGCGCTATTTCATGCTCAAGGTCACGCGCAACTCCGTCATCGCCTTCGACTTCAAAGACGCGCTCAGCTTCGAGGGGGAGACGGGACCCTACATTCAATACGCCGTGGTGCGCATCCGCAACATCTTCCGCAAAGGCGGGAAGAACCCCGAAGCGGTGTTAGCTGAGTTCGCGGAGCTAGCGGAGTTAGGCCCATACCTCAGCGGCGAAGAGAACGAAGACATCTGGGCGCTATGGCTGCGCGCCGGACGCTTTTCACAGATTCTGGATCAGTGCATTACGACATCGGAACCCGCCTATCTCGCCAAGCACGCCTTCCAGCTTGCGCAGGAGTTCGCGAACTTCTACCATCGCCACCACATCCTCACGGAAGAAGATCCCGCGCGCAAAACGTTCCTCCTCGCCACCGCTGCGGTCACATTGCGCGAACTCATCGCGTCGCTCGCCTTGCTCGGCATCGAGAGCCCGGAAGCAATGTAAAAGCAGCTCTCATCTCTTAGCTTGTCGTAGGGACTGCGGGACTCTGGTTTGTCTCTGAGGCGCAACTTCAAATTGTCATCCTGAGCGAGGTTTGGCGCGATTCCGCGCCAAACGAAGTCGAAAGATCTGCGGTTGTCGTTGAACGGACTTCGGACGCATAACACTAGAGCAAGCGAGAAGCTAGTAGCTAGGGGCCACAAGCTGCTTCTACTCTCTCCGCCTCCGCTGGTGCGTGGACGGAATGTTCATGTCCTCGCGGTACTTGGCCACGGTGCGGCGCGTGAGCTGGATGCCCTGCGACTTGAGGAGCGCGGCGAGCTGATCGTCGGTGAGCGGATGCCGCGGGTCCTCGTCTTCGATGAACTTTTTCACCTTGCGCTTCAGCACCAGCAGCGGGGTGTCCGCGCCTTCGGGGCCGTTCGCGCCCTCGCTGAAAAAGAACCGCAGTTCCAGCACGCCCTGCGGCGTGTGCGCGTACTTGTTGGCCACGGCGCGGCTCACCGTCGAAGGGTGCACACCGATCTCCTCGGCCACTTCCTTGATCATCATGGGCCGCAGCCCTTCCACACCCTTGTCGAGGAACTCCTGCTGCCGCCGCACAATCACTTCGCAGGTGCGCAGGATGGTGCTTTTGCGTTGCGCGATGTTGCGCATCAGTTGCAGCGCCGAGCGGAAGCGCTCCTTCACGTACTCCTTCACTTCCTTGTCGGTGTCCCGGGAGACCAGCATGTTGCGGTAGCGCCGGCTCAGGCGCAGGCTGGGCAGGTCCTCCTCGTTCATCGAGACCACCCACTCGCCGCCGCGCTTCACAAAGAACACATCGGGCTCGATGAGCCGCGTCTGCTCGCGGTTGTACATGCGTCCCGGGCGCGGATCGAGCGTGCGGATGAACTCCACCGCCGCGTGCGCCTCCTCGGTCTTCACCTGCGCCGCGCGCGCCAGGTCTTTCAGGTCGCGCTTCTGCAACAGAGGCAAGTGATGGTCCACAATCTGCGCCGCAATCTCCATGGTGCGCCGCCGCTCCTCGACTTGGGCTTCGGCCGCGTCGCGGAAGCTGCCGTGCGCGTCCATGTCGGTTGCCTCGACCGGTCCGCCGTACATATGGCCAAACTCTTGCTGCTGAGCCGCGATCTGCATGGCCAGGCACTCCCGCAAATCGCGCGCGCCTACGCCCGCCGGATCCAGATCCCGCACCAGGTCGACGGCGCGGTGGATCAGATCGACCAGATCGAGCGTTGCCGCCTTTTCCGGCACTTGGCCGTTGGCCGCCGGCGCGCCCTCGGGAGCTCCGCGGAAGGCCGCCGCCAGCTCCTCTTCGCTCGCCGTCAGGTACCCGTCTTCATCCAGATTGCCGACCACGAAGTCGGCGGCCTCTTCCAGTTGCGCGTCCAGGCTCAGAGCTCCCAGCTGCCACGCCAGGTGATCGGACAGAGTTGTAGGCTGGGAGAGAAAGTTTTCAAACGAGGGTTTTTCGTTCTCTTCATACTCCGGCTGCGTGCGATAACCGGGATCAAGATACTCCTGGAAGTAGGAACCAAAATCAATCTCGCTGAAGATGTCCTTAGGCGGCGCGGCCGTTTCCTCCACACCGCGTTCCAGCCGCTCCTCGCGGCCTGCCACCTGGTCCAGCATTGGAACGGTTTCGTCAATCTCCTCCAGGACGGGGTTCTCAACCATCTCCGCATCGATCATCTCCTTCAGCTCGAGCTTATTCAGGGCGAGAACGCTCACCATCTGCATCAGACCCGGCGTCAGGATCTGGCGTTGCGCGACTCTTAGATTCAGCCTTGGCTCAAGCAGCGCCATCGATGCAGTCCACTCCTCGTTCGGCTCAATGCGAGTGTACCCACGAGTCGAACCGTGTGAGAAAAAGCTTAAAGGAGAAGCGGCTCATTTTTTGAGCCACCGGTCCCGGATCGGGCCATAGCCCATCTCCGGAATCTCTGTATAAAATTTTATAGCCCTCTTCCACTCACGTGCGCCAGTGCACAACGCACAGCGGTGGTTACTTCGTGATTCCCGGGCCCCAGAGCTTGCTATTGACTTTTTCGCGTGCCAAAGGTAATAACAAGCTCTAACCCAGCGAGAATCCCTCGCCCAGGTAGATTCGCCGCACCTCCACGTCGTTGCCCAGCTCGCGCGGCGTTCCGGCACGGAAGATCTTTCCTTCGGCAATAATGTACGCCCGGTCGGTTACGCTCAACGTCTCGCGCACATTGTGGTCGGTGATCAGCACGCCGATGCCGCTGGCCTTCAGGTCGAAGATGATTCTCTGCAGCTCCAGCACCGCGATGGGGTCGATGCCGCTGAACGGCTCGTCGAGCAGGATGAAATTCGGCTGGATGCAGAGCGCCCGTGCGATCTCCACGCGCCGCCGCTCGCCGCCTGAGAGTGCGTAACCGCGCGTGGTGCGGATGTGGCCCAGATTCAGCTGGTTGATCAGCTTTTCGGTGCGCGCCCGCCGCTCCTGGTTGCCCAGCGGCTGCGCCTCCAGCACCGCCAGAATGTTCTCTTCCACGGTGAGCTTGCGGAAAACCGAAGGCTCCTGGGGAAGGTAGCTGATGCCATAGTTGCGCGCGCGCAGGTACATAGGCAGGCGCGTGATGTCGTTCTCATCCACCAGCACGCGCCCGGCCTCCGGTGCAACCAGGCCGACGATGATGTAGAAGCAGGTGGTCTTGCCGGCGCCGTTCGGCCCCAGCAGTCCCACCACCTCGCCGCGGGAGATGGCCAGGTTGACGCTCCGGACAACCTGCCTTCCCTTGTAGCTCTTGCCGATTCCCTCGGCAAACAGTGTTTTCATTCAGTTTATTGGCTCGCTTCCGCCGCAAACGCAGAACCACGGATGATGTTTTCCGAAGCCACCCAGCTCCTGTCGCCGCGACCCTCAGGGAACGGCGACAATCCCACAAAGTCGAACACGAGCACGTTCTCCGTGGTTTTGCCTTATTTTCCGTGCGCTTGCGGCGCGGTGGTCTCGGTTCGTGTCTCGTGTCCGCCGCCTTCGATACTGACGCTATCATCGCGGCTATGGAAAATCAAAGTCTCTCCGGTTACATTGCCCTGCCCGGGATCGGTCATCCGGGGCGGCGCCGCCGCGGTGCCGGTCAGCACGTAGTCTCCGGTCACGCCTGAGTACACCAGCTGCTCTCCGGTTCCCCGCCGTCCCTCGGACGTCAGCACCACGTGTCCCGTCGCCGTCATGCGATCTACTTGTGTCTGTCCGGCGCTGCTGTCGCGGTTTCCCGCCGGAATCAGGAGCAGATCCACTGTGTCGGAGGTCGACGTCGCAGTTCCCGTCTCTGCAACTACCGCGCCCGCCACGCCGCCATGCATCACGGCCCGGTGTTCCGCACTTGAATACTTGAGATCGCCTCCGCGCACGCGAATCACGGAGGGCGCCGCGGGCCTCGCCGCGCTGTTTCCCAACGGGCTCTGGCCGTGCGCATTTCCCGCGCCATTGCCGGTCCCCGGTGCGCCCGCACTCAACAGCACTGCCCGCACGGGATCCGCTGCATCGCCGGTCCGCGCCGTGAGCGTCTGCAGTTGCTGGTTGAGCACGATCTCCGGCCCGGCCACCGAATTCGCCTGCTGCCACAGCCGCGCGTGTCCGCGGAATGTGGCTTCGCCTGTCGACTGGTTCATTTGCGCCTCGGCCGCAATCACGTGCGCCGGTCCATTGCCGCCCAGCGCCATGCTTCCCTGACCCCTCCCGTCCTGACTCGTCCCGCCCTGGTTTCCTCCGCCGTTCGGCGCGCCGCCGGTCCAGGTCGCCTTCACATTGCCGTGCGCAAAGGCGTCGCCCGATTGCCGCGATACATCCACCTTGTCCGCCGTCAGCTCCAGGCCGCCATTCACGATGCGCGGCCCATTCCCGGTCCGCGAGTTGCCCGTCAGGTGCAGCCACTCGCCTCCGCCCTCATACACCGCTTTGCCGGCCGTGGCGCGCATCGGTGGTTGCGGCTGTGTGCCCGGCTTTGCCGCCTGCTGCTGGAAGAGCACCACATGCCCATCCAATTCAGCCGTCTGCACATCCGGAGCCCCCGCCGGCTGTGCCCCACCGCGGTTTACCTGCTCGCCCGTTTTCTGTTCCCTGTTCCCTGATCCCTGATCCCTGTTTTGCGCCGCGGCAGGCGGCGCAAAACTTGCCTCCAACCGGTCGCCGCTTGCCGTTTGCTGCGCTCCCGTCGCCGTGATCTGTTCCATCTCCGCGTGCCCCGTGCCCACCAGCGTGCGCAGCGCCGATCCCGCGCCAAACGTGCCCGTCACCTCATCGGCAGTCATTTTCGCGGGCACTGCCGCGACATTGCCGCGCCGGCTCTCACTGGTAATCACCACCCCGCCCGTGCCGTGAATCGTCTCCGGTTCCACCTGAGTCTTGCCTGCGCTTGAGCCCCCGCCCTTTATCGTCCGGAAATCTACATCCGCCACCGGTGAGCGCCAGGTCCGGCTCACGTCGAGCGTCTGCCCGGCGGTCTCCTGACTGGTTGCCTCGCTCTGCATGGTCACGCCGCGCTCCAGGTGCGCGTGGTGCAGCTGGCCCTGGGCGGTGAAATCCAGCTCCGCGGTGGGCGAGGCGCCATGTACCGTGCGGCCTTCCTGCGCCGAGGCCACCCCTTGCTTCGAAACCCCTGTTTGTTTCGAGTCTAGGGTCACGCCGCCTTCCAGGCGCCCGTGGCGTGGCTGGTTGTGCTCGTCAAAGTCCATGGCCGCTGTTGGCGACGCCAAGCGCCCGCCTTTCGCCGTGGTCAGCACAAAGCCGCCCGTCGCTTCCAGGCGCGCTGCAGATCCATCGTCGCGAAAGAGGATTCTGGCCTGGGCCGCGTCGGCCTGGCCGTTCCGGTACTCCAACGTTGCCGCGCGCAGCAGGCACAGTTGCGCGGCGCGATCGAACTCCGCGTGCTGCGCATGGATCCGCACTTCATCTTCGCTGCGATACGTCGTCAGCTCTACGGCCTGCACCAGAGTCAGGTAGCCGCGTTGCGAGTCATACGAGGCGCCCACCGCGCTCCCGGATCCCTGCGTCATGGTGAAATTCACGCGCTGCGCCGTCGTCACCACACCCGTGTTGCGGTCGAAGGTCACTCCGCTGGTCTTCACCTGAACCTGACCGGCCTCGCCCGCCGCACCCGCCGCCGTGTGCGAGCGATCCGCCTTCTTGCTGCTGTCCGCCGGCCCCGGCGGCCGCGTCAAAATCATCTCCACCGGCCCCTGCGCGGATGCGATTCCGCTCTTCTGGTCGTATTCGAACTCGTCGCCCGCAATCTTGTCAGCCTCGGTTCCGTCCGCGCCGAAGATTTCGATCTCGACGTCATGCAGCTCGATGTGATCGTTCTTTAGCTGCACGGCTTTCGAGGCGTGAATCTTGAACTTGGAATGAGCGCCGAGATTGTGCGAGTAGGTGTATCCGTTCGACTCTTCCGTGATGCCCTTGGCTAGCCGCGACGGCAGATCGCGCCGGCTCAGCAGGTTCTTCCACTTGGCGTGCACCAGAAACGCTCCAAGCGCCACCAGCAGCAGCGCCGCCGCCACCAGCACCAGCGTCCGGATTCGCTCGATCGTGAAGCGCACGGCTTAGTTCCTCATTCCCAGCCGCTCGGCCAGCCGCTGCGCAAGGCTCTCGCCCAGCTCGCTCCACAACAGGCGCGCCGTGGCGCCCGAGGCCTTTTCCACCCCGCCGGCCAGCTCCACCAGTTGCCGTACATTCTCTTCCACATGCCGCGCACCAACCTGGTCCAGATCGGCGTCCTCTTCAAGGAACGGCGTGTCCGAACCAAAGTCGATGCGGATGTGCCCATCCTGCTCGTATGCTCCCTCATCGAACAGCGGCCCGTAGCCAGTGACGCGCACCAGCCTTGGGCCCCGCGCCCAACGGCTTGTACCGCCGGTCTCCTGACCGGCTGTAGTGCGGGCGTCCTCGCGCGCACCGCCGATTTCCAGCTCCCACAAATTCCACCCCAACTGGAACTCATAGGCATAATCGTCATGCAGCAGCTCAAGCGCCTCGGCCACGGCCTGCCTCGGGTCGGCTCCCGGGACTGAACCGGGACCGGCACCCATGCGCCCATAAACGCGTTGAAACACCGGCGCTTCGCTCCAGTTCACCGGCCACACCGTGGCGGCGTACACCTTCTCCTCGCCGCCGTGCGCGGCAAAAGCTCCCAGCACCGCTGCCAGCTTGTCGGGGAGCGCCTCCAGGCGCAGGTTCGGGTACCACAGGCTCAAATAAAGCGTGTCGGACATCTCTATTGATTTTAGACGTCGAAGCCAGCACAGGGTCGGTCGATAACGGCGCTGAAAGTGACAAGTATGCCGTGGGGAGCAGCGGGAATTACCCCGTCACAATCTCGCTGAAATCAGCAATCCCCGAAAAGCTGCGCAGCACTTCGTCAATCAGGCCCAGGTGCGCGCCGCGCAGCGTTGGGTCGGGATCGAGCACCATCACCTTGTTGAAAAACGCGTCCACCGCGGGCCGCAGCGTGGCGATCGCGGCCAACGCCTCGCCGTACCTGCGCTCCTCGCGAAGCTTTGCAACTTGCTCCGCAAGCTCCTTCGTCCGCTGCCATAGGTCGATCGCCTCAAGCGCCGATTGACCAAGCATCGGCTGCGCGGGTTGATAGCCCTTCTCCTCCGCCTGGCGCAGGATGTTCTTGATGCGCTTGAACGCCGCGGAAACCGCAACAAAATCTTCCGACCCGCGCGCCGTGGTCAGTGCCTCGGCCCGCGCGACAGCGTCGCGCACGTCGTCCGCGCCCGCGGCCAGTACGGCGTTTACCACGTCGTAAGCGAATCCACGCACGTCTTTAAGATAGAACTGCAACCGCTCGCGCAGGAACTCCTTCACCTGCGTCTTGTTCTCGCCCTCGACGCCCGATGCATTGAGCACGTCGTCCAACGTCAGCGGCAATCCCGCTACGGCCAGAATCTTCACAATCGCATTGGCCGCGCGGCGCAACGCAAACGGATCCTTCGATCCCGTGGGCGCGTTGCCAATGCCGAACATCGCCACAATCGTCTGCATCCGGTCGGCAAGTCCCAGAAGCTGGCCTTCGACCGACACCGGAATCGCGTCTTCCGTCGAGGCCGGCTTGTATTGCTCATAAATCGCCAGCGCAACCCTCTCGCCCAGCCCCTGCGCCCGCGCATACAGCCCGCCAATCACGCCCTGCAGCTCGGTAAACTCTTTCACCAGTTCGGCCGTGAGGTCGGTCTTGGCCAGCTCCACGGCCTTGAACAACGCTGCTTCATCGAACGGGAAATCCACGCTCTTCAACGTGGTCGCCAGCGCATTCGCCACCGCCAGGTTCTGCTCGGTCTTCCAGTAGTAGCTGCCCAGCTCCTTCTGGAAGGTCACGCTTTTCAGGCTTTCCATGCGCTCGGCCAGCGGCGTCTTCTGGTCCACGTTCCAGAAGAACCGCGCATCCTTGAACCGCGCCCGCAGCACGCGCGCATTGCCGTGCCGGATAATCGCCGCGCCCTCCGCGTCCGCTTGCGTGTTCAGCACCGCCAGAAAGTGCGGCGCAAGTTTTCCGTTCGCGTCTTCCACCGCGAAGTACTTCTGGTGGTCGCGCATCACGGTCACGAGAACTTCCTCAGGAAGCTCCAGATATTCGGCTTCAAAGTCGCCCAGGATCACGGTGGGCCACTCCGTGAGGTGCGTGACCGTCTCCACCAGCGCCTCATCCTCGCGCCAACGCGCATCGGGAACCGTCCGCGTGGCCGCGTCCAGCGCCTTGCGAATGATCTCGCGCCGCTCAGCCACATCGCAAATGACGTACGCCGCGCGCAACGCCTCTTTGTATGCGTTGGCCGCAGCGATGACAACCGGCGCCTCTCCATGCAGCACGCGATGCCCACGGCTCGCATTGCCTGCGACGATGCCGGCAATTTCGAGAGGCACGACCTCCGCATCCATCAGCGCCACCACCCAGCGCACCGGCCTGACGAACCGCTCCGGCTTGCCCGCGCGCCAGTACATGTTCTTGGCCCAGTAAATTGCCAGCACTTCCTTCGGCAATTCAGCCGCAAGGATCTCATTCGCAGTGCGGCCCGCGCGCTTCATTGTCGCGCCTACGTACTCGCCCTTGGGCGAAATCACTTTTTTGAGCTCGGCCACGGCCACGCCGGCCTTTTTCGCAAAGGCCTGTGCGGCGGCCGTCGGTTCGCCGTCCTTGAACGCCGCCTTCCACGACGGGCCCGTCAACACCTCCTCGGTGTCGGCCTGCTTTGCCAGCACGCCCTCGGCCAGCACGGCCAGGTGGCGCGGCGTGGAGTAGGTTGTGACCTTCGCGCCAATATTCGCTTCGGGATTCGCCTCGGAATTCGCCTCAGGCGCAAGCAGCCGCTCGCGCTTGAGCAGATCGCTCACGCGGCGGCCCAGTTCGGCCTCGGCCCCGGCCATCATCCGCGCCGGAACCTCTTCGAGGCCGATTTCCAATAAAAAGTCAGACATTCGTCGTTTCTTTCAAGCTTCTAGCCGCTAGCTTCTAGCTACTAGCCTCTTTCGTGCAACACGAAGCGGTATCTATCTCCGCCCCAGAAAAACCAGGTACTCCGTCACAATCAAAGCCCAGCACCCGCGCAGAACAGCTAGCAGCTAGGAGCTAGAAGCTAGTAGCTGCTGTTGCGCCCACGCCTTCGCCACGCCCACCGCCAGATTGCGAATTCTTCCAATCACGCCCACCCGTTCCGTCACGCTGATGGCGCCGCGCGCATCCAGCAAATTGAACAGGTTCGAGCACTTGAGCGCCAGCTCGTACGTCGGCATCAGCGGAAATCTTTTCTTTGCCTCCGGACTGGCGTTTTCGTCACTCAAAAGTGCGTTCGCCTTCTCCAGCAGCGTCTGCGCCTCGGCTTCATACGAATTGAAGTGCTCCCAAAGGCGCGGCACGTCGGCCATTTCGAAGTTATAAACGGAAAACTGCAGCTCCTCGGCCAGGCGCACGTCGCCGTAAGTGACCGCCGCGCCCGGCCCTGATCCATCCGTATGGGGATCGCGCGCCCACACAATGTCGTAAATCGAGTCGACATCTTGTAAAAACGCCGCGATGCGCTCCATTCCATACGTGAGCTCAGCGCAAATCGGATCGAGATCC
>JBEKAS010000049.1:0-19615 GCA_050015795.1 Occallatibacter sp. | reverse complement strand
GGCCGTTGGGAATCTACTCTGTCTGCTCTACGCATCACTGGGTACTCGAGGCGGCCTGTGATCAGGCCGTCGAAGATGGCTCGGTCCTTTTGGTAGAGGCAACTTCAAACCAGGTCAACCACCGTGGCGGCTATACCGGAATGTTGCCGGAGGAATTCCAGCGGTATCTCTCTGCCATCGCCACCAGCAGAGGGCTTGGTCCGGAAAGACTGATCCTGGGAGGCGATCATCTGGGCCCCAATCCATGGCGGCATTTGCCGGCAAAAGAAGCCATGGAGGAAGCCGAGTCGACTGTCCGGGCCTACGCGCGGGCAGGGTTTCGCAAGATCCATCTTGACGCGAGTATGGCGTGCGCCGGCGATGCCGCAGCTCTCAGTGACGAAATAATCGCCCACCGCGCCGCCGTCTTGTGTGCCGCTGCTGAAGAGGAGTCCCCTGAGCCCAAACCCCTCTATGTGATTGGAACGGAAGTTCCCTCTCCTGGAGGAGCAACGGAGAAGCTCCATCAGTTGGCCGTCACGACCCGTGAGGCCGCGGCCGAAACGCTCGCCGTGCATCGGCGCATCTTCAAAGAGATGGGATTGGGGCACGTTTGGCCGAGGGTGATTGCGCTTGTCGTTCAGCCGGGAGTTGAGTTCGATCACACCAGCGTCGTTGACTACGATCCGGCTCGTGTTGCGCATCTGTCCGAACTGCTGGATCAGGAGCAAACGCTGGTTTACGAGGCACACTCCACCGACTATCAAAGACCCGAGGCCTACCGGAACCTCGTACGTGCCGGTTTCGCCATTCTAAAGGTTGGTCCGGCGCTCACCTTTGCCATGAGAGAGGCCCTCGACGCGTTGGCCCGAATAGAGACGGAACTCTTGCCCGGAGAGCAGTGTTCTCAACTCCTGGAAGTCATCGAACGGGTCATGCTCCGGGACCGCAGGAATTGGGAACACCATTACACTGGAGACGCGCGCACGGTGCGTCTGCTGCTGCGTTATAGTTACAGCGACCGCGTCCGCTATTACTGGAACAACCGCGAGATCCAGCAGGCGGTTGAGATTCTCCTCTCGAATCTGTCCAGGGTTGCGATTCCCGAAACCATGTTGAGCGCTTTCTTGCCCGATCAATATCGCGCGGTTCGTGCGGGAACCCTGAAGGCGGACGCCCCTGCGCTCATCGTGCATAGCATCAGGCAAGTTCTGCTGCCTTATGCGCAGGCCTGCGCACCTTAAGGCTCAGACGCCGGCCGCCGGCAGCTCGATATCGCTATCCGCACGACCGCAGTCCCGATTGGCGCGGCCGCCGTCGCACCACTATGCGCGGATTACTTCGATTCCTAATGACGTCAGTGTCTCCGCATCCGCATTGCTGAGCCGGTCATCTGTGATGACTGTGTGGATGGCTTTGAGCGGAGCGATGAGCGCCAAACTGCGCCGCCCGAATTTGGTGGAATCGCAAACTGCCACCACGCGCGTTGCCGTGTTCATCATCGCCCGGTTGACACGCGCCTCCATCAGATTCGGGGTTGTCAACCCAAGCTCAATATCGAATCCATCCACACCGAGAAACAGGATGTCCGCGTGTACTTCGTTCAGCGCATCCTCGGCCAGTGGGCCCACAAGGGAAAAGGAGTTCTTGCGAAGAGTTCCGCCGGTGAGAATGATCTCGAAGTTCGTTCCGGCCAGTTCGGCGGCGATATTGACCGCATTCGTAATCACCGTGAGATGCGAAAATTGCCGCAACTTGCGGGCCACGGCGGTGGTCGTCGTGCCGGAGTCCAGCAGCACGCACATCCCTTCCTTCACAAGTGCCGTGGCAGCCTCGCCAATGCGCTGCTTCTCCTTCAGTTGCTTGTGCTCTTTCTCCTGCAGTGATGGATCAAACAGTGCCTGGCTCTGCGGCGAAAGCGCTCCTCCGTGGGTGCGCTGCACCAGTCCCTTTGACTCCAGGTAGTCCAGATCCTTGCGGATGGTGATGCGTGAGATACCGAGCGCCTCTGATAGCTCTGAGACCAGGGCCCGGCCTTCACTCTGAATCTTGGCGAGCACATGCTGGCGGCGCTCATCAATGAGCATGTGGTTTCGGCCTTTCCTATCGGCTTTCATGCTTTCGTCCTTCTTCCTATTTGTTCTTCATATCACAATGTCGGCCTTCGTGGGCAGTCCGCAACAGACTTTAGCCGCTCGCAAGGTACCCCGAAAGCATGCTTCTCGCTTGTCTTCGGACCGAGCGGGCGAATTGCCGCATGAACTCATAAACGCACTTTCTTATCATCAGTTTGAGCTGTGATGTCACTCTCTACTTTTCCCCGCCATAGCGCTCTTTCCGGGCCGGATCATAAATCGTTGGCACGTGCCCGGTGATCGCGATCGTCATCGTCTTTGTTGATGATCGTTTGTCCAGCCCTATGGCTTCAACGATCACCGCATAACTGCCGGGCTGTGTATAGGTGTGCGTAACTTCCGCGCCGTCTCCAGCTACCCCGTCGCCGAAGTTCCACTGGTATCCCAGCACCGGTGTCTCCCCAGTGCTGAAGGCCCGGAACTCTACCGTCTCTCCTGCCTGTGCACTCGGCAGAACCCGCATCTCAAAGTCCGGTGCGCGAGCGGTCACGGAGTTGTTGATCAGCTTGATCATACGGACGGAATGTGCCGGTTGGTCGATCGCCATCCGGCCATCTCTGATGGGTAGCATCCCGCCGCGCAGAACATCGCTGGCGGTGAATGACCTGCCCGGCTTGATACCCAAATCCTCGAACGCGATGCTGTGGCTGCGCGGTTCCTCCGTCCAGTTGAAGATCGTGAGAATCCATTGCCGGTTGTCTTCTTTGAGCAGGAAAACGCTCGGCTGCTTGTCTTCCTCCCGATAGGTCATCAGATCAAGGGGTACGGATGAACGGCCCAGGCGAGCCATGTCGAGCAGGTCGGAGTTCCGCACCAGCGCCAGCCGCTGCGGCGATGCGCCCAGGGCCGGCAGATCGTCTCCGATTTCAAACATCCCTCCCGAAACAGCCGAAAGAGCGATCGACGCCTCTGCCTCGTCCTGCGTCAGCGGAACCTTGTTCCCATGCCAACCGCGATCGGGAGTGATCTGCTCGGACACGGTAAACGCGTCCGGATCGGACTCGTAGAAGTTGCGGTTCATGTAATAGCGCCCTGCGATTCCCGGAGCGGCGTCGCGCGTGGACCCGAATGTGTGGCCCGTGTCCTGCGAAATGCGGCCTGTGTCCACAATCCCCACAGGCGTCAGCATCGGGCTGCCGTCCTTATCGAGCACTACGTTGTCGCCGACCGTCTCGCGAATCACTTCGAGTCCGATCCGCAGGGCCTGAAATGCCGTCGTATTCGGTCTCGAGAACACTCCCTCCACAGACGCCGCGTCCATGAAGTCGAGCTTGAGAAAGCGCGCTCCCCAGTCGTTCACGAGCGTGCGATAGGTTTGCCGGAGATACTCCTGCGCGCCGGGATTCGTCGTGTCCAGCGCATACAGTTCTTCGCCCTTTCCGTAAACTTTGCCGATGTGGATGGGTTCGCTGCGCAGGTTGTGGACCAGCCAGTCGCGATGATGCTGGTAAACCCATGAACGGTCCGATACCTCAAAGGGCGCCGCCCACAATCCAAATGTCAGACCATCGTTTTCCACGTGATGGCCCATCGCAGCCATGCCGTCGGGAAACGCAGTCCCATCCGCGGTCGCGTACTCTCCGCGCGCAAACTGGTACCCCTCATCGATCTGGAAGTACCGGTATCCCGTGGTCAGCAGGTTCTGCGCCAGCCAATCGGCGTTGGTCTGCATCGTTCCCTCGGTCACGCCGTAGTAGTACGCAGTCCAACTCCACCACCCGATCAGCGTGGGGCTCGAGGTTCGCGCATGGTCGAGAATGCGGATCGCGTTTCCGTAGTTCTCAAGTTGTGCGTGATAATCGGGGCCGAACGCGAACATCAACCGCTCCGAACTGGCGCTCTCGCCGGGCGCCACTTCCAGTCGCAGCGGAACCTCGTTCTCTTCGCCGTAGGGTTGGCTCTGATCGTGCAGTGCTTCAGTGGTCCCCGTATCTTCCACGTCGTAGGACAACACACGCGCGTCGGGCCGGCTCGTGCTGCGCAGGTGAAAAACCGTCACCAGCGTATCGGCTGAGAGCGCACCCAGGAAGAGGCTCTGTCCGCTCTTCCGGTTGTAAATCAACTGGCTGCTGAATGATCGATGGATGCCTCCACTTGCCTCCCCTAGGTCTGCGATCTGCGACGGATCCTCGCTGAGACCGTCGGAGAGAACCCGATCTTCCGTGTCCGGTCCGTTCAGCTGCAGCACTGTCCCGCCGCTGCTCTTGATCACACGTATGGAATGAATCACCATGGACTGCGCGGTCGAGTTCGTCACCTTCACACGGATGTCTCCCCAGGGCCGGTCCGCATACACGCGAAACTCGCACACCAGGTCGGCCGCGCCTTCGAGTCCGCTGTGCGTCACGGTCAGCAACTGGCCCGTGCCCAGTGCATCGTTGAATGTTGAGACCGATATGCGGTGCCTTGGATAGAGCATGGGAGTCAGCGCCCCAGCCGTCGTATCTACCTCGACCGTTGCGTGGAGTACGTCGCCGGAGATAGCAGCCGAGCGCAGTGCGTACGAACCATCGTCGAAAACCGCGACGGAGAGGTCCCCGCCGCGAATCATGGTTGGCTGAGCGCCTGTGGCAGCGGCTTGTGTCCCGCCCGCCGCGCAGGCTTGGAACAAGACAAAAGCCAGAGCCAGCCCGAAGATCGGTAATTTGCATTTCATCGTGCACTCCTCATGTGATCGGCGAAATAGTCGATTCCTAACCGGCGATTGCGGATGGACTCCGTCCACGTCTTTGCATCACCCACGCCATCACCACGCCAACACACATCCACGCCACTCCCAGCAGCTTCGCGTTCACGCTTAAGTTCCACCAGATGAAGGTGCACACGATCGCTCCCAGGGCCGGAATCAGGAACGGAAACATTACGCGCTCTTTGGAGCGGAACGTATAGTGCACCAAAGCCGCCAGGTTCACTCCGATGAAGGCAATAAATGCGCCAAAGTTGAGCAGTTCGGCGCCCTGCTGGTAGCTCATCGAGAGAGCTCCGGCCAATGCGATGGCGCCGACAATGAGCACGTTGTTACGCGGAACACAATACTTTCGATCGACAGCTCCGAAAATTCGCGGGGGAAGCGAGTGGTTTCTGCCCATACCGTACATCAGACGCGCGGCGCCGAACTGCGCTGCGATCCCCGATCCTAAATTGGCCACCAGAAGAGTTCCGTTCAGCAACTGGAACAAGAAGTTTCCCCCCACTCGCGCCGCAACGTGGACGAATGCGGTGTCCACCATCTCCGGTGCAAACGGCTGACGGCCCGGCCAAACCATCTGCGCCACATAAACCTCTGCAACAGACAGCACCCCGATGATGAAGCATGTCAGGACAGTGGCAATGGGAATATTCCGGCGTGGATTCTCAACCTCCTCTGCCATGGTCGAAATGCCGTCAAAGCCGATGTAGGTGAGCACGGCCACCGATGTGCCATGAAACAGCGCACTGGTTTTGAAGGTTACGGGATCGTAGAAAGGGAGAATCAAATCGGCGCTGGACGGGTGCACGATGGTCATGATGTAGTGCACGCCTTCTCCGAGGAACAGCACCACCACCAGGCTCATCACCACGGCGAGAATCGCATTCACTCGACCGGAAGTCTGAATGCCGCGGGTATTCAAAAAGGTCGAAACCAGGGCAAACACGACGACCCAGAAGAGGTAGGGCACATCCGGGAATACGTTGCGCGCCGCCTGGCTGCACCAGATGATGCAGATGATGGGGTTCAATATATAGTCCATCAACATCGCCCATCCCACCACGTATCCCACCTTCGGATGCAACTCTTCCGATACGTAGCTGAACGCCGAACCGGCGCGCGGATAGACGCGCGCCATGCGTCCATAGCTCACTGCGGTCAGCATCATGGCGAACATGGCAATCAGCACTGCGGTGGCCACATGCCCATGCCCGATATTACTGACCACCCCATAGATGCCCATGGGCGCGGTGGGCTGAATAATGATGATGCCGTACAGTATCAGGTGCCAGAGCTTTAACGAGCGTTGCAGCTCGGGAACATCAGGAGAGCTCAAGTGATTCTCCAGGTACTTCGAGAGCATTTTCGGAAAGGAGGGCCGGAAGTGGACCTGCACTGCGGAACTCCGTCGCGGCTTCAAACTGCCAAACCATTTCGAACGATCCCCTAACGGTGGGTTATTGATTCGTTCGTTTCTTTTTACACGAAACGAAAGTCGTTGGGAAGTGGAAACTGTTGCTTTCTACGAAAATCCGGGCCGAGAACCCTGCAAACAATCAATTCTCCGCCCTCAATTCCCACCGGAAAATGATCTTCGATCAAACAGTATCTGTTTGCAAATAAATTGCTTAAACAAATCCTCAAGCACCGCTCCTTGAACGGAAGATCCCCTGTGAACATCCCACATCAAAAGGTAGATAAAACAAAATAAAAACATAGAAAAGATTCTTTTGAGTGGTATTCTGAGTCCGCCGGGAGGGGCCCCTCACCTAAGCTCCAACTGGACGCAAAATGCCTCTCCGCCTCACTGTCATAGCATGCAATGGCCGTCTATTTCCCGGTCCAGCCGAAGTGAGTCTTAATGATCCGGCGGATGCTGGGGGTAAAGTGAGTTCGTGATGAAAGTCGATCGGCGGGAATTCCTGCGTTTGAGCACGGCGACCCTGGCGGTGAGCCCGGTTTCAGGTTCGCTCGCTCAAGGCTTGACGACGACGTGGAACGCGCAATGGATTTGGTATCCGGGGCAGCTGGCCGCTTACCGGCACGCGCGCCGGATCCAGCTCGCAATGGAGCGCTGCACAAGCGTTGGTTACCCGGGAAACTTCCGCCAACCTCAGCCCGAAGCTTGGTTTCGCAAATCCGGTGTGGCCTCGCAGGATACACATCTGCGATGGGCGGCTCCGATCAGTCGTGTCCGCACCATCATCGGTGGACGCACCAGGGATGTAACTTTGCGCAGCGATGTTCTTCGCAGTGGCGAATCTGATATCGCGGTGCAGATCGATTTCGCCGAGAGCCTTCCGTGCCTTCTTTTGGAAGGTGGGGACTTCTCCACCAATGCCGCATGGCAAGCGAGTCTCGACGGCGAGCATTGGATGCCTGTCGAGACTGGAGGCGGCAGCAATCCCGATGTGCTGCCGGATGCTCCGCGAGAAGTTACAGTGCGTCTTCCAGTAGATCGTGCCGTCGACCCGGCCGGGCCGGCGCAGGCGGTGTACACCATCGCGAGCGGCCGGGATGTACTGCTCGATTTTCATGAGACAGAACTTGGATCGCTTTGCTTTGTGGTTCGTGGCAACGGGCAAATGACTGTTCAGGTGGGAGAGTCAATCGCTGAGGTTCGAGATCCGGATGAACGGCAGTTCGAGCAATTTCCGATTGCACCGATATCCCTGACGGATGAGAGCCGTCGCATTCAACTTTCGCAGCGGGCGCTCCGCTTTGCGCGAATTTCCACGTCGGGGCAGGCCGAACTTCGCAATGTGAGCTTCGACGCGAGTCTCTGGCCGGCAATCGAGAGAGGACATTTTGAATCGAGTGATCCGGAGCTCAACCTGATTTGGAAGGTCGCCGTGTCGACCTTGCGTTCGAACATGCACGACTTCTATCTCGACGGAATCCGGCGCGATGCACTTCTGTGGCATGATGGCCCGTTATCACTGGAAGCGTACGAAAGGGTATTCTTCGACGCGGACTTGTCCAGGCAGACACTCATCGGCGAAACCCTCCCCGAGCACCCGGCCATACGCGATGTGGGGATCATCGATGCGCCGATGTACGACGTGATCGGATTCGAGCGCGAGTATCTTGTGCGCGGCGATGCGGGTTTTTCGCGAATGTTCCGGGATCGTATCGAGGACATCGTGCGATTCTACGAGCGTTTGCAAAATGAACGCGGATTTGTGGATGCGGCCAGAGTGGAGCCGTATGGGTACTTTCCGGACTGGTCGGCAACCCAGCAGAGCGGGCCAGATCAGCATGGGACACCGGCATACGGGCAGATGTTGCTGGCGGGAATGTTCACAGCCGCGGCACGGCTTGCCGCGGCGTGGAACGACGCGGCGTTGCAGGACCGATGCCGCAGCGCTCGAAGAAAGCTGACCGCGGCTGTGCGCAAAGCTTTCTGGCGGCCCAACGTTGGTTTATTCGCAAATGGGCTCGACCGCAACGGAAAGCCGGACGAGAGGTTCACCTCCTTCGCCCAGGCCTTCGCGGTTGCGTTCGGCATTGCCCAACCGGAAGAGTATGCTTCGCTGTTTCACTTCCTCAATGACGAGACCAGGCGCCCGGCGCACTACAGTTTGAGCCAGGTGGTGGAACTGACGGCCTACGCCCGCGCGGGACGGGCCGATCAGGCGGTGAAACGGCTGAAATCAGCGTGGCTTCCCATGATTCAGAGGGGATATTGGCGGTTCTTCGAAGACATCGAGCCGGCCAGGGATGCGAATCAGCAACTCGCAATGTACGGCCTCAAGTATGGAAACAGCTTGTGTCACGCGTGGGCCGGCGCCGCGCCGGTGATGGCGATCTCACGTGGCATTCTTGGCATTGAGCCGATCGAGCCCGGCTACAGCGTGTGCAGCGTCAATCCCCAACGCTGCGGGCTCGAGTGGTTTCGCGGAGCTGTACCCTCTCCCACCGGCGCCATTGAAGTCGAATCGCACGGCAACACGGGAGTAATTCGCTTGCCCGACGGCGTAGTCGCCCATGGCCGCAATGGCTCCACCGTCAGGGGACCGGGGAGTTTTGACCTCGAGTTGGACTAGGTTCGGAAAACAGAATGAGGAGGCATTGAGAAAAAGTGAAGAGCTTTCAAATAGGAAGCATGAATGTGGAGATTCATTCTGACAGCAAGGCTGCCGGTACCGCCGCCGCCCGATCGGCCGCGGAAGCCCTCCGGAAACTGGCCGAAACCCGCGCTTCCCTCGGCGTCATCTTTGCCACGGGAGTTTCGCAGATGCAGACGCTCGAAGCTCTTACCAGCATCGAAGGCCTTCCCTGGGATAAAATCTGCGGATTCCATATGGATGAGTACATCGGAATTTCGGCCGATCACCCTGCATCCTTCCGCCGGTACCTGCGCGAGAGGCTCACGCGGAAAGTCTCGATGAATAAGTTCTATGAAATCGATGGAAGTGCGCCAGACCCCGAAAAGACGGCGGACGAGTATTCCGCACAACTTCGCGCCGCCGATCCGCAGCTTTGCCTGCTGGGTATTGGCGAAAACGGCCATCTGGCCTTCAATGACCCCGGCGTGGCCGACTTCTCCGATCCGCGCGACGCCAAAATCGTCTATCTGGACGATGCCTGCCGCCGCCAGCAGGCAGCTGAAGGCTGGTTTCCATCCGTGGAAGAGGTCGCCGACGCTGCCATCACGCTCACCATCCCTGCCCTCCTCCGGGTGCCCAGGCTGATTGTCTCCGTTCCTGGCCCTCGCAAGGCGGCCATTATGCGGCGCGTTCTGTCAGAACCTTTGTCCAATGACTGCCCCGCTACCATACTGCGCACCCACCCGGACGCCACCGTCTATCTCGACTTGGAATCCGCGGCCGAACTCGATGGTGTGCTCGTCTCTCAATAAGTGATTCCAGCGCGATGCGGCGGCGGATCGGCGCCGCAAAAAAAGCTTGAAGAAAGGGAATATATGCATTGGATGAGTAAATGGACGGCAGGAATTTTGCTGGCGGGGTCAGCAGTGATCGCCACTGCCCAGACGGCCCCTCCCAAATTGATTGACGTGCACGAACACTTCGACGGTGAGCCCGGTGTTCTGCAGCAGATGTTTATCAAGCTGCGGGCCGCCGACGGCATGGGCTTCCTCCTGGTCACACAGAAGGGTTTCCCTGAAGCCTCGAAGTTCATCCACGATCACCCTGACTGTTTCATCGGCTTCGGCGACATCAAGCTCGACGATCCCAATGTCCTTGAGGAGATCGACCAATTTCATCAGGCTGGCTTCCGCGGTCTGGGCGAGATTACTTCCTCCGAGAAAAACTACGACGATCCTTCGTATTGGCCAATCTACGACCGAGCCGCGAAGTACCACATGATTCTCCTCTTTCATACGGGTATTGTCCTCCGCCAGCACCCCGACCAGCCGGAGAATGTGAGCTTCGAGCGGATGCGCGCAACGCGCCTTGACTTGATTGCGCGCCATTGGCCCAGGATGATCATCATCGGGGCGCACCTCGGCAACCCGGATTATGCGGAAGCGGCTGAAATTGCGCGCTGGAGCCCGAATCTCTACTTTG
Organism: Occallatibacter sp.; assembly: GCA_050015795.1. GTDB lineage: Bacteria > Acidobacteriota > Terriglobia > Terriglobales > Acidobacteriaceae > Telmatobacter. Next base: position 9,281 of record JBEKAS010000049.1, on the reverse strand, counting down.
ACCTTTCCGGATCGAGCCTCATCAAGATGTCCGGCAACTATGAATTCTTCCGTTCGATTTTCTGGTGGAGCGGAGTGGTGAGCCCGCACTCCCCGCCCCCAGGCCCCGACGCCTTTGAAAAGCTCGTCTTCGGCTCCGATATCTTCCAGGGCGAACTGGGGGAATTCGACGCAGGCCAGAAGCGCTATCACGAGATGCTGGACACTTGCCGCGTTCCCCAGAACGTGCAGGACATGATCTTCTCCGGAACCGTGTGGCACATTCTCCAGGAACAGCAGAAAGCAATGGACGTCGACAAAGCAAACTGAGCAGCCCAGTTGCTGCCCATGAGGGTGCGCCGTAGGAAGCAATGCGAAAAAGGTGGAGCCAGGCTCTCGGGGATATATTCTCCGGTGGCCGGGCAAGCAAAATCGAAATTCCGGTTTATTTACACCAATTGGAGAACAGCTGTAGCGTGATGCAGACTCCTTCCCAGGCGGAAGTGCGCTCACGGACGCGTCAGCGCCCGGAGGTCCGCCGGAACGGGCGGTCGATCAGGAACACAACGGAGGATTGAGGATGACAAGAATCAGGCGGACAAGTTTCGTGGTTGTTGCTTTGGCGCTGGCGGCCGTGAACGTAATCGCGCAGGGCCTGCCTACCGCGCGGCCCGAGGACGAGGGCTTTTCGCCCGAGCGCCTCGCGTACATCGACAAGTTCTACTCCGAAAAGATCGATCACGGTGACATGGCGGGCATCGTCACGCTGGTTTCGCGCCATGGCAAGATCGTTCACTTCAGTGCGCTCGGCTACGCCGACGTGGAGAAGCACACCAGGATGGAGAAGGACACGATTTTTCGTCAGTATTCGATGACCAAGGCGATCGCATCGACAGCGCTGATGACGCTCTATGAGGAGGGGCGCTTCCAGATCAACGACCCCATCTCGAAGTACCTGCCGGAGTTCGCCAATCTGCGGGTGTTGCGTACTCCCGACGGGCCGCTCGACGAGACAGTTGCGCCCGAACGCCCGCCCACCATTCACGACATCATGCGGCATACGGCGGGTTTCACGCACGGCTTGACGAGCGACAAATTCGATGAGCAGTATACGAAGGCTGATCTGTTCAGTGTGGACCTGACGCTGGACGAGATGATGAAGAGGTTGGCGAAGATCCCGCTGCGCTACCAGCCGGGAACGAAGTTCGCTTACAGCGTGGGGCCGGACGTCCAGGCGCGGCTCGTGGAAGTGATCTCGGGAGTGCCTTTCGACGAATACCTGCAGAAGCACATCTTCGACCCTCTGGACATGAAAGACGCGGGCTTCTGGCTCGGACCGGACAAGGCGGATCGGCTGGCGACGGTCTACTGGATGAAGAACGGCAAGCTGACGCCGCTCGACGAGGTTCATGGGCATCCCGAGGGCGATCTGGCGCTTTTCCAGCCATGGTCAGTGAACAGCTATACCGCGAATCACAAGCGCAAGGGCGGCAGCTACGGACTCGTCGCCACGGCAGAGGATTACTGGCGCTTTGCGCAGATGATTCTGAACGGCGGCGAGCTGAATGGCGTGCGCATCCTCAGCCCGCGGACGGTTCACTTTATGGGGCAGGACCACCTGGAGCCGGCGGGAATTCCGGATTTTGAAAAGGGAAGTGGTTTTGGCCTGGGATTCGCCGTGATCGAAAACCAGGCGGCAGCCGCAACACTGGGCAGCGATGGCGGGCTGTTCTGGGGCGGCGCGGCGACCACCAGTTTCTGGATCGATCCGAAAGAGGACATCGTGGTGATTGCCATGACGCAGCATTTGAGCGCCCCTGCCGCAGTGGATGCGGTAGCGCAGTTGCGCACGCTGGTTTATAGCGCGCTCATTGGCAAGTGACGTAAACAGTTGCGTAAGATACACGCCGCAGTCCGCATCGCTCAATAACTGGAGTATTTCTTGCACAGCGCCTGAATATCGCCAACCAGTTTCGGCAGCCCGGTCGAGGGTGGCAGGCTGCCAGGGTAGTTGGGTTCATACTCCGCTGACACAAATCCCTGGTGCCCGGCTTGCGCAAAGATCTGCCATACGCGGCCCATATCCACCGGACTGTGATCGTAAAAATGGTCGCGAATATGAATATTGGTGGCGTAAGGAATGCACGCGGCAATCTGCGCGTAGGCGTCTTGAGTTGGCGTGGGGATGAAGTTTGTAATATCGAGGTTGATTCCGGCATACGGCGAATTAACCCGTTGCATGATCTCGACACAAAGGTCCGCGTTCTGCGTAACGCCTTCGTGGTCCTCAACCCCAAGCGTAATGCCCTTCTGGCCGGAATAGTCGCATGCGGCCTTCATCGCTTCAACCACCCAATCGACAGCATCTTTGATCTTCGCGCCTTCCGGCAGCACACCCGCAAAGATTCTCAGATGGGACGCTCCAAGTTCGTCTGTCACATCGACCCACTTCTCAATGTCCTTCACGCTATCCGCGCGCTTTTGAGCGTCAACCTGCACCATGCTCACGCCGCATGCGCATCCCGAGAAAGCCACGGCGTGCTTGTAGGCCAAATGACGCAGGCTGTGTAGATACTCCAGATCGGTCGACTTTAGATAGTACGCCGTCATGTCGACGCCGGCCAGTCGCAACTCCACTGCTTTGAGAATAAAATCCTCCATCGTCATCGAGCCGTTTCGGAGGGCCTCATTGTACGAGTAGGCACAGCATCCGGGCAGCAGCCTTGCCCATTTGGATTTGCCTGCGCTCGCATCCGATTGTGTGACGGCGGCTTGCGCCCCCACTGCATCCATACCCGCCCCTGCCACGGCTGCTAGTCCAACTGTCTTCACAAACTCACGGCGATTTACCATGGTACTCACCTTCTCTCTCGAGTTACACGCTCTTTCAAATTCGCGGCCCGCGCCTCGCAAATAAATCAACACGGCACACGCTCATGCCGCCATCAGGAAAACCTCTCCAAGCTGACTTGGCTGCCTGCATCCACGCACCCTTCTTTACTTTGTTGTGATGAGAGCCCCGGATGGCATCAGGAACGCGATAGGCCACTGCTCCTGGCCCTTCGCCACCAACGCAGACCAATTTAGAACCTGCGCCGATTCTTGTTTTAGAATTGAGACCTCCGGATCGACTTCCTGGAATCGAACCGCCAGGCTGTATGCCTCACCGGTTGCGGCCAGTGTCAGCGGCTCCCGTGGGAACCGTGAATTCAGGCTACGAATAAAGAGTTCAACGATCTTCAGATCGTCCATCATCTGCAAAAAATAGGGCCGTCCGGTAAGCACGGAATTATAGACATAATCGGCCATTACGCTGTTGAGCGGATTGACATACGCTTCGTCAAAGCTGTTCGGGGATGAGGCGCTGGAAGAATCGACACGAAACTTCATGCTGGTTTCTCCCATCCCGCGAAAATCGAATGAGTACACTTCGTAACCGTCGATCAAGAGCTTCGTTATCTGCGGCCAATCCCCTCGAGACGCTTTTCCATGAAGACTGAACCAAAGAACCGCTCCCTTGGGGTGGCCGCTGTCATTGTAAAAGTGGAGAAGTGGTATCTCAAGATACCGGCTGTGATGAAGCACATAACGGTCGATATGCACCGTTCCAATCGTCGTGCTCCCCACAGCTTCCCATCGCACTTCCTTAGGCGAAGAGAAGCCTCCATAGCGGCTAACCTTCCAGGCAGCTATATCTGGATCGTGTTCGCTCCGGTCGAGCTCGGCCAATGTTGTCTGATTGCGATGCGAAGCGTCCGTAGCATACGCGGCTATGAACTGAAGAAGCGTACGCCCCTCCGGATAATCGACCGACACCTGCCCGCTCTTTGTCACGCGCAGGTCGGCGTCACTGAACGAAGTTACCGGCGGGAGGCCGTGGCGAACCGGCATCCGATTGAAACGATCGAGAAAGCTCAACGCCGCTTCCTGGTTTTTCAACGAATACTCATGCCCGTTATAACTCTCGGCGAAATCGATTCGGTCGCCGTGTCCGAAACGTTTGTAGAAGCTACTGACTTCTGCGTAGGACTTATGAGCACCCTGTACCGGAAAGAAATCGAGAGCGGCGGTCGCCACCATCACCGCGCGCGGATACATCGCCAGTAACATGCCCGCGTGATCCACTCCCTTCGCGATGAGTCCGAAAAGATCCTGTTCCGGGTCGCTGTCTGAATCGGCAAAGATTCTGTTTTCCACGCGCATGGGAAGCGCCGTAATGTAACAGGACGGAATGATGACCTTGATCCTCTCATCGAGTGCGCCGATCAGCGCTGCCTGGAAGCCGCCGCCGCTCGTGCCCGTGATATTGATCCTTGAGCTGTCTACGTCTGCGCGAGTGAGCAGATAATCCACGGCGCGCACGCCATCCCACACTTCCCAGCGGGCCAGATTGGCGCCGGCCAGATAGGCCAGGTTTCCCATCACGGCATGCTCGCCACAGATCAGGTTGTAACGGCTCCTCTTTGCCTTTGCATCCCAAAACTGGCTTCTTTCCCCTTGCCCCACCGGGTCCCAGCTGATAGCAAGGTACCCGCGCAGGGCCAGCCTCTCGCAAAGGGCTTGGTAGTGATTTTTCCCGTCCGCCGAGTGTCCCGCGGGAACCAGAATGACTGGATGTAACTTGTCGCCGTTCTCAGGTACATACACAAGTGCAGTTACGTAGAGCCCCGGAAGGCTTTGATAGATCAACTTTTCGATATGAAACCCGGTACTGGAAACTCTGCCCGTAATCTGGGCGTGCAGGTTTGTCTTCTCAGTGGGAAGTCCTCCGATCATCACGAGCAGCGAACGCCTCAGCTCCGCGCGCAACTGTAGAAGATCGCTCTCGTTCTTGACCCGCGACCAGCGCTCCCGGCGCAGTTCATCCTCATCCCATGCCAGCGCGGTTTGATAGAGCAGATACGGCGTAATCTGCGGGCCTTCCGCTTGTGCGGCAGGAAGCACGCGAAATGCCTCGGCCGGAGGCGCATCCTGTCCCGTAACCGGCGTTGCGCACAGGCCCGCCATCCCAAGAACGCAAGCCAGCCGCACCCCGGTCCAGTCGCTCACCAGAACCTCCGCTAACAGCTACCACAACACCGCTAATACTTCCACCACTACTTATCCCCCGCCAGCGTCAGCACCCCGAACCTCTCCGGTTCATGAAAAGTATTGCTCATGGGAGCCTTCCAGGCGATCGCTTTCCGATGATCGGGCGGCCCTTGGCTGCGGAACAGGTTCGCGCGAAAGGTCCTGCCCGGGGCCGGAGGGCGCGTATCCAAAGCTGCAAACGGAATTCGCATGGCGCCATACCATATCTTTGCCGTCGCATCGATCCGTGCAGCAACCTGAAATCCGGAGTTCCACGTCCACCCCACCGTGTGATCCGGGAGATCGAGATTAATATCGAGATCGGTCCACTCACGCTGTGGCGACACTTCGAACTCCTTGTATCTGCGAATATTGTGAAAATCGGAACCAATGAACAACTCTGCGACATCCCACTTCCATAGCTCATATGTCTCCTCCGCCGTATTTGGCGCGGGCTTTAGATATAGCTCCTCGTAGGGGCATTGAAACAGAAGATAGAGATTATTCTTCGTCCATCGGGAACTTACTTGCGTTCGGTACTCGGGAATAACGTGGCCCCAACTGTCAACTTCCGCATACACCGAAGGCGCCCCCTGCCAGAATGCTGACCGGGGATCCGTGTCCAACTCAACGTCCTGAGCCGCATAAGCGCTCCTGAACGCGCCGCGATCGCCGGCGTTGGCATGGAGCGCTCCGCTCAGGAAAAGCAGGCATGTAGCGAAGAGTCTTTTCACTGCATCTTCCTCGATAAACAAACCGCGCATCCGCTCGAAGGACGCCTGCAACACCTGCCACTCTCAGAGATGCGGAGCCCAGCCGGATTCGTATTCTCGTGCCCACATTTTCATCGCTTGAGCGTCATTTTGAATCTTCCCGTTGTGCGGGTCAATCTGCAACTCCCGGTTCAGCTCCCATGCGATATTGGAGAGTTGAAGCGTTGTGACGACGATGTTTCCTTGTGAGATAGGAGCGTGGAGCTTCTCTCCCTTGCGGATTGCCGCGATAAAGTTGGCGAAGTGGGCAACCGTTGGGACGTCTCCGTCGAACTTGTCATAGAACGGCGTCGTGTCGTCGTCCTTGAACACGCCCGTCCTGGTCCCATTGAGATCGTAGACATCGTAGCCGCTCCCGCCATCTCCATAAATAAATACCGAGCCCTCGGTCCCCATGACGGCCAGCCCCGAAGTGTGGTCGTAGTACTTCATCCCGTTGCACGATTTGCCCTCCCAGGAAATCATCTTATCGCCGTAATCGAAGCTGGTTACCAGTGTGTCGTAAAACTGCCAGTCATCCTTGAACTGGTATCTTCCGCCCGACGCCGTAACGCTCTTCGGATAATCCACCTGCAGCGCCCAGCGGCACAAATCGATGCTATGCGTACCATTGTTCAGTGCTTCGCCCGTACCCCAGTGTTTAAACCAGTGCCAGTTGTAGGGATGAATATTATCCAGGTATGTCTTGCGTGGCGCAGGTCCCTGCCACAGATCCCAATCAAGCTGTGCCGGCACGGGCGCTTCCTTGCCGATGCCGATCGACTTTCTTGTGTTGCTGTACCAGCCTTTGGCGAAATAGGCCCTGCCGATGAGTCCGTTGTCTATCTTATCGATGGCTTCCATTGTGCGCAGGCACGATCGCTGCTGTGTGCCCTGCTGCACGTGCTTTTGGTACTTCTGTTGAGCTTGCACCAGCATCGCCCCTTCAGCAGGATTATGGCTGCATGGCTTCTCAACATAAACATGCTTGCCCGCCTCGAGGGCAGCGATTGCAAGCGGAGTGTGCCAGTGATCCGGAGTGGCGATCGTGACGGCGTCTACGTCCTTTTGCTGAAGAACGGAGCGAAAGTCCTTGTCGCTGGTGGGAGAATATCCTAGCTCGTGTTCAGCGATGCCCGCAAACTTGGCCAGAATCGTGCTGTCCACATCGCACACATGCGAAACACGGGCGGCATCCTTATTCCCCATAAGTGCTGAAAGATGGGCATAGCCGCGCCAGCGCAGGCCCATGATCGCAAAGTTCAGGCGATCGTTCGCACCGAGAATCTGCCCGTAGCTCTTTGCGGTGGAACCGATAGCCAAACCTGCCGCCCCTGTGGCAAGCGTGTCAAGAAAGTCGCGTCGATTAATCATCTTATCTCTCCATCGGATCGCTCAACCTTCCTCTTCTGTGCAAGGAATGATGGCAAATCCATTGCGGCACAAAGTATACACAAGAGAGCCAGGATTGTCCGATTACGGCGTGTTAGAGTGCCGCGCACGCGGTTCGCCACATTGACGCCCCGTCTTCTTGACGCTCTCTTGATCGAGGTGCAACGATCTATTTTGACTTTGCACCGGCGAATCATCTGCGCCGGGATTCGGTCACTCACTGAGGGCGTTATGCAAGGAAGGAAAGGCGCAAACCATGACTGATGAGTCGATTTCAGGGAACGATCGCAGGATTTTCATGAAGCAGGCAGCGGGAACCATGCTCGCCGCGGGAATGGACGCCCGTTCCTATGCGCGGGTATTGGGCGCGAACGATCGCATCCGCCTGGCTCAACTGGGATGCGGAGCGCGTAGCCATGGTCATGTGCATATGGTCCAGCTGGCCTCACGGAAACTCCCGGTTGAAACCGTGGCCGTTTGCGACATTTGGAGTTTGGCGCGGGAGCGTCGCGCGGCTCAGGTCAAGCAAGTCTTCAATCTGGATCCGCAATCTTATAAATACTCAGAGGATATGCTTGCCCGTAAGGATATTGATGGCGTCATGATCGCCACGGGTGACTTCCAGCATGCAAAGCTTTGTGTGGATGTAGTTAGGTCGGGCAAGGATTGTTACGTAGAGAAGCCGTTTGCCAATGTTCTTTCTGAAGCCAAAGAGGCTCGCGATGCGGTAAAGGCTTCAAGGCAGGTTGTCCAGATGGGATCGCAGCACCGCAGCGAGACCTATCAGTTAGCAGTTCGCGACATCGTTCGGTCCGGACGCATTGGCGCCATCGTTCATATCGAGCAGGAATGGAATGTGAATGAGGAGCGTTGGCGGTTTGTAGATATGGATACCGGCAACTCACCCGCGATGGAACAGGATCGCAACCTGGAATGGAGTAAGTGGCTCTTCGAACGAAAGTCGAAGCTACGCGAGGAAGATACAGACTGGGATCGCTGGCTATTAGGCAAGCCTCGCCGTCCTTTCGATCCCCATGTATATCTCGAGTTCCGCCTATATAAGGATTATTCCTCGGGAATCTTCGATCAATGGATGAGCCATGGTTGCGATCTGGTCCATCTCTGGACTGACGAAGCGCATCCCGAGAGTGTTGTGGCCAACGGCGGGATTTATGCCTGGAAAGACGGGCGCGAAAATCCTGATACTTGCGTTGCCGCCGTCACTTATCCCAAAGGCTTTCTCTATACCTACAAAAGCGTATTCGGGAATAGTTTTCGCAGCTTCTCAAGGATCCAGGGTCGCGATGGCACCATCGCAAACTATGGCGGCGAAGGCGCTTCGCTCTTCACTGTCAGTAAGGAAGGCGGCAGGGATGAATGGTCAGGATCCGTCGAGACGAAGAGTGTTCCGCTGATAAGTCCGGCAATCGACCGGGAGGAAATCGTCAGAGTTCCAGACGCCGGGCCGCCGGACTCGCTCGGCCCCGATGACGATAGCGAAGTGCATATTGTGAATTGGCTCAAAGCCATGCAGTCGCGAAACCCGCCAAACGCAACAGTGGATCACGGATTCTCGCACTCCATTGTTACCATCATGGCCGCGCAATCGTACTGGAGCGGCAAGAGACTCTATTGGAATCCGCAGACGGAAGAAATTGTGGATCAGCCCGTTGCTCGGACCAGTTAACGGTAGTGCGGGACTCGTTTCGATTAAGCGAGAAGAAATGAATCCCATGAATCTCCCGAGCCAAAACGGAAGGTCGACCAAGCCTCGCAGCCCAGGACGAGTGCGCTGGTGGATCGTTTGGACGCTCTTTTTTTCGACCGTTACCAATTACATCAGCCGTCAGACCTTTTCCGTCTTAGCGCCAATGATATCGGCGCAATATCATCTCACGCACACTGACCTGGGCAGAATCCTTGGGGCGTTTCAGTTCTCCTATGCCGTCACATGGCTTCTCGGCGGCATCTTTCTTGACGCCGTAGGCACACGCCTTGGGCTAGCGCTGGCCGTTATATTCTGGTCGATCGTCAACATCCTCACCGGATTCGCTTCTTCTGTATTCGGGTTCGCATCCTTCCGCTTTCT
>JBEKAS010000048.1:0-19712 GCA_050015795.1 Occallatibacter sp. | reverse complement strand
GCAGAGGGTGAGATCGGCTTCATCGATTCCGTCAACGAGATCGACGGATCGGGCGGCGTGAGCCTGTACATGCCGGGCGGCGGCAGCCTGAACCCATCGACCCACGAGACGGTCGACAAGAAAATGCATTTTATTCACCAGGACGGCCCCGCAGTCTACAAGTTCGCGGTGCGCAAAATGGCCGAACTTACGGGAGCGCTGCTGGCGCGCAATGGCGTCACCGGCGCGGATCTGGGCTGCTTCATTCCCCATCAGGCCAACAAGCGCATCATCACGGCCACGGCCGATCGGCTGGGCATGAGCGCGGATCGCGTGATTATCAATATTGAAAAATACGGCAACACCTCCTCCGGAACTATCCCGCTCGCCATGGAGACGGCCATCGAAGAAGGCAAGCTGAAAAAGGGCGACCTGGTGCTGCTGGCCGCTGTGGGCGCAGGCTTTACCGTGGGCACGGTGCTGCTGCGCTGGGAGATCTGAAGAACAGCTTCTAGCTTCTAGCTGCTAGCTTGTTTCGTGCTTGGGCCGCTTTAGCGGGCGAAAGATGGTAGCCCCAGGCGCGAGCCTAGAGTTGAGAAGCCGTTCTCCGAAATCCGCAGCCCCGAAGCGGCGTAAGAAAGTTTCCCAATTCTGAAATCGCACGCGAGAAACTCCCAGCTATTCATCGGAAAGACCCAGCTAGAAGCTAGAGGCTAGAAGCTAGGAGCTGTTTCGGCATATACTGTGCTCCACCGCCGCCGGACTTCGGCGCGGAGTTGACGATAACCAAGCGGAGGCGACCGTGCACGTGGCATTCACCGCAAGGAAGGGCAAAATCTCCAAGGCTGTGCACACGCAGGCCGAGGAGGGGATGGAACGCATCGGGCGCATTTTGGGACGGAGCGCGCGAGCCAGCGTCACATTCAGCGCGCAAAGGCATGTCCACATTGTCGAATTAGCCATCATGTCGCGCGCGCAGAAGTTTGCCGCCACCGGCAAGGGCGACTCGCCCGATGCGGCGCTACGCGAGGCCATCGAACACGCCGAGCATCAGGTCCATCGGCACCGCGACCGGCGCATTGTGAGCAAGCGCCTGCCCAAAGGGGAGAAAGTGATGACAGCCCCTCCCGTGGCGCGGCCCAAGGCGCGCGTAGAACCCGCGGACGATGCCGGAGAGGACAGACCGGCCCGAGCAAAAGCGCGAGCATCCATTGCGGTGCACTCGTTTCCTGCGCGCAACACGGTGGTCGAGCCGCACATCCTCAAAAACGGCGAGGCCATTGCGCTGCGGCCGATGACGATTGAAGAGGCTGTGAAGGACGCCGAGTTTCGCGACCGCGACCTGCTGATCTTCCGCACCGCGATCGGAGAGACGTTTGTGCTGCATCGCCGCCGCGACGGCCAAATGGAGCTGGTGGAGATCCCCTGAAAGCGGGAGAGAAGCGCCGCTGCCCGGCTCGTTGACAGGCCGCACGCGCGGATTTTTTGCGCGCGTCGCGGCCTCGAATTGTGCGGCCCGCAGGGCCCCCGGCGAGATTGCAAGTGTGTGCAGTGCACAGGTTTGTCCGGCCCCTGCGCCAGGCCGGACTTTGGTTGCATCCGGTGACCGATTTTGGGGATGGTTGCGCGAACCCACGGCGCATACGATCGAATCAATGGCAACCGCTGTACCAAAGGCCGGACCCAGGAGGGTACGGAAACCCACGCCGGCGCCGACGCCCGCGGTTCCCGGGGAGGCCATGGAACTGAATTTGTGCGGAAATACAAATCCCGACGCGCAGCACGAGGTTCTCGACAGTCTGCCAGTCCTGATTTTTCTTGAACGCGCGGGCAAGATTGTCTTTGCCAATGCCGAAGCGCGGCAGATGCTGGGCCTGGCTGAGGGCGAGTGGATTGCCCGTCCCGTCGAAGACGTGCTGTGGGGACTTTTTCCCGGCACGGCCGAGCCGCAAACCCTCCTGACCGGCACGCGGCGCGGCAGCCCCTTCCACGCTACCCTCCCGGCCCCCAACGGCCGCCTTGTGCCTGTGGAAGGCACCTACAGCATCTCCAATGCGCAACTGCGCGAAGCCGTCATCGTGGCGCATCCCAGCGAAAGGGAGCGAGCTCCCAAATCGCGGTTGATGGAAGACGTGCTCTCCAGCCTTCCCGAAGCTGTCGCCATCGAGCATCAGAATCACGTTCTCTACACCAATCCGGCGTTCACCCGCATGTTTGGATACACCGCGGAAGAGGCCGGCGGCGGCAGCCTGCGCGAGTTGATTGTCCCGGAAACGCGCCTGAACGAAAATGCCACGTTGCTACGCGTGGTCGACGATCGGGGAAGCGCTACCGCGGAAACCGTGCGCACCAACAAGGCCGGCGAACTGGTGGATGTGAGCATGCAGATAGCGCCCCTGCTGGTGGACGGCGCCAAGGTGGGGTATGTCTTCACGTTTCGCGACATCGGCGATCTGAAGCAGACTGAAGCCAAGTTGCAGCACGACGCCATGCACGATGTGCTCACGGGATTGTCCAACCGGGCGCTCTTTCTCGATCGCCTGAACCTCACGCTGACCCGCCGCCTGCGCCATCCCGACAATGGCTGCGGCGTGCTCTATTTGGATCTCGACAACTTCAAGGCCGTCAACGACAGCCTGGGCCACGCCGCGGGCGATGTTCTGCTGATGGCGATCGCCGGACGCCTGCGTTCCTCGCTGCGCCCTCAGGACTCGGCCGCGCGTCTCGGCGGAGACGAGTTTGCCGTGCTGGTTGAAAATATTGTGACCGCCTACGATCTTGAAGTGGTCGCCGGACGCATCCTGCATGAGCTGGAGCGGCCCTTCGACATCTTCGGGCACCCCGTCTACGCCGGCGCCAGCATCGGCGCAGCCATGGCCGGTCCCGAGCACACCTCATCCGATTTGCTGCTGCGCGACGCCGACTTTGCCATGTACCGCGCCAAACAAGCGGGCCGCGGGCGCTACGAAATCTTCGACAAGCACCTCGAGGTCTGCGTTACCAGCCAGCAGGAGCGCGAGCGCGAGTTGCGGACGGCCCTCGACAAGCGGCAGTTCACCTTCCTCTACCAGCCCATCTACCGGCTCACCAACGGCAAGCTCGAAGGGTTCGAATCTCTGCTCTGCCTGCGCCGCGCGGATGGAACCATCGAGGATGTTGACGGCCTGCTCGCACTGGCCGAGGACACGGGCCTTTCCATCGCGCTGGCCCAGGAAACGTTTGACACCGTGTGTGCGCAGTTGCGTTCCTGGAGCGATCAACTGCCGCAGAAGGATCTGTTCCTGTCGATCAACTTGACGCGCCGGCAGCTTTTCAATGCCGATTTGACTGCCCAGGTGATGAGAGCCCTCGCGGCCAGCGGCGCCGATCCGTCGCGCCTCGTGTTTGAGGTTCCCGAGAGCGCTCTCAACGAGACTCCCGATGCCGCGGTTGCCGTCCTGCAGCGCCTTACCGACTGCCAGGTTAGCGTGGCCATCGACGACTTCGGCAGCAGCCTTGCGCCGTTGAATCATCTGCTGCAGCTTCCTATTTCCATGGTGAAGCTCGCGTCCAGGCTCACGTCGGCAGCGGTTTCGGGTGGCCGTCAGCAGGCCGTGCTGGAGTCGTTCATCCGCCTCGTCAACACCTTGAGCCTGCCCGTAGTTGCCCAGGGAATCGAGACCCGTGAGCAGGTTGCAGCGCTGGTCCGCATGGGCTGCACGTTGGGTCAGGGGCCGCTCATGTCGCTCGCCCTCGACCCGGTGCATGCGCTCGAACTGGCGCAAACCGGTTCGCGAGCCGCTGCCTCCCGGGCCTGAATCCACGTCGTCACGTTCCGGCTGCCGCCCTCCCGGTGTAGCATGAACCCATGACGCCCCGAAAGCCCGCGCGCAACCCGGGGAAATCGCGAGGTGCCGCTCGCCAGCGGAAGCAAGCCGCCCAGCCGGTCAACGAACTGGTGATCGTTACCGGAATCTCCGGCGCGGGCAAGGCTTCAGCGCTCAAGGCCTTTGAAGACCTGGGATTCCACTGCGTCGACAATCTTCCCCTCGAGCTTCTGCCCCATTTTGCCGGCCTCATCAGCGCATCGCCCGACGTGGAACGCGCCGCCATTGTGGTGGATGTGCGCGAGGGCGCAACTCTCGACCGCCTGCCCGAAATCCTGAAAGACATCAAGAAGCTGCTGCACACGCGCGTGGTGTTTCTCGACGCCCAGGACGCCGTACTCGTGCGCCGCTACTCTGAGACGCGCCGCCCGCACCCGCTCGGCCGCAGCGAAACGGTGTGGCGCTCCATTGTTGAAGAGCGCCAGTTGCTTGACCCAATCCGCAACGTCGCCGACACGCTCATCGACACCTCCAACTTCAATGTGCACGAGCTGCGCGCTGACATCCTCGCGCGTTTCGGGTACGAGGAGAAATCCAAGCGTCTTTTCGTCTCCTGCCTCAGCTTCGGTTTCAAGAACGGCGTGCCACTTGACGCGGACATGGTCTTCGATGTGCGTTTCCTGCCCAATCCCCACTTCGTGCCGGAGTTCCGCAAGAAGACCGGCCTCGATCCCAAGGTTGCCGCCTACGTGCGCGGTTTCCCGCAGACCGGGGAGTTCCTGGATCGCGTGACGAAGCTGATGCTGTACCTGCTGCCTCACTACGTGAACGAGGGAAAGAGCTACCTGACGGTGGCCTTCGGTTGCACCGGCGGCCAGCATCGCAGCGTCATGATGGCCGAGGAGATGGCCAAGCGGCTGAAGAAAGCCGGCTACCAGGTGAAGGCGCTGCATCGCGACATGGTGCGGTAACGCCGTCGCCTCAAATCTGGAGGAGATGCTTATCGGGGATCAAGGTTCACTGCCCATATCTGTCAAGGGAGTCTTGTTCCGCAAGATCAACGGATCAGCGGAAGTACTTCTTCTGCGCAACGACAGGAATGAGTGGGAACTGCCGGGCGGGCGGCCCGAAGCCGGTGAGACGCAGGAAGCATGCCTTTCCCGGGAGATCCTCGAAGAAACAGGGCTCGTGGTTGGGGTCGATTCGTGCATCCACAAAGGCGTGCTCACCGTCCTCCCGCCGCACACTCCCAGCGCCGCTGATGTTTTGATATCGGCCTATGGCTGCCATCTGAAGAGTCCCGCCGATGCGAACGCCTCCATCGCGCTCAGCGACGAACACAAGGCCGCTGCATGGATTCGCGTTGAAGATCTGGCCGGCCTAAGCGATGCGCCTGAGATCTACAAAGCGGCCGTGCAGAGCGGGAAACGCGCAATCGATTTCTAGCCCGCGACCTGCTCACTGCGGCGGCCACAGCGGGAAATCCGATTCGGGAGTAGGATAATTTGTCCGGAGCAATGTCTCCGCGGCCGCGTTGTGGCGGCGCGGGCAATTGCGGAGCGGGCAGGAAACCGGGAAGACAGAAAGGGCAAGACCATGCAAGCGCAACATCGGATTTCCTTCATTCTGGCATCTTTAATTGCATCCACAGCTTGGGGGCAGCAAAGCGCTCCGCCAAAGCCCACAGGGAACGCTCAGCCACTGACGGCGGCCATGGCGGCTATCCAGAAGGAACTGAATGCGGTGGGCAAACTCAACTTTGTGGTGCACATCTACAATGCCGAAGAAAAAGGCGATTCTCCATACAGCGAACAGCTGAGCAATGTGGTTGCCGATCCCGCCACCTGCACCATCCATTACCACTGGTGGAGAATGATGCACGGCGACGTGGTGAACGATGAAGACATTTCCCTCAAGTTGCACGATGTCGAGGTCGTCGCGACCATGTCACACGACGAGTATTTGAAGAAGGTGGCGAAGGAGGAGGGGCCGACTCCCGACGGAGACAGGGGCTACTACGAGAAATTCGAGCCGCCTCTGTTCATGGTCATGGTGCAAATCTCCGACGAAGATGGAGCAGCGTTTTCTTTTACCGACGCGAAGCAAGCCGGCCGCGTTGGCAAAGCCACGACTCAAGCGGTCCAATTGTGTGGCGGCAAGACTGGCGCGTTTTGAGCAAGCCAGCGAGTTAGCAAGTCAGCGTGGCGGCAGTTCATCCAGCCATCGCGCCAGCGCATCCACGATCTGCATGTCAATATTCTTTTGAGGGCTCAGCCACACCAGCATCTTGCGGTCGCCGATCTTCCAATAGGCTTCCGGCTCATGCGGCAAGACGCCGGCCGCCGACCGTGCATCCCACGCGAACCAAAGCACCGGCACACGCACGTTTGCCGCAGCCGCATTCAGATCGTAGCGGTCGCGCACCAGTAGATGCGCGGGAACCATCCGCGCCCGCGCATCGCTGAAAATCGCGCTCATCGGGTCCGGGAGCGGCCGCTCCACAATTACTCCCGCCAGCTCTGGATGCGCGGCGGCCTCTTCGAGAGCCAGGTTCGCGCCCAGGCCCGTGCCGTCGAGCACAATGGCCCCAGGAGCGACATGCCGGGTTCCAGTCAGGTATTCGATCGCCCACTCGGCATCCTGGCGCCAGTGGGCTTCGCTGGGCCGCACAAACTGGCTCTGCCCGTGGCCCCGGTAGTCGAAGGCCAGCACGTTCACGCCCGCGGCGTGCAGCCGGGCGAGTGCGTCCACGGTGTCTCCCAAATTGCCGTCCTGGCCGTGCAGGAAGAGAACCGTGAGCCGGGCGAATTTTGCATCCGGCGCGGCAGCGACCCACCAGCCTGCGAGCCGTGGCGTGCCCGTGTCGGTGGCAGCGAATCCCACGGCATCGAAGGCCAGGCCCGCAGTCGACGGAGTACGCGCAACCACAGGCGCCGGATGGTAAAGCAGTTGCCAGCTGCCTTGCCAGAAGAGCAGGCAGAGCGCGCACCACGCGCAAAAAACGGCCGCGCCGATGGTGAGGGCGACGGCGCCCAGCAGCCAGCGTCCTGAGACCACGGCCGGTCCTGACGCCTCGCGCGGCTGGGCTTGCGCGCGTCGGCCCGCACCCGCCTTATTGCCGCCCCGTCCGGGCCCGCGCGACCCAATCTCCAAACCATTTTTCTTGCTGGCCATGCGTCCTGTTTTCCTGGCTCCTCGTCCCGGATTCCGGAACCAATTTCATGCTAAAGGCACGGGCTCACAAGCCCAATCGGAGCCCTCGGGTGTATAGTTTTTCTTGGTTTCCGAAATCGTTTACGGAGAATGGGAAAAATGGGGCAAAATACTCAGGAAATAGCGAAACCAGACGCAAATGAGGTGCTGCTGGTCACCAGCGGCGACCTGCGCCAGTCGGCCAATCAAGTGTGCTGGCCCGCCCAGCGCGACATGGAAGAAAAGCTCACCGCGGCCTTCGCGCAAAAGGGCTACAAGCTGGTCCGCGCCCACGCCTACGACGACAAGGTCAAGCACGGCTTCATCTCTTCGCAGCGGCAGGGCATGGACGTCTTCATGAAGATTCATCCCGACGCGAAGCTGGTGTTTGCCACGGCGGCCTGGCAGTACAGCCACCATGTTCTGCCCGGCCTGCGCAGCCACCGCGGTCCGATTCTCACCGCCGCCAACTGGTCGGGCCAGTGGCCGGGGCTGGTGGGACTCCTCAATCTGAATGGCTCGCTCATCAAGGCCGGCATGCCATTCTCGTCCATCTGGAGCAAGGATTTTACCGACGCCTACTTTCGAGATGCGCTCGACGAGTGGCTCCGGACCGGTAAGATCACGCACGATCTCTCGCACGTGCGCGCGCTCGACACGGGCAAATTACCCGCCGAGAGCGCAAAGCTCGGCGCAGAGTTGGCCGTCGAGTTGCAACATCGCAAGGCCATCATGGGCATCTTCGATGAGGGCTGCATGGGCATGTACAACGCCATCATCGACGACGAGCTGCTCAATCCTGCAGGAGTCTTCAAGGAGCGGCTGAGCCAGTCGGCGTTGGTGGCCAAGATGCGCACTGTCAGCGACGCCGAGGCGAATGCCGTTTACCAGTGGCTGGTCGCCAAAGAAGTCAAGTTCGACTTTGGCAAGGATGAGGCTACCGAACTCACGCTCGATCAAGTGCTCGGCCAGTGCAGGATGTACATCGCCGCAGTCCGCATCGCGCACGAGTTCGGCTGCGATGCCGTGGGCATCCAGTATCAGCAGGGACTGAAAGACATGGCGCCCGCCTCAGACCTGGCCGAAGGCATGTTGAACAACTCCGATCGTCCGCCGGTCTATGCCGAAGGGACGGCCGAAGGGACGAAGGAGGAGTTGTATGCCGGCGGTCCGCTTCCGCACTTTAACGAAGTGGACGAGTGCGCCGGTGTCGACGAGATGATCACCAACCGCTGTTGGAAGGCGCTCGGCCTCGATCCCTCCACCACGCTGCACGATGTGCGCTGGGGCGAGCACTACAAGGGCGACGGCATCGACGATTTCGTATGGCTGCTGCAAATCTCTGGCGCCGCGCCGGCGAGTCACTTTGCCGGCGGCTATGCAGGTGCAACCAGCGAACGCCAACCGGCCATGTATTTTCCGCTGGGCGGCGGCACGCTCAAAGGCGTCGGCAAACCCGGTGAAATCGTCTGGAGCCGCGTCTTTGTCGAGGGCAGCGCACTGCATTGCGATATCGGCCAGGGCACGGTCGTCAGTCTGCCCGCAGCCGAAACCGAACGCCGCTGGCGCGAAACCACGGTGCAGTGGCCCATCGTGCATACCATCCTGCACGGCGTCAGCCAGAATCAGATGATGGCTCGTCACCGCGCCAATCACGTCAACGTGGCCTACGCGCCGTCAGCAGAGGCTGCCGGCAAAGCCCTGACCACCAAGGCCGCCATGCTCGCAGAACTCGGCATCCACGTGCATCTCTGCGGCGTCACACAGTAAGCAGTTCGGCTCGAAGCCCGTTGCCCCATCCTTGGCGCGCACCTTGCGCCAAGGGTGGGATAGCATACAAGCGGCTAGCAGCTAAGAGCTAGAAGCTGCTTCTCATTGTTCCGGCGCCATCTCCTGCGCCGCAGGAATGATGCCCATCTCCTTGTAAATCGGCCGCACCACCACGCGTAGCGCCGGCAGGCGGGTTGCAAACCACGCCGCGCCTATCACCACCACCAAGCCGTTGATCATCACCGTCCATTGCGCGCCAGTCAGCACCATTCCGGTAAAAATCCACACCGGCGTCGATGGAATGGCATGCGCCATGGTTCCTGCCAGCAGGCTGCCGAAGGGCGCCATGCCCATAAACGCCATGGTGTAGTAGCTCATCACGCGGCCGCGCTTGTCTTCATCAACCAGCGTCTGGATGATGGTGTTGCTGGCCGCCATCCCCTGCATCATGCCCGCGCCCGCCACCAGCACCATCGCCATCGAAAGCCAGAACGTGCTCGACAACCCAAACCCAATCAGCCCCAGCCCGAAGACCGCCGCCGCAACCGGAATCATGCGAATCAGCCCGCGCACGTTCCTGCGCGCGGCCAGCGAAAGCGCGGAAATGAGCGCGCCCACACCCATCGCGCCCATCAGAAATCCAAGCGTATGCGGCCCGCCGTGCAGAACGGTGGCCGCAAACACCGGCATCAGCACCACAAAAGGCATGCCCATCAGGCTCACCACGGCAAAAAGCATCAGGATGGTGCGGATGGGCAGGAACCCGGAAACGTAGCTCCAGCCCTCCTTCATCTCGTGGAAGGTCGATGTCGCCTTGCGCATGATCGCGGGTACATGCACGTGCATCATCAACAGCGATGCGATCACTGCGATGTAGCTGATGCCGTCGATGAGGAAGCACCACGCCTCGCTTGTCACTGCGATCAGCATTCCTGCCAGGGATGGTCCGATCAGCCGCGCCACGTTCACCATCGACGAGTTGATGGCAATGGCGTTGCCCAGGTCGGCGCGGTCCTCCACCATCTGCACCATGAAGGACTGCCGTCCCGGCATGTCGAAGGCATTGATGATGCCCTGCATCACACTCAAAAACAGAATCCAACGGATGGTGATGAGTCCGGAAAACGTGAGTCCGGCCAGCGCGAACGATTGCACCATCGCGAGCGTCTGCGTCCACACCAGCACTTGCCGGCGGTCCCATCGGTCGATCCACACACCCGCAAACGGCGCAACGAGAAACGTAGGAATCTGCCCCGCAAAGCTCACGGTGCCCAGCAGCAGCGCCGAATGCGTGAGCCGGTACACCAGCCACGCTGTGGCGATGCGCGTCATCCACGTTCCGATGAGCGAAATCGTCTGCCCACCGAAAAACAGACGGAAGTTGCGGTGCCGCAACGCGCGCCACGCATGCGACATACCGCTCTCCGCCGGCAGATTCGGCGGGGCGGCGCGGCGTGGTTCTTCGCTTGAGCTCAAAACCGTGTCCTTATGCGCTGTTTGGTTCAACTGATGCGGCAGTTGGGCGTGCTTTTCTACTTTAATTGGCCATGGTGCAAGCGGGCACTGCGCCGTTATCTTGCTACGATGGCAAAATTGCGCGCATCCAGCTACTCGGCGGCCTTCGCCGCCAGCGCCTCGACAACCGCAAGGTTCTGCATTAATTCTGCCGGAGCGTTGTGCCGTTCGCGCAGATAGTCCGGCGCGTTGTACGACACCCAGACCTTCCCGTCCGCGTCCTCCCATACGAGGATCTTCAGCGGGAGGTCGATGGCGATGCTCGGCGCGGCCAGCATCACGGGAGTGCCCGCCTTCGGACTGCCGAAAATCAGCAGCTTGGTGGGCCGCATGGTCAAGCCCGCCTTCGCTGCCTCTCCACTGTGATCCACCAATGCGAAAAGCGTTACCGCCTTGGCCGCCAAAATCCCGCGCAGCCGCTCGACCGTCTCATCCACGGAATGATGACTCTCCACATCGATGATCCCGTTTGCAGTCGCTGTCATGCCTGCCTCCAAATCTCTCCGGTTAAGCCAGAAATTCTACACACGGATCGACACCAGATACACCGCCATCGCCAGCCCCACCACCGCCAGAAACAAAGCCAATGCCAAGGCTTGCGCCGCGGGATGGCTGCGCGGGATCTCGCCGCGATCGAGCGTTTTTATGAGGTTCAAGTGATGAAAGCCGGCAAAGACGTTCAGGATGATACCCGCCGCAATCAGCGCCGTGCCAAACCACAGCGATAGACCATAGCCCTTCTGCGGGGCCACCACGTGAAGCGCCTGCACCTGCTCAAGAAACAGTCCGAAACGCGCCACAACAAAACCAAAACCCATCAGGGC
The DNA here is from genome assembly GCA_050015795.1 of Occallatibacter sp. Taxonomy (GTDB): domain Bacteria; phylum Acidobacteriota; class Terriglobia; order Terriglobales; family Acidobacteriaceae; genus Telmatobacter. Next base: position 8,626 of record JBEKAS010000048.1, on the reverse strand, counting down.
CAGCCCGGTGCGGATCCACGCAAGAAAGGTGCGTTCAGCGGCCAGATAGTCGCTGAGCCCCGCTTTCTGCGGCGATGGCGCGGGCTTTTCCATGATAGGCAGTCCCGTTTCCTGCGCGATTCTACGCCACGCGCTCGATCGTTACCGACTCCAGCACCACGGGCTTATGCGGCTTGTCCTGCGCGTTGCGCGCCACCTTCGAGATGCCGACCACCACATCCTGGCCCTCCACCACTTCGCCAAAGATGGTGTGATTTCCGGTGAGCCACGGCGTGGCCGCGACGGTGAGGAAGAACTGGCTGCCGTTGGTACCGGGTCCGGCATTGGCCATGGCCAGCTTGCCGGGCTTGTCAAAGCTGTGCCGCGAGCCCTTGGTCTCATCCTGAAAGCGGTAGCCCGGTCCGCCCATGCCGCTGCCCGCCGGATCGCCGCCCTGGATCATGAAATCCGGAATCACGCGATGGAAGATAGTGCCGTCATAGAGCTTGTCCTTCGACTTGGCGCGTGTCACCGGGTGCGTCCACTCTTTGGCGCCCTCGGCCAGCTCGATAAAGTTCTTCACGGTGACGGGCGCTTCAGATTCAAATAGTCGCACGGTAATCTTGCCTTCCGTGGTGGTAAAGACGGCGTAGGTTCCTGCTGCAAGTGCCATAGCTTCTCCTGAATTTTCTCAATTCTGACTACTGACGGGCCTTTACTACAACTCCCTTTTCAAACTGTTTCAAAAGTTTCCGCGCCTCGCGCTGATCATCCTCGCCAACGCCAATGGGAGGAGTTGTTTTCAGTATTTCTTTGAGGCACGCCGGCGCTTTGTTTTGCTGCCTCGGATTCTTGAGATAGATCCTCGCGAGCTCCAGGTTCGCATCGACATTTCCGTAACGCACAGCGCGCCGAAACCACCGAACCGCCGCTGGATAGTTGTGCTCATCCCGGAAGATAGTTCCAATATTATTTGCGGGCGATCCGCCCCCGCGTCCGTTGCGATACGCTTTCTTGTACCAGAACATCGCTGCTGTGCGGTTTGGGCGGACTCCAATCCCGATGTCATATGTGTACCCGAGGTTGTGCTGCGCACCGGAATCGCCAAGCTTGGCGGCTGCAAGCAACAATCTGAAGCCTGACTTCAAATTGCCGCTGTCCTGCTGCCTCTGTCCACGCAGATAAATCTCCTCGGCTCTCGTGCTCTTCGATTTGGCTGCTCTCGACATTCCTAGTTCTCCGTCGCTGTGATGGATTCCGCTCTATCTGCAGTCATGCGGCAAGCAGTCGGAAAGCAACTGGTCACTGACCACTGTTCTACGGTGCTGCCGGTGTTGGCGCGCCCTCGCGCACAATTGTCACCTTTTGGAGCACCACCGGCGTAAGCGGCTTGTCATCTGAGTTGCGTGGCACGCGCGCAATGGCCTTCACCACCGTCACGCTGGCGTCGTCGCACTGTCCGAAAATCACGTAATGCCCATCGCCCGAGTCGAAGGGCTGTTCGGTGATGAAGAACTGACCGCCGTTGCTGTTGGGGCCGCTGTTGGCCATCGCCAGCCGTCCCGGCCGGTCGAAATTGAGGCCGGGATCGAACTCGTCATCGAACGCGTACCCCGGATCGCCCATCCCCGTGCCCGTCGGATCGCCGCCCTGAATCATGAACTCCGGAATCACGCGATGGAAAATGGTGCCATCGTAGTAGCGCTTGTGGTGCATCACTTTCTTGGTCGTGGGATCGGTCCAGTCCTTGGTGCCCTCTGCCAGCGCAATGAAGTTGGCCACGGCATTCGGCGCCTGCTTCTGGTAGAACTGGCAGGTGATGCGGCCCATCGAGGTATCCATCACGACGAAGGGCCCGTTGGGAACGGTCATCGCCTCGGGAGTAGCCTGCGGAGCGTCGGGAATCTCCGAATTTGACGACTGTTGCGCAAAGGAAACCAGGGCCGCACTCGCGGCCAGGGCAGAGAAGAGAAGCGTGCGTTGAATTTTCATGCCGACTTCGAGGGTAAATCATGCGCCGTGCCGCATGCCAGCCGACGCTCTCGGCATTCGGTGCGGGAATTTGGCTAAACGATCCGCAAGAAGTTGCCGCGATTGAGTCGCGCGCCCGGAAACACCAGATCAAGATTCTCCGCGCCCAGCGTCTGCGTTACGACTTCGCCCAGCACCTGACGGAAGTCGGTGGTCAGCGCCAGGTCGCGTCCCTCGTTCAGCTGTTCATTCTCGAGGCCCGGCCAGCGCCCGTACACTTTGCCGCCCTTCACCTGCCCGCCCAGCACGAACATCGCGTTCGCGTGGCCGTGATCGGTGCCGCCGGTTCCGTTTTCGCGCGCTGTGCGTCCGAACTCCGACATCGTCACCAGCGTAATGTCGCCCGCGTCGTCGCCCATGTCGCGCCAGAAGGCCGCAACGCTCGCCGAAAAATCGCTCAGCCGGTTGGCGAGTTGGCCGTTCACGCTGCCCTGGTTCTGATGCGTGTCCCATCCGCTCACATCGGTGAACGCGGCTTCTACGCCCAGGTTTGCCTTCAGCAGTTGCGCAATCTGCCGCATGTTGTTGCCGAACTCGGTGTTGGGATAGTTGGCGCCCGGCGCCGGCTGATACTGTGCGGGATTGGCGGCGCGCAGCATCTTCACGGCCTCAAAGGTCTCATCGCCCGCGGCGTGAAAGATGCGGTCGCCCGAGCCGGCGTACATCGCCTCGAATGCGTTCGCCGCCGGTCCGGGCTGGGGACCGCGAGCGCCCACCGTGAACGTGTTCACGTTGCTGATGGCAATCGCAGGAATCTTGCCGGCGAGCGTGCGCGGCACATCGGCGCCCATGGCCAGGGCGCGAAACGCGGTGTGCGCCTCGCAGGTCTGGGCGCAGCGATGCCGCAGGTCTTCCGCTTGCAGTGCGCGGTTCAGCCAGCCATCGTCGGTGCTCTTCACGCCCGGCGTGCCCGACTCCATGTAGTCCTGGGCGTCAAAGTGCGACCGGCTCATGTCCGGCGAGCCGCAAGCGTGCACAATCGCCAGTTGCTTCTGGTCGTAGAGCGGCTTGAATGCGGCGAGCGAGGGATGGAGGCCGAAGAATCCGTCGAGATCGAGCACCTGATTTTGCGGAATGGCAATGCTGGGCCGCATTGTGTAGTAGTTCTTCTCCTGGTAGGGCACCACCACATTGAGCCCGTCGGCCGCGCCACGCTGGAAGATCACCACCAGCCGCTGCCCCGGCGCACCATTCGTTTGCGCCAAAACGCTGCGCACCAGAAAATTCGGCATGGCCGCCGTACCTGCCACGGCCAGCGCGCCCTTGTGGAGAAAGAATCGACGGTTCATCTGCATCTCCTTAGCTTTCAGCTCTCAGTCCCTTAGTTCCTCAGTTGCTCGGCGCTTTAGCGCCGCTGAAACTCCGGCGAACCCAACAGCAATCCGGCCAGCAGTTGATCTTCGCGCTCGTACGCATCGGCGGGAGCTGCTTGCCGACCCTTGGCTCCGGGTGCGGGACGCCTCGCTGCAGCCGGCGCAGCCAAGGGCGGATTTTGCGCGGACGGGTTTTGCGCACTTTGCGCCTTGAACTGTTCGAGAGCCGCTGTCCGTGTGGCGTCGCTCACTCCGCCCGGGACCAGCATCGGCTCCAGCCGCGCCTCCTCTGATTCTGAAGTCGGGATCACCTGTTGCGACGGCGCATCGCTCACCAGCGTGCTCATGTCGAGCTCCGGCGCCCACTCCACGGTGATGCCCTGCAGCCGGTTGGCCGCCAGCGACAGCGCAAAGTTCATGCGGTCCACCAGCGCGCCCGTGCTCACCCAGTCGCTGGCATCCCACTTGTATCCCGTCGGCGGCATGCATCCGTACAGGGGCATCCCCATCTGCCGCAGCGCATTCATCAACGGCTGAAAGTTCTCGACATTGGCGTTGCTGGCGCGCACCGCGCTCACCACAAATTCCAGCGGCGTCTTCACCTTGGCGCGGTAGTCGCTCGCGGCCCAGAACTCCGCCGAGTGGAAGAGGGTCTTCAGCACGCTGGGAATATCGCCGCCGCTCGAGAGATAGGTTTTTGCCATGCGGTCCACCAGCGCCTGTGGCGGATTGTCGCTCACGAAGCGGATGGCCAGCTTGCGCGAGAGGAATTGCGCCGTGGCCGGACGCATGGCCAGCATGTGCAGCAGCTCGCGACCCTCCATCTCGCCGTTCTCTTTGATCTTCGTACCCAGTACCTTCTTCGTGCCCGGCTCGTGGCGCATCGGCGCAAACATGAAGTCTCCGCCGAACTGCGGCCGATCGACAGTCCAGCCGGTGAGCACGCGCGCCACCTGGGTCACGTCGGCTTGCGTGTAGCCGCCGTTCACGCCCAGGGTATGCAGCTCCATCAGTTCGCGCGCATAATTCTCATTCAGCCCCGCGTCGGCTTTCTTGTTGGCGCCGGGCCGCCGCGCTGCAGCCATCTTCGCGCGCTCGGCCGCCGGCGAATCCGGCCCCATGCTTTCGGCGTTATCCAGGTAGAGCATCATGGCCGGGCTGTGCGCCACGGCTTCCAGCAGATCCTCAAACTTGCCCAGCGCTCGCGGCCGGATCACGTCCCGCTCGTAGCTCACCAGGTAATACGGCATCTGCTCATTCTTGCGCAGGTACACGTTGAAGTGATTGAGCCAGAAATCGGTCATCACCTCCTGGAGCTGCGCATTCGCGTAGATGTCGCGCGTCAGCCGCTGGGCAAAAAGCTCCTGCGCCGTGGTCTGCTCCGGATTCTCGAGCGCTCCGACGGCCTCTTTGAGGTCCGGGCTCAAGCCCGCCATCAGGGCCTGACGTTGCACCGGCCGCAGAGACTTCATGAAGCTTTCGAAATCCGGCGGTTGCATCGACTGCAGGCGCATCACGCGCTGCTGCGGCGGCAAGGCAAGAACGCGCTGGATGAGCGCGTCATCTGCGGGGGGGGGCACCGGCGCCGGCGCGGGAGCCTGATTGGAATTCGCGCCCGATGCCGCGGGCGTCATGGCATTCATATCCGCGGCTGGCGTGGTTCCTGCCTGGCCTGTTCCCGGCTGGCCCATTCCTTCCTGGGCCGTGGCTTGTGGGTTCGGCGTCATACCGCCGTTCGCGTCGGTGTTGGATTCGGCGTTCATGCTCTGGTTCACGGCGCCGTTCGCCAGGCCCGGCGCCGGGTTTGCCGCCACTGTGCGTTTTTCCGCCTGCGCTTCCTTTCGCGCCTGGATGCGGTAGATCTGGTTCTCATACACCGCCTGCAATGTGCCGCCCTGCGGGATCTCTACCTTGCCTTGTGCGGCCTGGCGGATGATGGGGTTGCTCGGCAGCCGGAAGAACAGGTCCTGCATGCTCCACCGCATGGCAGGGAACTGCTCGAGCCGCGCGTTCAGGTCTGTCTCATCGATGCTTGCAGGGCGCAACTGCTGATCGAACCAGTTATCGAGGCCCATCTTCCGCACGGCTTCCAGATCGCCGGGCTTCGGCCCGAAGGTGAAGCGGTTCAGCGCCTGCAGAATGCGGTCGTCGCCGCGCAACTGGCCCGATGCGTAGGTCGGTCTGGATTTGGCATTCGCTGGTGGTTGGTTTGGATCTGCCGCCTGCTGCGCCGCGCTGAGGGGAACTGGCAGGCAAAGACTGCAACTGAGGAGGATGGCCGTCAGGCCGTGCAAAGACTCCATCGCAAATACTCCTGGCAGGGGAATGGCCGGACATAATTGCACGGCGCGAGCTACCTATTGGGTCAGACGCGATCCTGGGAGGAAAGTTGTGGTCGGCGGAGCCTTGACGCCCATCAATTGACTTGGGAGTCTATTGTGCTCGACGAATCCAGGCCGAACGGGTTTGTATCAGTGGAACACGGGGACACGATACCTATTCCCCCGCGTAGTGCTCCGGGAACCACGAAAGCCGGCATCCACCGGCTACGGGCTACAAGCTTCCGGCTACAAGCTACGAGCCGCCCACGGCTTTCAAGTCCCTTAGTCCCTCAGTCCTGGGCCAGCCGAAACCCGTGTAGCCGTTTCGCTGCATCTTCATCGAACGTCAAGGTCGCCGAACAACCCCTCCAGGCGCCGAGAGAGCCGATCAAAGCGTCTTCGAATGTCCCAATCCCATTTCGCAGCGAAACAACGGCGTAGAAGACCTCTTGTTCGTTTTGAATTTCGAGCGTATCGGCCGCTAAGAGCATCTCGATATCGTTCGCGATCTCCTGACGCGACCGCTTGAAAAGGCTTCGCAGAACCCAGACCACTTCAAGGATGCTGACCAGGCTGACAAAGCCCGGTTCCTGTTCCGTCAAATACATTTCGACGATCTCGGTTGCGCGCCGCGACTGCGTTCGATCGTCTTGCGCCAGGTAGCGCAGAAGAATGTTCGTATCGAGACCTATCATTTCTTCGGCCGAAACCTCTCGGTTGCGCCTGCTTCAATCGCCCGGTCGATCTCTGCGAGGGATAACGATTTGGCCGGTTTGGGAAGCATGCCTTTGAGTCGAGCAGTCGGAATCTTGGGCAGAATAATCACGCCATCAGGGTGGAAGAAGAACTTGAACCGGTCCCCCGGTCTTATCTGCAGGCGATCGCGAACCGCCTTGGGGATCGTTGCCTGTCCTTTACTGCTGAGCGTAGCTTCCATGGAAGAGACTCTCCTCTCTTTACATTTTACCAGAAGTAAAGACGCGGAGTGTGGTTTGTTTGAGAAGAGCTACAAGCTGCGAGCCGCCCACGGCCCACGGTCCACGGCTTTTTAGCCCCTAGTCCCGAGTCCCTTAGTCCCTATTTCCCCGTCAAGTCCCCCACCAATCCCATCCACCTCATTCCACTGCAATTATTTCCTCCGCCAACTCTGCAGATTAATTCCGCAAATCCTCTAAGCTTGTCCCAGACTCCAGGGAGAGCTCGGGATCGGACCGATCATCCTGCAGCCTTACGGTCCCGTATCCCCTGGTATATAGCCGGCCCGTAACTCCTTTGTTTCCAAATATGGAGGTATGGCATATAGGGGGAGGGGGTGGGGTTACCAACTGTGTAACAATTCTACGTCCCCGGTCGGTACCCCTGACGTACCAGGCCAGCAATTCTGGAAACCAGCGCAACGGTTTCATCGCTTCTGGAATTGTTCTTTGGTGAGATCGATGAAAGCGGATGGGTGAGAGTCAATGGCTGAGGGCCGAAAGCTCGAAGCTAGCAACTAGAAGCTGTTACTTCGTCCTGCTGCACTTCGTCATGATCGCGACATGCAGCCGTTCGCTCACTTCGGTGGGCAGCTCGTAAATCTCGTGGCAGCGATAAATCTCGATGGTTTTGCGCGTGGTGTCGAGGACGACTTCGCAATGCCCGCACTTTTTCAGGTGGACTTCGATCTCGGCGCGCGTCTCGGCGGCAATGGACTCGTCGATGACGTCGTCGAGAATCGTTAGAAACTCAGTGCAGGTCATGCTTCAACTCCGTTTCCCTTCGCGGAAGCCTGAGCTTCGGAAGCTGCCGGAGTTGTTCTCTTGAAGTAGCGGCTCAAACGTTCGCGCAGTTGCAGACGCGCGCGCAGCAGCCGCGATTTGACCGCGGGAACGCTCAGGCCCAGCGCCTCGGCGGTTTCCTCGGTGGAAAGCCCGTCCACATCGCGCAGCACGAAGACCACGCGGAATCCCTGCGGCAGGCCCTGAATGGTTTTCTTCAGAATATCGGCCAACTCGGACTGGTTGTAGTTTTGCTCCGGATTCGGCGCCCAGTCGGCGAAGTCGCGGGGTACAGTGCCCTCCTCGGTCTGCAGATCCTCGTCCATCGAGACCAGTTTGCCGGTGCGCCGCTTGCGCAGCCGCATCAGACTCTCGTTTACCGCGATTCGTACCAGCCATGTATAAAATTTCGAGTTCCCCTGAAACTGATCGAGTTTCTCATACGCCTTCAGAAACGCATCCTGCATCACGTCTTCGGCGTCTTCGCGGTTCTGCGTAATATGCTGCGCAATCCTGAAGAGCTGCCGCTCGTACTTGCGGACCAGCGTGTCGTAGGCCGAGAGATCCCCGGCGCGAACCCGCTCTACCAGGGCGACGTCAGGGTGCTGCTCGTTTTGTTCTGCTACCGGTTGGATGGTCGACATGGGAATCGGATGCTAAAAATCACAGCGAAACCGGCTCGGGAAACCGTTCTGGCCGGCCGGGAACAAACGAAGGGTGCCCGTAAAGCATGAGTGTAATGGACGCAGGGTCTGCGGACCAAATCCCAAAACGAGGGCCAGGGCGTTACGCCACTGGTTCCCCGGCTGCGACGGTAGAGTGCAAATCGGCATACAGTGGAATTATGTCTGGTTCCTCTTCCCCGTGGCCTCTCCTCCGGCGCGGTTCCGGTAGGTTTGTGCTTCTGTTTGGATTGCTGATGGTTGGGCAGTCCGGTGTGGCGCAATCCACGGCGACTCCTGCGGCAAACACCTCTGGATCCAGCACGGCGCAGTCCAACTCTGCCAAGCCCGCGGCGACCGGGAAGCCCACCACGAGGCACAAGCCTACGCACCAAACGAGCCGCGCGTCCCGCGTGGCGCACACGGCGCGCATCAAGCAGGCTTTTGTGGCTTCAAAAGCGCTGGAGCCGATGGCTCAGCAATTGGCGACCATGCGCACGCCGGAGGCCTACGCGGCAGCGACCGCCTACGCGCACAGCCACACGGGCGAGGCTGCGACGGCG
>JBEKAS010000047.1:0-19793 GCA_050015795.1 Occallatibacter sp. | reverse complement strand
TTGAAGCCCACGGGCGTCTCGTAGAGCGGCACCTTATAGTACTCAGCGAGCGCGTTGATGAGATTGGTGGTGGCAACGCTCTTGGCCACGCCGTTCTTCCAGCCGCGCGTCTCCACCAGGTAGTCGAAGAGCAGGGCGATCACGTAATTGGGCTGGATGAAGGTTCCGTCGCCATCCACAATGCCGAAACGGTCGGCATCGCCGTCGACGGCGATCACAAGGGATGCGCCGATCTCCTTCATTTTTTGTCGGGCTTTATCGAGCAGATGATCGTCAGGCTCCGGCGCGTGGCCGCCGAAGAGCACGTCGCGATAGTCATGCACGGTCCCGACCGTCACACCGGCTCCGCGCAGAATGTGGCAGCTATAACCGCGCCCCGCGCCCCAAAAGGGGTCGTAGACCACCTTGATGCCCGATTTGGCGATGGCCTTCAGATCGACCAACTCAGCCAGCCGCTCGAGGAACGAAGGCTTCACGTCGATGGTCTCGAATTTCTCTGTCTGGGGGCTGGAAAGGGAGGGGCTGGGAATGCCGCCACCCCCGCCGCTGGCAATCTTCTCTGCCGCCGCTTCGATCTGCCTGGTGGCTTCAGGCAGCGCCGGCGCGCCGTCGGGAGTGGAGTACTTGATGCCGTTGTACTCCGGCGGATTGTGCGAGGCAGTGAAGTTGATGGAGCCGCATGTCTTGAGGGTGCGAACGGCGTGCGCGATGGCCGGCGTGGGCGCGGCCTCGGGAATCACAATGGGCGTGACGCCTGCGGCGGCCAGCACACGCGCCGCTTCCGCCACAAAGCTTTCGCCGAGGAAACGCGAATCGCGGCCTATCAGCACGCGATGCGGAGCGGGCATGGTCTTCACGTACTCGGCGATTCCCCCGATCGCCAGGCGGATATTGGCTACCGTAAAGTCGTCGGCCACAATGGCCCGCCAGCCCGAAGTACCAAATTTGATCGCTGAGCTCATGCTTTTCTCCACGCGCGGCAGCATCGCCGGCCGCAAGGACCATACTGCAACACCGGGACCGGATCGGCAAGGGCGCAGATGGCTCCAGGCGCGAATTTACGGAAAATGAGCGCGCGAAGCTGCGGCATTCCTGTTTCCGGAAATGCTCGTATAATTCTCGCGTACATTCCTGCCGACCCGGGGGCTCCGCATGTCTTCTCGCACAGCACTCCGTTTCTTGTGTTTTTTTGCCATTATTGGTTGCGTTGCATGCGTGATCGCCGTCTTTGCCCTCGGTCAAACGGCGCAAGCTCCGCCGGCCGCGGTAGGGATTGGGCCCGGTCAGTCTCCGGCGCCCATGCCTGCTGATACTCCCACGTTTCGGGTCACCGCGCGCGAAGTTCTGCTGGACGTGCTGGTGATCGACAAGAGCGGGCAGCCAGTGACCGGGCTCAAGCCTTCCGACTTCAGCGTGACGGAGGAAGGCGAGTCGCAGGTGATCCGGCGGGTCGACGAGCATCATGCCATGGACGCGGGGGATTTGAGCAAGCTGACGTCGCTGCCTGAGCTGCCGCCGAATACTTTCTCCAACTACACGCCGGTGCGCAACAGCAACGCCTCGATTGTGCTGTTGCTCGATGCCATGGATTCGCCGATCGAGGCGCAGATGGTGATGCGCGAACAGCTCATTAAATTCTTGAAGAACATGCAACCGGGCCCGCCCGTGGCCATCTTCCAACTCGATACCGAGATGCGCCTGATCCAGGGCTTCACAACGGACCCCAAAGCGCTGCTTGCAGCCGCGGAAAGCAAGCGCGATATGCCGTCGCTGGCCAGGCCCACGGCGGCGCCGCGCTCGTTCACGGCCGATGCGGTTTACCGCCGCACCCTGATGGAGAATCTGCGCGACGGGATGCGCATGATGGGCAGCTACCTCGCCGGTTATCCGGGACGCAAGAATCTGATCTGGTTTACCGGCCGGATCCCGATGACAAGACTGGGAACGGGGTTCGGCAATCCGTTCGGCGACGGAATGACGGTGTCAGACAGCGAGGACGAATCGAAGGCGCTCACTGATGTGCTGACCGTGAGCCGTATCGCGGTGTATCCGGTGGATACGTACGGTCTCGTGGTAGGGCCCGGCTTCAGCGCGGCGCGTGGCGGGATGCCTGCCATGCGCGGCGGCGTTCCCGGCTTCACCAATCACGCAAATATGGACGAGATTGCCGAGCAAACCGGCGGGAAAGCCTATTACAACACCAACGATTTCACGCGCGTGATCGGCGACGTGGCTCGCACCAGTTCAAACTATTACACGGTGGCTTACGCGACTACCAATACAAAGTGGAACGGCGAATTCAGGAAAATCAAAATCGCGGTGGACCATCCCGACGTGCAGTTGCTGCACAAGGAGGGTTACTACGCGTACAGCCTCGATAAGCGCGAGCAAAGCGGAATTGCGGCCATCGAAAAACGCGAGGCTGCCGAGGCGGAACGGCAGGAAAGCGGCGAAGCAGAAACGAGCCAGCCGCCTCCCGGCGCGCAAAACCCCGGCACTGCAGCGGACGGCGCGCAACTGGGCGCCACGGTTCACCACTCGTCCAAAGGGGGCTTCGATGCGGCGATGGGACTGGGCGCTATTCCGCCTACCGAAATCGTCTTCGGCGCCCGGCTCCAGGCGGATTCGAACACCGAGAAGCTGAACAAGAACGCGGCAATGCCGCCGGACAACTTCCTGAAACCGGAGTGGCAGCACAAACCCTTCCGCAATTACGCCATCTCCTACGATGCCGACCTGCACCGGGCGCGATTCACGCGCACGCCCGACGGCATGCGCCACGGCTCCTTCGAGTTCGTTGCGATTGTCTACACCGCCGAGGGTGAAGCGGTGAATTCGATCATTGAGACTGCTCAACTGAACGTGACCGCCGACCGGTACCGCGAGCTGCTCGTCTCCGGGCTGCCGATGAAAGAGGAAATCGCCATTCCGGCGAAGGGCAACTTCTTTTTGCGTCTTGGCGTACACGACAAGGTGGGAGACCAGGTGGGCGCGCTGGAAATTCCGGTCGATCAGATCAGACTGGACGTCGCTGCCGCGAGCGGTGCAACGCAGTGATGCGAATTGGCTGCGGAACCGATTCGCTGAGTTCTGTCTTCCAGGCCAGCTGAATCGGGTGGAGCAGCCTGCGCCTTGCGCTCCACCCGTTTCGGTTCTCTGAACAGGGGATTGCCCGGGCCGTCCCTCCCGAAAAAACGACTTGCGTCGCTGGACCCGATTTGGGCTTACAGTGTTTCTGAGCATCGTTTTTATTTGGGAGGGGCCTTATGCTCGAATCCACTTCATCCGCTCGCATTGTGATGACCACCGTCGTCAGCCCCGAAGAAGCGGCGCGTCTTGGCCGCGCGCTGGTGGAGGAGCGGCTGGCCGCCTGCGCCACCCTGCTGCCCGCCGTCGAGTCCATCTACCACTGGAAGGATCAGGTCGAGTCCTCGTCCGAATGCCTGTTGCTGCTGAAAACCGCGTGCGATCGGCTACCGGCCCTGGAAACTCGCCTGCACGAGCTCCACAGCTACCAAACGCCTGAATTTCTGGTGCTTGCAGTCGAAGCCGGCAGCCATCCTTATCTGGCGTGGCTCCATGCAAGCCTGCGCGAGCCGGAGGGAAAGGTCGCGTAAGCAAAACGGTTCTTCACAGGGCAAGAATGTGCGGCGTCCGCGCATGCGCTCTCTGGTATCCTTGGGGAAGTCTGTCCCATGCGCTGGCTTTTAATTGTCCTTCTCGTCTCGCTCGCGGCGCTGCTGTTTGCGGCTGCTGGCGTGGCTCGCCACATCTGGCAACAGCGCACCCGGCAGGGCAGCGAATCGTCTGCGGCCATTGAACCGGCCGAGGAGGCGGACCTGGAAGTGAAGCGCTGACGGGCCAGCCCGGCAATGCCCTGAAAGACGATGCCATGAACAATGCATCGGGAACCGCCAATCCACGAAAGCCGTAGCCGCATCCAAACAAAGAGTTATCGAAGCATTTGTTGTCGAAAGGATCCTCCCCGCCGTGAGTACTCAGACGCCTGATAAAGCCAGCCGAGCCGCCAGTCCCGCTGTCAAGGAAATCTCCATCGCGCACAGTCCGGACTCCGACGATGCCTTCATGTTTTATGGCCTGGCGACAAACAAAATTCGCGTGCCCGGCTATCGCTTCACGCATACGCTTTGCGATATCGAGACCCTGAACCGGCGCGCCCGCGAAGAGGCCTTTTTCGACGTCAGCGCCATCAGCTTTCATGCCTATCCCTACGTGCAGGAGAATTACACGCTCATGGGTTGCGGCGGCAGCGTGGGCGAGGGCTACGGTCCCATGGTGATCTCCAGCCGCAAGATGGAAGCCGCCGACCTCAGCCGCATCCGCATCGCCGTTCCCGGAACGCTGACCACGGCTTATCTGGCGCTGAAGATCCTCAACCCTGCCCTCGAGACCGAGACCGTTCCATTCGATCGGATCATTCCCGAGATTCAGGCGGGAAAGTACGACGCCGGACTCATCATTCACGAGGGGCAGCTCACCTACTCCACCAGCGGGCTCTATAAAGTCCTCGACCTTGGCGCCTGGTGGCGCGAGACCACCGGCCTTGTGCTGCCGCTGGGCGGCAACGCCATCCGCCGCTCGCTCGGCGCTGAAGCGCACAAGATTATCTCCAAGGCGCTGCGCGATTCCATCCATCACGCCCTCGACCACCGCGAACAGGCCCTGGAATACGCGATGCAGTTCGCGCGCGACCTGGACGCTGGTCTGGCCAGCCACTTCGTGAGCATGTATGTGAACGAGCGGACCCTGGACTACGGCCCCGACGGCCGCGAGGCCATTCGCAAGCTGCTGGAACTGGGCCACGAGCGCGGCGTGATCCCGATGGCTCCGCAAGTGGACTTCGTGGATTAAGCCAATCGTCGAAGAGAACCCGTGGCGCCGCTGCACACCATAGGACACTCTCGATGTCCCCGCGCGGACACTTTACCTTTTCGCGCGCAAACCCGCTCAAAGGTCATTCAAGCGGCCCAACAATCTCGACAGCAATTCCTAAATTTTTTCTAATCTGTGTCGATACATCCAGCAGGAGGACCCTCTGGATGTCCGCTCACGCTCAGCCCACTTTTCTCCTTGCATCGCGGGACTCGGACCTGTTGGCCGCTATTGAGCATACGCTCCTGGCTGCCGGGGCGCGTGTGGAGATCGTGCTTTCCGCGCAGGCCGCGCTGGCTTCCATCTCCGGTCCGCGCCCTCCCAGTCTGGTTTTGCTCGACGCGCAATTGCCCGGCATGCCCATGGGCCAACTGCTGGCCGCCGTCCGCGCCGAGGCCGAAAGCGCGCGCCTGCCCATCGTTCTCATCGCCGACACGGTGACGCAGGAGTGGATCGATCGCCTCGCCGAGGGCGCCGTCGACGACCTGGTGCTGCGCTCTGCCGAGTCCAGCTACTGGCAGTTGCGCCTGGACCTGGTGCTACGCAACCAGCGCATGGCGCACGAGCTTGAAACGTTGCGAAAAGTTGCCTTGCGCAACACGCAACTCGACCACCTGACCGGCGTCTACAATCGCGAAGCCCTGCTGGCCATGCTGTTTCGCGAGACCGACCGCGTGCAGCGCAGCCAGAGCGAGATGTGCCTGGCGCTCTTCGATATCGACGACTTCGGCCACTGGAATTCGCGGCTCGGTGTGGATGCCTGCGACGAGCTGCTTTGCCAGGTGGCCAGCCGCACCGCCGCCCTGCTGCGTAGCTACGACGTGCTGGGCCGGCCGGGCATGGATGAGTTTCTTGTTGCCTTGCCCTCGTGCCCCCCGGCCAACGCCATGACTCTTGCGGAGCGCTTGCGCGTCGAGGTGTTTTCCACGCCCTTCCACGTGGCCGGCGAAGCTATCCGCCTCTCCGCGTGCTTCGGCATTGCCGTCAGCCACGGCCGCTCGCCCGTAGTGGTGTTGCGCGAAGCAGAGAAGGCCCTCGAGTGGGCCAAGGCCGCAGGCCCCGAGTCGATCCAATGTTTCGGCAGCCCGCCTCAACCCATGCCTTCACCCGTCACGTTTCTCTCCGCGACTTCGGGCGATGAGTTGCTGGCTTGGTAGCCCTAATGCCGGGCGAGCGGGCCCCCGGCGCTGAAACAGTTACTTCCGGTTAGCCGGTCATCCGCCCGGAATCTAGAGTTCCTCCAAGTTCAATTGAGGACTGCGCCGAGACTGTACAAATCTGAGCAGTTTCCCTCATGGTCCTCAAGCTATGATCTGACCGCGACCAGCCTTGGAGGCTCACGAAAGGCGACGGCGACACGATGGAAACGAGCAGCGCAGTAATAGCCGATGATACCCGCGGACAGGCCATCGCTCCCTGGTGGCACACCGTGCTGGTGCTTGCGATTATCGCGATCGCCTCCATCGCGAGTGCCTGCCAGCACGGGCTCCCCAACGCGAACCTGCCGGATGTAAGTCACCGGCTCTCCGGCTACTTCACTGTAATCGTTCAGGAGTGGTTTGGAGTTTTCCTGGTCTGGCTGGCGCTCCGGCGCCGCGGGCTCGCTGTGGGCAGCCTGGTTTCAGGGCGTTGGCAGACACCGCGCGCTTTCTTCAGAGACTTAGGGCTTGCTATCGGATTTATGATTGTCGTTATCCCGCTGGTAGGAGTTCTGGATTACTTCCTTGGGGCTGGCGCCAATAGGGCGGTAGCCGATATCCCGCCCAAGGCCGTGCACGAGCTCGTGGTATTCCTGGTGCTCACTGCGTCAGCGTCCTTCGCGGAAGAACTCATCTTCCGTGGATATCTCATCCAGCAATTCACCGCGTGGACCGGCAGCCGTGCAATTGCCATTACCCTGCAGGGTATAGCTTTTGGTCTCGCCCACGGATTTTACGGAAAGGCCATGCTTGCCATCATGCTGCAAGGATGGCTGCTGGGGCTGCTTGCCTGCTGGCGCAAAAGCCTACGCCCCGGAATGCTGGCCCACTTCCTGCAAGATACCATCGGCGGGATCGTCGCGTTCTGTTCATGAGTCGACGGCGAGCGGAGAAAGACCGGGAACTGACTAACCCAGGCAATGCTCGAAATCAATCCGGTGGTTCCGGACGGTTGGTCGCCAATCCGGAAGTTACCACGTAGTTGTCCCTTCGCGAATCAGCTCTACGTTCTGCGGCTCGACTCCGCAACTTCCGGTTGCAGGAACTCCTGAAATACGTCGTTCGAGAGCAGCCGGCCTCGCGCGGTGAGCCGCGCACGCGCGCCGTCGAAGACCAGCAGCCCATCTTCGGCGAGGCGCCTCACGGTTTCCATCGCGGGTGCGACCAGCTCTTCGTCGAACTCCACACGCAGCGCAGTTACGTCCACGCCGGCGTTGGTGCGCAGACCAAGAAACCATGCCTCTTCGTGCTGCTGTGCGGGAGTGAGCCATTCGGTTTCGCTCGCTCCCGTTGCGGCCAGATATGCCTGCAAATCGCAAGTGGTGGTGGTGCGCAGCACGGAATCGCAGCTGCTCCACCCTAGGGGCGATCGCGACACGACCGGTGCGGGCGAGGACGCCCGCACGACAGCCGGTCTGGAGACCGGCGCTACTTCTTCGGCAATTACGCGATCATGTGATTTCGTTGCAAGGGTGGGATCGCGTAGAAGCATCGACGAGGCATCCAGTCCCACGCCGAGATACGGCCGCCGCTGCCAGTACCGCAAATTGTGCCGCGATTCGTATCCGGGAAGACTGAAATTCGAGATCTCGTACTGCCGCAGCCCCGCCGCTTCAAGCCGCTCGATGGCACGCTCGTACATGTGCGCGATTGTGTCTTCATTCGGCACCAGCCCGGCGCGATAGCGCGTTCCGCCCTTCAGCATTTCGCGGCCGAGGCGCGAGTCCTCGTCCACCTCCAGCATGTACACACTGGCGTGAGGGACCTCGGACGCGATGAGAGCTGCGAGCGACTCCTCCCAGGAGGCGAAGGTCTGCCCGGCCAGGCCTGCGATCAGATCGACGTTGAGGTTGGTGATGCCGGCCGCGCGCAGCCGCTTGAGGTCCGCCTCGACCACGGCACGGCTGTGCAGCCGACCGCTAGCGTGCGCCTCCCTGTCGACGAACGACTGCACGCCCAGGCTCACGCGATTCACGCCCGCGGCCACCAGCGCCTCCAGGGTTGCGTCCGCCAGTTGCCCCGGCGCGCATTCCATGGTGATCTCGGCATCCGCATCGAGATCGAACTCCGCCGTCAGGCCCAGGAAGAGTTGCGACACGAGCTCCGGAGCCAGCAACGACGGCGTTCCCCCGCCCAGATAAACCGTATCCACGCGCCGCGGGAGTTCCACTCCCATCTTCTCGGACCAGGCTCCTGCTCCAGCCAGGTCCGCGGTCACGCGCTGCACATAGCGCGCGTGATCCGAGGCCGGAAACACGCCCGACGCGAAGTTGCAATAAGTACACTTCGACCGGCAAAAAGGGATGGAGACGTAGATTCCCAGCGCGTTGCCGGCAGAGCGGTTCATGAAAAGATTGTTGCACGCGCCCTCTGGCGCTGAGCCGCCAAGGCCTTGCTGCGTCTCATGCAATGATGAAAGGAAGGAGATCTGCTTGAAAGCCTGGCCAGCTCTGGCAATTTGCGTCATTCAGGTCATTCTCTTTCTCGCTCACTGGTTGGTTTTCTCCACCTGGATCGCCTTTTGGCCCGGCCTCGCTCCCGCTGCCGTGGCCGAACTGCATGTGGCCATGCTGGTGCTGGCTTTCAGCTTTGTGGCTGCGTCGCTGCTTTCGTTTCGCTTTTCGAATTTTGCCGTCCGGTTGGTTTACTGGCTGGCCGCCGTCTGGCTCGGCTTTCTCAACTTCTTTTTCTGGGCGTCGTTGCTGGCCTGGATGGTTTGGTTGGCGCTGAGGCTAACGCTTTCTCCGGCCCATGCCGCTTCCGCACGTCCACTCCTCGCCGGCATCCTTTGCGCGATTGCGGCCCTCATGGGCTTCTACGGCCTCTTGAACGCGCGCGTCATTCGCATGCGCCGCATCGCGGTCGAGCTTCCCGACCTTCCTGCGTCCTGGCGCGGGCGGCGCGCGGTGCTGCTCAGCGATCTGCATCTCGGACCCATCAACGGCGTGCGATTCTGCCGCCGTCTCGTGGCCAAGGCCCAGTCCTTCCAGCCCGATTTGGTCTTTCTTCCCGGCGACCTCTTCGACGGCACCAAAGGCAACCTCGACCGGCTGGTGGCGCCGTTCAAGCAGCTTACGCCGCCGCTCGGCATCTACTTTTCCACGGGCAACCACGAGGAGTTTACCGATCCCACGCAAACCATTGAGGCCATCACCCGCGCCGGAATCCGCGTGCTGGGCAACGAACTTGTGACCATTGACGGTGTGCAAGTGGCGGGCGTGTTCTATCACAACTCCTCCTCGCCGCTGCGCATGAAAACCGCGCTCGACGGGATGCGTCTCGATCGCGCGCGGCCTTCGATCCTGCTGAACCACGCACCCACGCGCTTGCCCACCGTGGAGCAGGCGGGCTTCAGCCTTCAGCTCTCCGGCCACACGCACGGCGGGCAGTTTCTGCCCTACACCTGGATCACGAAGAGCGTCTACGGCCGCTTTACCAGCGGTCTGCACCGTTTTGGCGCGCTGCAGGTCTACACTTCCACCGGCGCCGGAACCTGGGGCCCTCCCCTGCGCGCCGGCACGCGTCCGGAAATCGTGTTCATTACGTTCGCATAGCAGCCGCGTATCTTATTCTCAAGCTGTCAAAGGAGAAAACCGCATTGAGCTCTGCATCCTCTTTCCCGGATCGCGCCAGGGGTCCCATCATTCGCACCAACCTTCACGGACTCGGTCTGCTCATGAATCCGCGCCTCAATAAGGGGACGGCATTCACGGAGGCGGAGCGCGATGCTTTCGCGTTGCACGGCCTGTTGCCGCCGCACATCGGGACGCTGGAAGATCAGAGCGAACGCCGCAAGCGCGTGCTCGACAGCCATCCCACCGCATTCGACAAATACAGCAATATGCGCGACCTGCAGGACAACGACGAGACGCTGTTCTATTCGCTTATCGCCGAGCACACTGAGGAACTGCTGCCGATCGTCTACACGCCGGCGGTGGGCGAGGGGTGCCAGCGTTTTTCAGAGATCTGGCGCAAGCCGCGCGGTCTTTTTTTGAGCTACCCGGACCGGGACCGCATCGCGCAGATTCTTGGCAACTCCCGCTACGATGCGGTGCGGTGCATTGTGGTGAGCGATGGAGAACGCATCCTCGGCCTGGGCGATCAAGGCGCGGGCGGCATGGGCATTCCCATCGGCAAAATGGCGCTCTACACGGCGCTGGGCGGCATCCCGCCCGAACATTGTTTGCCCATCCTGCTCGATGTAGGCACCGACAACGAAGTGCTGCTGCATAATCCCATCTATATCGGCTGGCAGCACAAGCGCATCCGCGGACAGGACTACGACGATTTTGTGGAGACCTTCGTGAGCGCTGTCGAGCGCCGCTGGCCGCACATCCTTTTGCAATGGGAGGATTTTGCCGGCGCCAACGCGGCGCGGTTGCTGGAGCGCTATCGCGACCGCCTGTGCACGTTCAACGACGACATTCAAGGGACCGCGGCCGTGACGACCGCGACCCTGCTTGCGGCGGTCAATGCCACGGGAATTCCGCTGCACGAGCACACTATTGCCATGTTCGGCTCCGGGTCGGCGGGCATTGGCATTGTCGATCTTCTTATCGCCGCCATGAAGGAAGAAGGGCTGAGCGAGGAGCAGGCGCGGAGACGCATTTACGCCTTCAACCATTTCGGCCTGATTGTGGAAGGCGGCCAGGGGATTCGCCCCGAGCAGCAAGCGCTGGCGCGCAAGCGCGAGGACATCGCGGGATGGAAGCTCTCGCCGTCAAGCTCCGGCAGCGGAGAACTATCGCTGTTCGACGTAGTGCGCAATGCGGGGATCACGGTATTGGCCGGCGTGAGCGCCCAGCCGGGCGCGTTTACCGAAGAGATTGTGCGCGAGATGGCGCGCCACACTCCGCATCCGGTGATCTTTCCCCTGTCGAACCCCACGTCGCAAGCCGAGGCTGCGCCCGCCGATCTGCTGCGCTGGACCGATGGCCGCGCGCTGGTCGGCACCGGCAGCCCCTTCGCCCCGGTCGAAATCAACGGCAAATCCATCCGCATCGCCCAAGTCAACAATTCCTATATCTTCCCCGGCCTTGCGCTGGGCATCCTCGTCTCCCGCGCCAGGCGCGTGACCGACGGCATGATTATGGCCGCGGCCAAAGCGTTAGCCAGACTGTCACCGGCACGCACCGACAAGAGCGCGCCGCTGCTGCCGCCCATCGCAGAAGCACGCAAAACGAGTCTCGCGGTAGCCGAGGCCGTGGGCATGCAGGCGATCGCCGACGGAGTTGCCGAAGCCGTTGATGAGGCGAGTCTCGCGGAAGAGTTGCGCGCGTATGTGTGGGAGCCGGAATATGTTCCGTATGAACGCATTCCTTAATTTCTGAGTGCGGCGAATCTTGCGCCGGAACACAGTTCGAATAAGCGGGTTTCGTGTTACAATGTAGCTACGTTGCTACATTGGAGGTGCGCCGTGGCCATTACTACGTTTTCCAGCCGGGAATTCAATCAGAACACAAGCCGCGCCAAGCGCGCCGCGAAGAAAGGCCCTGTGTTTATCACCGACCGCGGGCGGCCGGCGCATGTGCTTTTGACCATCGAAAAGTTTCAGGAACTTGAAGGCAAGAAGAAGAAAATGACTCTCTCGGAGGCCTTGGCGATGCCGAACGCGGACCAAGTGGACTTTGAGCCCCCTCGCCTCAGCGGCAAACTCTTTCGCCCGGCCGACTTCTCATGATGTATCTGCTCGATACAAATGTCGCGTCCGAGTTGCGAAAGGTGGACGTCGGGACCGCCGATCCAAATGTTAAGGCATGGTCGGATGCTTTGGACGCGGAGGCTGCGTTCCTCTCGGTCATCACTGTTCTCGAATTGGAGCAAGGTACTCTCTTAATGGAGCGTCGCGATTCGCGGCAAGGAGCGATGCTCCGCGCATGGCTGGAGAATCGCATTCTTCCGCAATTCGAGGGACGGATCCTCTCAGTCGACTTGCTGGTGGCGCAGCGATGCGCCACCTTGCACGTGCCCGACCCGAAAGACGACCGCGATTCTCTCATCGCCGCCACTGCGCTTGTGCACAGCATGACAGTCGTCACACGCAATGTCTCCCACTTTGCGCACAGCGGTGTCAAAATCCTCAATCCATGGGAAGCGTAGGTTTCCTGGGAACGTGGTAGTATTTATTGCTACTGAGGTGCACCCCATGCCCACCATTGAAAAGCTGAGCATCGCGCTTCCCCGAGAGATGGCGACGCTGGTTCGCCGAGCCGTGGATGCGGGCGAGTACTCGTCCAATAGCGAGGTGGTACGCGACGCCCTCCGCGACTGGACGCACAAGCGCAACCTGCGCGAGCAGAGCCTCAATAATCTTCGCAAACTGTGGCAAGAAGCAGTGGCCGACGATACTGAAGGTCTCGATCCGGACGCGGTTTTCCGCCGGCTGGAAAGCAAATATGACGGCCTTTCCAAGGCCAAGGAACGATAATGCGCCTGCGGTTATCGCCTTGCGTGCCGGGCGACCTCGAAGGGATCGCGGAATACATCGCACAGGACAGTCCCCGCCACGCGGCGCGAATGCTTCGTTTGCTTCGCGCGCGGATGAAGGAAATTGCCAGGAACCCAAAGATTTATCGCTTGCGGCCCGAAATTGGCGCGGATGCGCGGTTGGCCACCGTGGGCAATTACGTGATCCTCTTTCGCATCCGCCAGAACACAGTTCGAATCGAGCGGGTCGTGCATGGCAGCCGGGACCTGCTTATGATGCTGGATCAAGCCGGAAACTGATAGCAGTCAAGGTCGAGGTTGTTGCTTCCCGCCTTTCCGCGACGAAGCCGCGGATTGACGGGGCAACCGGCCTTACTTTTCCGCCGGCACTTCCTCGAGCAATCGCTTCCACGTCTTCTGGTTTTTGCGGAAGCTCTTTTTCAGGTCTTCGAGGATGCGCTCGAAGTCGGCGTTGGTGCGCAGGTTGTTCCACACAGGATTTTTCTGGAACCAGGGATAATTCTCGTTGCCGAGATAGATGGCGCGGCGCAGCCAGTGCAGCGCTTCGCTGGAGTCGCCTTCCACGGCAAAGTAAGTGGCCAGCCGGTAAGCCATCTCGCTGTCGGCCTCGGCCGCGGCCAGGGTGTCGTCTTTGAGCAACGGAGCTGCGCGGTCCCGCGCGCCGGCCTGCACATAGCAGATGGCCAGCGTGGGCACGGCGATGCGCAGCGAAGGATCGTCGGCGATCACGCTCTCCAGAATCTCGATGGCCGCGTTCAAATTGCCGAGCCGCATTTGCTGATAGCCGGCGGAAGTGCGCAGCAGCGGGTGCCGCGGCTCCAGCGCCAGGCCTTTTTCCAGCTCGTCGCCGGCCAGCTCGATCTGGTTCTGATAGTGATAGACGCGGGCGCGATGGTTGTAGAGAATCGCGGCATTCGCCGGGTTCAGCTTGAGCGCGCGGACGAACTCGTCGAGCGCTTCGTCGTACATGCCGTCGCCGCGCAACGCAATTCCAGCCACCATGTGCACGTTCCAGTCGTTGGCTGCGCTGGCCAGCAGACCGGCAATGCCGTGCCGCGCTGACTCCTTTTCGCCGCGCGAGAGCAGCATATAAATACGATAAAGATTGGCCTCGGTCGACGCCGGATCGAGCTTCAGCGCCTCGTCGAAGGCGCGGCGCGCGCGCATCACGTGAATCTGCCCGCCAAAACCATGGCGCGCGTACTGCAGCTCGGCGATGCCCAGCCCGGTCCATGCCGCGGCAAACGCGGGATCGGTCGTGGTGACGCTGGAGAACAGCGCGTGCGCGCGGTCCAGATCGGCGCGCGCACCGGTGCGCACCATGAACGAGCTCAAGAGGGCCCGCGCCTGCAGATACTTTTCGCTCACCGGTCCCGGCAGCGAGCCGTCGCGCGGCGTGCCGCGCGCCGCGCCGGTTCCCGGCCCGCTCTTCTGCACGGAGTCAATGCCTTCGGCGGCGCCCATGCCCTGCAGCGTGGCGAAGACCTCGTTTGAAATCTCCGTCTGCACCGCGATCAAATCGAGCGAAGAGACGCGAATCGATCCACCCGAGCGCACACTTTGCGAGGCAACGTCGAGCAGTTGCCAGCTCAGGTCGAATCCGCTTTCCGAGCGCACAAAGCTTCCGGCGAGTACGAACTTGACCAGCAGCTTTTGTCCCACGGCCAGGGGATCGAGTTGTGCGATGGGCAGTTGCATGAGCGCGCTGGAGGGCCGCACCACGAGCGAGGGAATGCGCGCCAACCGCGCCGCAATGGCATCGGCCAGCGCATAACCGTAAAGCGGAGCTGCTTCTGCAGCGCCAACATTGGCAAAGGGCAGAACGACCAGCGAATTCTGCGCCGCGCGCTCGCCCGCTGACTCGCGAAAGCGCTCCGCGAGCATCGAGAGCAATCCCGTGGTGCGCTTCTCCGCCTCCGCGGCCGTGGCCGGCAAGTTGGCAGCCGCGTCGCCGGGAATAGTGCCGGTCTCGATGCGCAGCGCTTTCATAATGGTCTTGAGCCCTTCGCGCACCTCGGCCGCGGATGCCGTGCGCGCCCCCGGATTTTTTTCGAGGCAGGCCATGATCACGCTCTTCAGCTCCGGCGAGATTCCCGGGACGATCTCGCTCAAATCCGGCGGATCAAGGAACTGGGTAGCGCGAATGGCCTGGAAATCCTCAGCATCGGGGCGCGCAAAGGGGTGCCTGCCGCTGGCCAGCTCATAGAGAATGACGCCCAGCGCCCACACGTCCGACTGCACGCTGGAGTGCCCGGTGACAAACTGTTCAGGCGCCATGTAACGGATGGTGCCGCCGCGCGCGGTGTAGGTGGCGGCCACCGAGGCGTCCTTGGCCAGGGCCGGTCGCGACGGATCGAAGCGCGCATCTTCAGGAGGAAGACGTCGCGCCAGCCCGAAGTCGAGAATTTTCACCAGGCCGCCGTCGGTCAGCATCACGTTCTGCGGCTTGAGGTCGCGGTGAAAAATGCCCAGCGCATGCGCCGCCTGCATTCCGTCTGCAATCTGGATGCCCACGGAGAGAAGCAGCTGCACGCTCGCCGGCCCGCGCTCGATCAGATTGTCCAGCGGTTGGCCCGGCACATACTGCATGGCGATGTAGGCCTCGTCGCCGCTCTCGCCCACCTCGTAGATGCCGCACACATTGGGATGCTCGATGGCCGAGGCGAGACGCGCCTCGCGCAGCACGGTCGTCCGCATCTGTTCGGCCGACAGCATGCCGGTGTGCAGCATTTTCAGCACCACGGGCCGCTGCAAAAGCGTGTCGTTGGCCTCGTAGACCACGCCGCTGCCGCCGGCGCCCAGCCGCCGCAGAATCTCGTAATGTGCGATCGTTTTCCGCTTCATCGCTCATCTCAAGTTTACCGGCCATCGCGTAAAGAACGTCTTAAAGCTGCACGAATGGTTTGTGTACTGGTGCGCGCGCTGCGACGCTCAATGGACGCGCAGTGTCTCAACTGAAACCTGTGTTTCCGCGCTCGCCGGTCGAATCTGTTAACGTCGAAATGAAGATGATCCCTGCTCGTGGACACGCGTATCGACTCGTGGTAACAGGCATCCGGCGCATGATGGTCTATCTACAAAGAAAATTGCCGGTTGCAGGCCTGGTCTTCGCGTTCGCGGTTGTCCTCTTCGTGTCGCCGCTCGCCGCGCAGCATCAAGCCCAGCAAAACCCAACCGAGCCGACGCCGCAAGCTGCGCAGCAATCTCCACCGCAGGCACCGCCGCAGACAGCGCCGCAGGCAACACCCCAGCCGGAGCCGGAATCGCAAGCTCCCGCCGCGCAGCCGGCCTCCCCTGAATCGCAGCAGCCGGGTGCGGGAACGCAACTGCAGACCGGAACTTCGAGCGGCCTGACTCTCGACGCGCGCATCGAAAATCTCCTTGCCGATCACCATTACTCTCGCGTAGCCGCGCAGCTCGATCAGCTTCCACCCCAGGAGGCGCAGTTGTATCGCGGTGTGCTGGCCAACCGCGCCAACGATCTCAAGCAGTCAGTGCAACTGCTCGAGCCGCTTGTCGATGAGGTGACGGCCAGCGGCGACACGGCGCACGAAAAGCTGCTGCGCACGGCGCTGGCCGAGGACTATCTGCGCCTGGGAGATTGGTCGAAGGCCGCGAAGGCTTATCAATCGCTCGACACGCGGCTGCATGCCAAGCTTTCGCCCGACGAGCAGGACGAGATCGAGATGCCCCTCAAGATGCTGCCGTTGGCCAAGGACAACCCGCCTACGACCATCGACCCGTGCGACCCTTTCACGCTCCAGGTGAGCACCAATCCATTGGGCCTGATCGACGTCCCTGTCTTTATCGATGCTCGATCGCGCAGCTGGATGCTCGATCCCACGTTGCCCTTCAATCTGATTGCGCGCTCCACGGCAAAAGAGGTGGGCCTCAAGCTCTCGGACGAAACGGCAACGATTCACACTCTCACCGGGCGGCCCATCCGGGTCCACGTCACCGTGGTTCCACGCTTCACCATCGGCGGCCGCCTCACGCTCCGCAATATGACGGCCTTCGTTTACGACGACGCGGACTATGCCTTCCCGCACTCCGGCTACAAGGTGGAGGGCGTGCTCGGCTATCCGGCGCTCGCCGCCATCGGCAGCCTCACCATCGCTGCCGACGACACCATCCAGGTGCGTCCTGCCAAGCAGATCGGAACTCCCGCAAAGGACGACCTTCTGACCGACGGCGCGCCATTCTTTCTTGATGGCGACCAGGTCATCGTGGCGCTCAGGCGCGTGCAGACCTCGGCCGATCCCGCCGCGCCGCCGGATTCTGGAGCCGGCTCCGATTCGCCCTCCAGTCCCAATGCCGAGCGCATGTACGCCATCGATGCCGGCGGGCAGCAGACCTACTTCACCTCGCGCTACTTCGACGAACATGCCGCCGAGTTCAACAGCCTGAAGGTGGATCTCTACGCGCCACCTGGCCAACCGTCCGGATCGCAGCCCTCCTACGTCGCCGAAACGGTTCCGCTGGGCGTGGGAAACGCCACCGTTGAGCTGCACTACATTCGCGTGCTCACGCAGCCGCTGGGCTCCGCGGCTCTCGATGATGTGTATGGCATTCTCGGCGTCGACGCTCTGGGCCAGCTCAAGAGCTACACGTTCGACTACCGCACGATGCGCTTCAGGGCTGTAGGGGAATAAGGCAGGGAACAGGGAACACGGGAGATCGCTGGATTGCTGGCGACTGACAACTGGTTTCTACTTGCCGGCTTTATCCATCTTACTTTGCCCGCGGCGGCCGAAGGCCAGCATCACGATTCCGAAAACAAGCAACGCCAGTCCCCACCACAGGTTGGCATCGATGCCCAGGCTCTTTGTATACACGTCCATGCGGTCGCGCGTAGAGAGGCCGAACGCGGAGAGGATGGTTCCCGCGAGCGTGAAGAACATGCCGACAGCAATGCGCGCGTCGACATGGATGGTGGGATGAATAGTTGACTTGATGGTTGGGCTGACTGCTGATTTGGTGGTCAGATCTGTCGCTGCCTTCTTCATGGTTCGCCCTCTCATAGAAACATCAGATTGACGGCTATGGCCGCCAGCAGAATCACCGCGGCAGCGACGGTTTCCGGCCGCTTCCACCACGCGGCATTTTCCGGTTCAGGCGCGCGCACCAGTCCGGCCAGTTCTGCGGGCTCGCGGGGCTTGGTGCACACGCTCACCACCGCGGTTACCAGCAGGCTCACGACAAAGGCAAGAATCGCGGTTCCCAAACTCAGCGCCATGTCGCTGGCGGGATGATGCAGCACCTTGATCCATCCGCCGTGAATGCCGGGCTGCTCGCCCCGGGGCAGCGCGATGCCGTGGTGCAGGAGCGCCGCGGCCAGGCCCGCAATCAGTCCCGCAAATGCGCCGTGCCCGGTGGCGCGCTTCCACAGTGCGCCCAGCAGCAGGGTGGCAAACAGCGGCGCATTCACCACTGAGAAGACCAGAACCACTGCGTCGAGCAGGTCGTTCGAGCGCATGGCCGCGCAGGCCGCGGCGAAGGCCAATATCATGCCGCCTAAAGCCGCCCAGCGGCCAGCCTTCAGAACCTGCTTGTCGCTCGCGTCTTTCTTCAGAAACGCCTGGAAGATGTCGCAGGCGAAGACCGTGTTCGACGCCGTCAGGTTGGCCGCGACGCCGCTCATCAGGCAAGCAAGCAGCGCGGCAAGCGAAAAGCCAAGCAGGCCCGTGGGCAAGAACTGTAGCAGCATGTTGGGCATGGCCATCGCGTAGTCCAGAACCGGCTGTCCGTCCGCGCCTTTTACTGGCTGGCCTGTAGCTGCATCGGCTTTGGCCGGAACCAGTCCCTGGCCTGCTTCCACCGCCGGAGGCACGATGGTGATCTCGTGATAAATCGCGCCGTTTTCGTTGTGGATCACGATGGTGGTGTGCGGCGTGGGCAGTCCCAAGGCGAACAAACCCGGCAGGATGACGAGCAGCGGGACAAAGACGCGCAGGGCCGCGGCAACGAGCGGGGCCCTCCGCGCCGAAGCCGCATTTTTTGCCGCCATGGCCGTTTGCAACAGCCGGAAATCCGTACACCAGGTGCCGCCGCCCAGCACGATGCCTACGCCGAGCACCAATCCCACCATTCCAATCGAGTGCGTGCCGGTGTGCGCCGCGCCGTGCAACAATCCGGCAGGGACCGCGGCCTTCAAGCCGCTCCATCCGCCGGCCCGCTTCAATCCCAGCAGCACCACGGGCAGCAGCCCGGCCACCAGCACGCAAAACTGCAGGAACTGGTTGTACATGGCGGCCGCGAGACCCCCGAGCAGCACATAGGCGAGCACCAGCACGGCCGGCAGCGCCATGGAGAGCAGCAGAGCGCCGGCGGGCGGCAGATTCAACCTGCCGGCCACGGTATCGAAGACGTGCAGCGCCGCGACGATGCGCGCCATGGCGTAGAGTGAAATCCCTGCGCTGAACAACGCCATGCCCAAGAACAAGACGGCATTCAGCGCCCGCGTTTTCTGGTCGAAGCGCAGCCCCAGGTACTCGGGAATCGAGCGCACGGGCGCGCCCGGCGCCGATGCCGCCCCATAGAACACCGGCACGAGGACCAATGCCGCGAAGAGCAGAGCAGGAATGGAACCCAGAGCGAAGTTGCCCATGCTGGCGAGGCCGTATTTTGCTCCGGCTGCGCCCATCGCGAGCACCTCCAGCGAGCCCATACTGGCGCTGAGGAGAGCCAGCCCGCACAACCATCCCGGCAACCTGCGCCCGGCCTGCAGATATTCCCGGCTGCTCGTCATGGCCGGGGCGAGTGACAGTCCCGCTGACAGCACAAAGAAGCAGTAAATCAACAGGATCAGCCAGTCAGCGGAGGCAAGAACGGGCACAAAAGCTCCTTCCTTTCTGATGTTACAGAACCGGCTGGGCGCGGAGCCGCGTGGGCTCACCGGTATTTCTAATCAATGCGCGAGTACCCGGGATTCGAGATCTGGCGAGGTCTCTGAGGGCCAGGAGGCCCTCAGTACAGCCGGTTAGCCACCCCAAGAAACAAAGGCCGTTTCTTGGGGACCCCGGTCAGGAGACCGGCGCTACGGTATTCGGCGACCAGTGGGAAATCCGGGATCGGATGTTCGGCTTCTCCACAAAAAGAAATGGCGGCAGGAGAACCCCCTGCCGCCACCAATCTGCCAAGTGTGCTTGTTTACTGTCGAAGACCCGTTGATCTGCGCCTCGCAATCGCGGGGAACGGCTGTTCAACTTCGACGAGCCGTTGCCGTTTTGGGGAGGGCTGCAGAGCGATTACTGT
>JBEKAS010000046.1:0-19907 GCA_050015795.1 Occallatibacter sp. | reverse complement strand
AAAAGGTTGTTGAGCAGTTGAAGAAGGCGGCGGCCAAGGCGGACGAAATCTATCTCGCGCCTGACCCCGATCGCGAAGGCGAGGCCATTGCGTACCATCTGGCGCTGCAGCTTGGAACCAACGCCAAAGAAAGAAAAAAAATTCGCCGCGTCACCTTCAACGAGATCACGAAAAAGGCCGTGCAGGAGGCTTTCGCCCACGCGCGCGACATCGACCAGAATCTTGTGGATGCGCAGCAGACGAGGCGAGTTTTGGACCGACTGGTGGGGTATCAGATATCGCCGCTGCTGTGGGACAAAGTGCGGCGCGGGCTTTCCGCGGGCCGCGTACAAACCGTGGCGCTGCGGCTGATTGTGGAGCGCGAACGCGAGATTCGCGGCTTTGAGCCCGTCGAGTACTGGACTTTGGATGCGGTGCTCCACCCCGAAAAGCACGCCGATCAAAAATTCAAGGCCAAGTTCATCGGCATCGAAGGCGAGCCGGTCCGCGTGCCCAACGGCAAGGACAAGGACGGCAAAGACCAGTTCATTTCCAGCGCGCTGCCCGACAACAAGGCGATGGACGCGGTTCTGGCGGCCGTCGAGAAAGCCGCCTGGACCGTCACCAGCGTGCAGGCGCGCGAGCAGCAACGCCGGCCGCTGGCGCCATTCATCACCAGCCAGCTGCAACGCGACGCCGCCAACAAGCTGGGCTTCAACGTGCGCCGTACCATGGGCGTGGCGCAGCGGCTCTATGAAGGCGTGGACATCGGCGCTGAGGGCACCACGGGGCTCATCACTTATATGCGTACGGATTCGCCGCGCGTGGCGCCGGAAGCCATAGCCTCGGCGCGAGCGTGGATCGGCAAGGAACTGGGGACCCGGTATCTGCCGGACTCGCCCAATGTGTACAAAGGCAAGAAGGACGCGCAGGACGCGCACGAAGCCATCCGGCCCGCCGATGCCGCGCGCACCCCGGAGTCGTTGGCTCGCTATCTGAGCGACGAGCAGCTCAAGCTCTACACCCTGATCTGGCGGCGCTTTGTGGCCTCGCAGATGGTTCCTGCGGTCTACGACGTGACCACCGCCAACATCGCTGCGCTTTCTGCCAAAACCCGCAAGACCTACGATTTCCGGGTCAGCGGTTCCGTGATGCGCTTCGACGGATTCCTGAAGCTGTATGAATCGTCCGAAGACAACAAGGATGACGATGAGTCGGCGAACCGGCTGCCCAGCCTGGACGGCGTCAAGACGCTGGAGCGCGACGAGCTGCTTCCCGAGGAACACGCGACGCAACCGCCCCCGCGCTACAACGAGGCTTCGCTGGTCAAGGAGCTCGAGGAGCGCGGCATCGGCCGCCCGTCCACCTACGCGTCCATCATCAACACCATTCAGGACCGCGAGTATGTGGTGAAGCACGGCGGCTCGCGCGGGCGCTTCTATCCCACCGAGATTGGCGTGGTGGTCTGCGACCTGCTGGTCAAGAACTTCCCCTACATCTTCGATACCGCGTACACGGCCAAGCTGGAAACCGAGCTCGACGACATTGAAGAAGGCACCGAGAAGTGGACGGACCTGCTGAACGGCTTCTACGGTTACTTCGAGCAGGAATTGAAGGACGCCGGCAAGAAGATGGAAAACATCAAGCGGATGGAACAGAAGACCACGGAAAAGTGCGACGTCTGCGGATCACCACTGCTGCTCAAGTGGGGCAAGTTCGGCACCTTCTACGCCTGCTCGGCTTACAACAAGAAGGACCCCACAAGCTGTACCTTCACCAAGGAGAACATTGCCGCCAAGCCGGATCTGAACACGCCGGAAGCGCAGGAAGCGGGCGACACCGAGGAGTATTGCGAAAACTGCGGCAAGGTGATGGTGATGCGCCGCGGGCTTTTCGGTCCCTTCATGGCCTGCCCCGACTACAACGCCGATCCGCCCTGCAAGACCTTCCGCAAGCTGAGTTCGAAGCAGCAGCAGAAGCCGCCCGAGCCCACTGGCGAAGCCTGTCCCGAATGCGGCAAGCCGCTGGTGCTGCGCCAGGGCGCGTACGGCGAGTTCGTCTCCTGCTCGGGATACCCCAAGTGCAAATATGTGAAGCAGAATTTGATCGAGGGCATGAAATGTCCCAAGTGCGGCGAGGGTGACGTCGCCGAGCGCCGCGCGCGCCGCGGCAATGTCTTCTGGGGTTGCACGAATTATCCCAAGTGCGACTTCACCTCGAATCTGAAACCCGTGGCCCAACAGTGCCCCAAGTGCGGCAGCCCGTACCTCGTGGAAAAGACCCTCCGCTCGGGCGTCTATCTGGAATGCCCGAACAAGAAGAGGTCCGCTGAGGAAGAGACTGCGGCGCCAAAGAAGCGCGGCAAGAAGATCGCCGCGGCTCCCGCGGAGCAAGGCAAGGTCGCGTGCAGCTACTCCAAGCGCATTGGCGACGCGCCGCCTCCGCCCACCGCGGAGACTCACGGGCCCGTCATCGATAAGAAGGAAGAGAAGCAGGAACTGCAGCCGGCATAAAAGCAGCGAGTCAGCGAGTCGACGCTGGCCAATCGCCAACATCCAGCGACACATCTCCGCCGATTCCTGTACTATGGCAGCGGAGATGCCCCCAATATGGAACGCATGCTGGCCACACCGGCCGACGCCGAAATCATTCTTAAGCTCTATCAATTGCGCACTGAAGCGGTGATGCGCCAGGCGCGCGCCTGGATCACCGGCGAATTCTGGCCGCAAACCCTGGAAGAATTTTCGGCTGTGGCAGAAAACCCCGCCGACCCGCACAATGCCTGGTTCCGGCAAGTGATCACGTACTGGGAGATGGCGGCGGCCATGGTGCTGCACGGCGCCGTCTCGGCAGAGCTGTTTGTCGACTCCAATGGCGAAGGATTTTTCCTGCTTGCCAAGTTTGCGCCCATACTGGAAGCCATCCGCGAGAACAACCCCACGTTCATGAGCAAGACCTCGGAACTGATCAACCGCTTTTCGGCCGCATCGCAGCGCTACGAGGTGACCCTCAAGCGCGTGGACGCCACGCGGAGCTCTCGCAGGTCAAAATAGGCGGCGGTGTTTTGTTGCTGCATCGATTGTTGAGCCCACATGCACGGGTCTCCCACCCCAAGAAACAAAGGCCGTTTCTCGAGGGCCCCGGCTGGAGACCAGCGCTACACAGGGGCGCGGAATGATCGAGAATTCGCTCTTGCGGAATCCCGGCAACGAGAGCATCATAGGAGCCAGTGAAGGTTCGTCCCCGGAGGTCCCCATGAAGCGAAGCATTTTCCTGTTGGCGGCTGTGTTTGCCATCGCCGTCGTTGTGGCGCAAGCTGCCGGCTCAACTACAAGCACGGGATGGATTTCCGACTCCATGTGCGGCGCCAAGCACATGGGAACCGGCGCGGCCTGCGTCAAGAAATGCATTGAAGGCGGATTGAAGCCGGTCTTTGTCGACCCTGATAAGCAGGTGTGGGCCATCGATAATCCCGACGCGGTCAAGGACTTCTATGGCGACCACGTGACCGTGACGGCGACTGAAGATGCAACGCACAAGAGCATGCATATCGAGTCGATTGTCGCGGCAAAGTAGGGCCGCCGGCGTACACGTACCTGATTAGGACTCGCCACGCCGCCCGAAGTCTGCTACTGTCGTATCGGTTCCCCTTGCCTGGCCCATTCCTCCTCTGGCCGGGGCACGGGTCGAACGATTGAAAGCAACCGGAAAATCCATGGCGCGAGCAATTTGGAACGGTCGAGTCCTTGCCGAAAGCGATGGGATCATGGAAGTGGAGGGGACGGTCTATTTCCCTGAATCCAGCCTCAAGCGTGAGTTTTTTCGACCCAGCACCACGACCTCAACCGATCCTGCAACCGGCCAGAAGCGGTACCTGACGGTCGTGATCGAAGGGCAGGATAACCAGGACGCAGCCTGGTATTACCCCGATCCCAAGCCCGCGGCGCGCAAGCTCAAAGGCTATGTCGCCTTTTGGCGTGGCGTCGAAGTGGTGAAATAGCAAAGACAGGTGTCAGGTTTCAGGTGTCAGGGATCAGAAATGACATCGCCCACCGGCCGCTCCCCACTGAAACCTGGCACCTGAAACCTGTTAATACGCCTGCAGTTGATCCAGCGGCAGCCGCACGCGGAAGCAGGTCGATCCCGGCTCCGACTTCACGCTCAGATGCCCGCGGTGCTTGCGCACGATGCGCATGGCATTGTCGAGTCCCAGGCCAAGCCCTTTGCCCGGCGCCTTGGTGGTAAAGAACGGCTCGAAGATGCGCTCCTGCAACTCGGGAGGAATACCGGGCCCGGAGTCCCAGATTTCCACCAGCAGCATTTCGGCCTCAAGCCGGCAGGCCACGCGCAGCCTGCGCGGATTTCCCATCGCGACATTTTCCAGCGCGTCGAGCGCGTTTTCGATCAACTCCGTCCACACCTGGTTCAGCTCGCCGCCATACGCGCTGATGCGCGGCAGGTCCGGCTGATAGTCGCACTCGATTTCGACGTTCGTCATGCGCGAGCGGAACATCTGCAGGGTCGCGTCGAGGCCGGCCGGCACGTCGACTTCGAGAATTGGCGCCCGGTCCATGTTCGAGTAGTCTTTGACGGCGCCGATCAGGTTGAAGATGTGCGCGGTGGAGTTCACGATGGTTTCGGCCGCGCGCGCGGAGCGCAAGAAGCGGGCGAAATACTGTAACGAGACGCAAATCGCGTTTTCGTCGAGAAATCCGCGCAACTCCTCGAGGTCGGCGGTGGTTACGCGCTGCTCCGCCAGTTGCGCAGCCACCTCCCACGCGTCGGGGCAGCCAATGGCGGTGAGCCACGCGCGCGCCGATTCCTCGCGGGAAATAAACCCCAGGGCATCCGTATCCTCTACCGCCGCGAGCGTTCCGCCGGTGTGGCAGAGCATCTTCTCCTCCCACTCTTCGAGCTTTCGTACCTGCTCTTCGGTCAGGCGAAGCAGAATCAGCTTTAGGCGGTTGCTGCGGTTGGCGCGCAGGGCAGTGAGCAGGCTGGCAGCGGCGCGTTGCGCGGCGGAAGCGGGATTGTTCAGTTCATGCGAGAGATTTCCGGCCAACTGGCCCAGAGCGCTGAGCTTTTCCGCCTGCTGCTCGATGCGCGTCACCTCGCGCACGCGATCCAGCAGCGCCGATACCACCCTTTGCGCCATGGAAGGAATGGCCGTCAGCATCTGGGGAAAAAGCGAGCGGTGAACCAGTAGCGCCCACACCGGCGACACGGCAAATCCCTGCCCTCCGTAACCCTTCATGCGTGAAAACGGCAAAATGCCGGTCATCTGCCCCATGCGGCCGACAAACAGTGCCATGGGGCCGCCGTGCTGCCGCCGCACGTGAATCTCGCCATTGAGCAGCAGAACCATGTGCTCGGCGGGCGCGCCTTCTTCAAACAGAATGTCGCCGGGATTGGCGACGACTTCCTGGCCGTGACGCGCCAGCCACAGCCGATCTTCCAGCGGCAGGTCGTGCAAGGCGCCAATGTGGACGATGGCGGCGGCGATCTCTTCCACCGGCGTGGGAGTGGCGGGCGGTGCGGCAGTGAGAGAAAGCATCGGCGAGCCTCCGGGAAGCAGTTTTCAGAATAGTGGATGACGAGGAGTTTCGACGCCTAGTAAGGAAAAGTTTGCCGACCTGGCTGCAAGAGCAACCATGCGGCTCCTGCTCGGCATCTGCCCGCGGAGGAAGCGAATTCTGGATTCGGTCAGGGCGCGGTAGAATTGATTTTCTGCGCAGCAAAGTACCCCGTTTCCCGTGTAATCCGCTGCGCAAAACCTCTCGTCCAACGAATAGGAACCCAACTAAGCCTTTATTTTAGAATGGAAAGAACTTGACCCACCCTCTCCCAGAAGCCGCAAGGGCACCCAAGCAGGGAAATCGTCGCCTCCTCGCCCTCATTGTTTTGATCGCGCTTGCCCTTCGGCTTGTCGCTACTTTGGCGCCGAACTTCGAAAACCTGATGGATGCTGATCATATCCATGGTTGGGAGCAGGGTAATGTAGCCGAGGCTCTTTTGGCCGGACATGGCTTTGGCAGTCCCTTTGCATCCACCCAGGCCTCGGCCATCCTGCCGCCGGTTTATCCGCTCATCGTCGCCGCGTGCTTCTACTTCTTCGGTATCCACACCGCGCCGTCGATCTTTGCCGTTCATGCGTTCGACTGCCTGATTAACGCGCTGGCCTGCATTCCCATCTTCCTCATGGCTCGCCGCAGTTTCGGTGAACGTGTTGCCTGGTGGGCGGCCTGGGTCTGGGCATTCTTCCCTTACGGCATCTACTTCGCGGCGGCCTGGGCCTGGTCTACGCATCTGCTGCTGCTCTGTCTTTGCTGGCTGCTGGTGCTGGCGCAGCACCTGGAGCAGTCTCCGCGGCTTGCCTTGTGGGCCGGATTCGGCCTGCTCTCCGGCGTTGCGGGACTCACCGAACCCTCGGTGCTGATTGTGATTCCTTTCCTGCTTGTGCTTGCCTGTTGGCGCCTCGCCCGCGACGGCAAGCGCTGGTTCTTGCCGGGATGCGTTGCGTGTTTCGTCATGGCCGCTACGATTTCGCCCTGGATGATTCGCAATGCCCTGGTCTTTCATCGCTTCATTCCCATGCGCGATAGCATGGGTCTGGAACTGTGGCTGGGCAACAACGGCAACGCCCTTCATTGGACGAACAACGATCTGACTCCCCTGCACGACGCGCGGGAGCTGGCCGATTACAACTCGATGGGCGAGCTCGCCTATATGAACCACAAGATGCAACAGGCCAAGGCATACATCCACGACCATCCGGCCTGGTACGCGTGGATGTCCGTGCGCCGCGCCTTCAACCTTTGGACCGGCTATTGGAGCTTCAGTCGTCACTATCTCGAAATGGAACCGACGGACCCCGCGAATATTCCCTTTGCCACCTGCCTTACGCTGCTCGGCCTTCTCGGGCTCCTGCTGGCCCGGCGCAACACCCCGTTCGAGGCCCTTCGCTATGGCGGCGTCCTGGTTCTCTATCCGGCGATGTATTATTTCATCCATCCGGAAGCGTACCGTATGCGCCCTCTGGATCCGCTGCTCATAATCCTTGCCTGCCAGGCCATCCTGGCGCTGCGCGAGCGCAGCAGGGAGCGCAACAGGGCGAAGGAACTCCTGCCCGTTCCCGCGCCGGCCGAAGCTCCGGCGATGAATTAGGCTGCGTTTTCGGCGGATATTTCGACGGCGGAGGAATAGCCCATTCTTATCCTGCGCCTGGACTGCGGGGGTCTGGAGACCGGCGGTACGATTTACGGCTTCTGCACCGGTGCATCCAGAACCGGCTTGGTCTTTCCTGCGACGGTTCCACCCGGCGCGCCGTCGAGGTCGAAAACAATCACCTCGTTCGCTCCCGGATGCAGCCACGGGCCCGGCAGATAAAGCGTCTTCTGTGGCCCGATGTTCCACACGCGCCCCAGCGCATGGCCGTTCACCCACACCATTCCCTTCACGAAATTGCTGGTGTCGAGAAACGTGTCGCCGGGGCGGTCCACCTGCAATGCGCCGCGGTAAAAGCACGCGCCCGTGCAATCGGCTGCGCGGAAGGCCAACTTTTCTGGATCGCTCATCGGCAGCGAATAGATCTGCCAACCTGTGAGCACCTTGCCGTTCAGAGTCACCTGCTTGGTAATACCCTTGCGCTCGCCGCGAATCTCCGGTCCGAAGTTCACACGGCCCGAGTTCTCCACCAGGATGTCGAGCTGCGTCTTTGGCTCCTTCAAATCAATTTGCAAATGGTTTTGCTCGAGCCGCCGGTCGAGCGTTCCCAGCGACTTGCCGTTTGCGTAGATCCGGGCGTAGTCGTGGAGTTCGTCAAGGGCCAGGTCGCCCGCGACCGGACCCTGAATTGTCGTCCGGTAAAGAATGTAGCCGTACGCCTGGTTGAGATCCTCCATCGTCACCACCTGCCCTGAAGCGATGGGCTGCGGCAGCGTTTGCCACAACGAGGCGGACTCCTTGAATTCCACGGGAGGCGTTGCAATGGGCGGATCGACCGCTGGAACCGGAGGCGGCGTTATGCCCGTGGCTTTGGCAATGGCGTCGCGGAACGGGAAGTACTTGGCGCCCGGCCGCCCACTCTCGTCGATTGCCGAGTCGTAGTCGTAGCTCGTCACGTCCGGCTGGTAGGGCGTGTGATCCATATTCGCGCCGTTCATCCAGCCAAAGCTCGTCCCGCCGTGCACCATGTAAATGCTGATCGAGTAGCCCTGCTCCAGAATCCACTCGAGCTCATCGGCCTGCGCCTTGGCGTCGGTCGTGTGGTGCTCTCCGCCCCAGTGATCGAACCATCCGTCCCACCACTCGGTAGCCATGAACGGACCGTCGGGGCGCAGCTTGTGCAGCGTGGCAAAAGCCTTGGGCGCGTTGCCGGGCGCAAAGTTGATGCCGGCCGGCAACCCCGGCAGCGATCCGTTGGGAATCTGGTCGGGCCCATCCGCGGTGTAGATCAGGGATTTGCTGAATCCCGCATCCATGATGTCCTGATGAATCTGCTCCATGAAGTTGTGGTCGCTGCCGAACGATCCGTACTCGTTCTCCACCTGCGTCATGATGATCGGGCCGCCATTGGCGAGTTGCAGGGGCGCCAGCTCTTTGCCCAGGCGCAGCAGCCAGCGCCGCGCCGGCGCCATGAATTTGGGATCGGCGCTGCGCACCACAATGCCGTGCTCCTTCAGGAGCCACGCGGGAAATCCGCCCCACTCCCACTCCGCGCAGGAGTAGGGGCCCGGCCGCAGATTCACGAGCAGCCCTTCGCTCTGCGCCTCGCGGACAAACTCCGCCACGTCGTGCTGGCCCGTAAAGTCGTACACCCCGGGCTGCGGCTCATGAAAGTTCCAGAACACATAGGTTGTGATCGTGTTCAGTCCCATCGCCTTGGCCATGCGCAGCCGCGCGC
The DNA here is from genome assembly GCA_050015795.1 of Occallatibacter sp. Taxonomy (GTDB): domain Bacteria; phylum Acidobacteriota; class Terriglobia; order Terriglobales; family Acidobacteriaceae; genus Telmatobacter. Next base: position 11,026 of record JBEKAS010000046.1, on the reverse strand, counting down.
GCCAATACGCGCGGGGAATGCGCGCATAGTGCATTTCGCCCGCGACGATCTGGAACGGCTTGCCGTCGAGCACGAATTTCCCGCCTTCCACACCAAAAGTGTGCTGTGCAGGAGTCTCACCACCCAAGCGCGGCGGGCCGGAAACTTGCGCTGCGCGTACGCCCGCAAGCGAAACAACCAGAGCAGCCAGGACGAGAGCAGAGAGCACTTGAATTTTGCTGATCATCAATTTGTTTCCCGTGATGCAGACTTGAGAATTGGAATCCGCGCTGCGCAAATAAGCACATGCGCGATCCGTGTACCGATGTCTCTTCCGCGCGCCCACCTCATCATATTCCACGCGGTCGCCGGCTTGTGGTTAGTGGGTCAATTTCAGGAAGACCGTTCCTCAGGGGCTAAAGCCCGCCTTCAATTTGCAGCTTTTGCGGCACGAGTGAACTCGTGCCCTTTCAAAACAGTTTCAAACTGACCCACTGCAGGCTTGTGCCCGCCAGCGATGCGCATAGTAGACTGGGCCTTGATTGCGCAACGGGAGATTGCTCGATGCAGATTACGTTTGCCGCCTCAGAAAGCACGCCGCTGGCCAAGACCGGCGGGCTGGCCGACGTGGTGGGCGCGTTGCCGCGCGAGCTGATCAAGCTGGGGCACCAGGTCACGGTCTACCTGCCGTTTTATGCGCGCATCCGGCGGCTCATTGAAGGCGAACCGAAAACCGCGGTCCGCTCCATCACCATCCCCTTCCTCCACTACAACCGTTTTGCCGGCGTGGTCGACGGCGGCAAACGCGACGGCGTGCAGTATTTCTTCATCGATTGCCCGGAGCTCTTTGACCGCAAGGAGCTCTACGGCCCTCCCGGAGCTGATTATGCCGATAACGCCGAGCGTTTCGGCCTGTTTTGCCGCGCCGTCATCGAGGCGTCAAAACTCCTCGGCGTGCCTGATGTCTTTCACGTCCACGATTGGCAGGCCGCGCTCATTCCCGTCTATCTGCGCACCACTTACCTCGACGATCCCGTCTTGCGCAGCGCCGCCACCGTACTCACCATTCACAATGCCGCCTACCAGGGCAAATTCCCGCCCGATACCACCGAGCAACTCCTCTTTCCCTGGGAGATCTTCACCATGGACAAGGTGGAGCAGTTCGATCGCTTCAACTTTTTGAAAGGCGGCGTGGTCTTTTCCGATCTGCTCACTACGGTGAGCCGCAAATATGCCGAGGAAATCCAGACGGCCGAGTTCGGCGAGCTGCTGGAGGGCGTTCTGCACAAGCGCACTGCCGACCTGCGCGGCATCCTGAACGGCGTTGACTATGCGCAGTGGAACCCCGCCACCGACGGCCACCTCGCCGCGCATTACACGCCTGAGAATCTCGACGGCAAGCGCATTTGTCGCGCCGATCTGCTGCATGCCTTCGGTCTTGAAAAGATCGCGGAAACCACTCCCGTCATCGGCATCGTCTCGCGCCTGGCTACGCAAAAGGGATTCGGCATCGTGGCGAAGATCGTCGAGGAGTTGGCGGATCGCGATCTGGCCGTGGTCGCACTTGGCACCGGCGATCCCTACTACGAAAACCTCTTTCGCGACTGGGCCTTCCGCCATCCGGCCACCGTGGCAGTGCAGATTCGCTACGACGACGCCCTGGCGCACAAGATCGAGGCCGGCGCCGACATGTTCCTCATGCCCTCGCGCTACGAGCCCAGCGGCCTGAACCAGATGTACTCGCTCAAGTACGGCACCGTGCCCATCGTGCGCGCTACCGGCGGTCTCGACGACACCATCGAGGAGTGGGACGCGGTGAAGGGAACTGGAACCGGTTTCAAATTTGACGGCTTCGATCCCAAGGACCTGCTGGTCGAGATCGACCGCGCCCTCGAAGCCTTCCGCAACAAAAAGGGCTGGACGCGCCTGATGCGCAACGGCATGGCCCGCGACTACTGCTGGTCCGGCCCGGCCAAGGAATACGTGCGCGTCTACGAAGAGGCCGTGCAACGCAGGACCTAGTCGCTGCCGCTATCTCCCGCGCCGGGCGAGCCATGCAATGCAGTCCATCGCCGCGGTGAACTCCGCGTAAACCCCAAAGATCACGATGGCAATGGCGATAGCGGCTTTCAGGAAAGCCGTAATATCGCTTCTGCGCTGCATCTCACGATAAACGAGAGCCGCTGCGGCCCCGCCCGTGAGGATCGAGATGGCGATCAAGTAGATGGCGTGCGAGTTTTGGCCCGGGCAATCGCAGGGGCAAAGCAGGAGTGCGGTCGTGGACGCCGAGATGAGGCCGAAGATCAACGCGCGGCCGCGCCACAGTCGCCATCGGGGCCGTTCCGTCGCCGAATCTTCTGGGAGAAAAAATCTGCTGTCCTGCATCTTTGCTGCGCCCGTGATCCTGGCTCCGCTCGGCGCGGTAACAGCTCCATTTCTCTTGACGCGCCTGAATCGCGTCCGGTTTTTCCACAGGAAATATTTGCCTGAGGGTTTGACTGTCCCCCGGAGCATTCATCAGGCATTACATTGAATCTAATTTCAAATTCACAAAAGCAGCGAAAGAGATATTTTTCTCGCTTGTTTGCTCGAAAGGTGAGTAGATGAAACATCTCTCCTGCTCTCCACATTCTCCAGGGCGGTTCGCCTGGAGGTGGTTTCTCCTCGGTTTGCTGGTTTCCGCAGGTGCAGTCCGCATTCATGCGCAATCTACATTCGGCTCCGTCCTCGGCATGGTGCGTGATGCCACCGGAGCCATTATCCAGAACGCACAGGTGACGCTCCAGAATACCGGAACCCAGACCACGCTGGTGGCCATGGTAGACGAAAGCGGCAACTACGCCTTTCGCAACGTGGACGTGGGCTCCTACCGGCTCACCATTGCCGCGCCTGGCTTTGAGACCGCAGCGCTGCCCCAGATTGCGCTCGCTGCGCGCGAAACCCGACGCATCGATGCGACCCTCCGTCCCGGTGCCCAGACTCAGACCGTCGAGGTGAAGGAAGACGCCGAGCCCGTGATCACCACCGATGCCTCGAACCTGGCAGAAACCAAGCTGGGCGACGAGCTCGTGAATCTTCCCGTGGCTATCTACTCCCGCTCCACCGGTTCCACCAGTCCCATTTCCACGCTGACCACCGAATCGGGCGTGCAGACCGACGACAGCGGCGACTTGGCCGTGATGGGCGCGACGCCCGCTTTGCTCAGCGTTACCATCGACGGCATCTCCTCGGTGGGCGTCGAGTATTCGGGTCCGGTGAACGAGATGTTCCCCTCCTTCAATTCTATCGAGGAGATTCGCATCTCGGAGTCGAACAACAGCGCCGAGTTCTCCGGCGTGGCCGATATCACCACCGTCTCCAAGGCCGGAACGATCCGCTACCACGGAGGCCTCTTCGAGAACAACGAGAACACCGTCTTCAACTCCAACAATCCCTTTGCACTCTCCAAGCCGCGCATCATCATGAACGATTTTGGCGGCACGCTGGGTGGGCCGCTGCGCATTCCCTTCCTCGCCCCCAATAGCAATCGCACATTTTTCTTTGCCAGCTACGAGGGATTGCGTCTGCCGCGCGAGACGCCGATCCTGCTCAGTGTGCCCTCGGCGGCCATGCGAAGCGGCGATCTGACAAGCTATCTGGCCGGCCAGGGCGTCAGCGCGATTTCGTCGCCCGATGGAACGCCGCTCGATGCTGCGAATGTGACGCCGAGCCCCGTTGCCGCGGCAGTGTTGAAGTACCTGTTTCCCGCGCCGAACTACGGAGCACCGGATTCCTACGCGAACAACTATCAGATCAACTTCCCCTCACCCATCGCTGCCAACCAGGGCGACATCCGTCTGGACCGCACGCTCTCCTCGCGGCAATCCATCTTCGCCCGTTTCTCTTACAAGAATCGCCAGGTGCTGACCGCGCCCTCCGCGGCCTGTACTTATGCGTATTGTGCGGAGGCCGGCAGCCCGCTGCAAGGCGCCTACAACACGCCGGAAATCGACGAAGGGCTCACATTCGCGTACAATTTCATCTTCAATCAGAACCTGTTGAACGAATTTCGCGGCGGATTCAACATCCAGCACACCTCCGAGACGCAGAGCTACGCAACCTCGCAGCTCCTCGCTGAAACCGGCTTCGCCTCCGCCGTCCCGCAACCCGACACTCCGTGGTCTGAAGCGCCGCAGGTGCTCATCAACGGCTTCATGTCCACCGGCGCCGGCAATCCCGGCATGCAACGCGGCCAGATCTTCCAGCTTCTCGATAACGTAACCTGGACGCGGCACGCGCACAGCTTCAAATTTGGCGGCGACTTCGAGCGCCTCACCGATCACGACGACAATGTCTACGGCAACTACCGCTCGGGATGGTACGTCTTCAACGGCAGCTCCGACGTCGGCCAGACTATCGGCGATCCCTACACCGCTTTTCTGCTCGGTTATCCCGATTACACCGAGGTGAGCTCCACCGACAACCCCACCATGGACGGTCTCGGCTACTCCTGGGCCGTGTTTGCGCAGGACGATTGGAAGCTTTCGCAAAATCTCACGCTCAATCTGGGTCTGCGCTACGAATCCCACCCGCCCATCCACGACACAAGCTGGAACACGGCCACTTTCATGCCCGACTGGTCCGGCCTCGGAACCGACGACGTGACCAAGATCAACGGCGCCGTGGTCGTTCCCAATGCGCAGGCCAGCCAGAACGCGTCACAGGCCTTCCGGAGCGGAATCGCGCCCACGCCCATCCTGACCGCGGCGCAAGCGGGCATTCCGGAGTCGCTCCGCTTCACCGATCACACCGATTTCGGCCCCCGGCTCGGCTTTGCCTGGCGTCCCTTGGGCAACGACCGCACGGTTCTGCGCGGCGGCTGCGGGCGCTTCATCGAGACGCCGCTCGGCTTCTCGCTGGTTGCCGGATGGGCCGTGGCTGAAAGTTACGTGCCCACCTACAACCAGGACTACGATTCCAGCGGCGTCACTCCGCTGCTCTCGCTTGCCAATCCGTTCAATCCTGCAACTGCGGCAACGGGAGGTTTCTACTACGCGTTTCCCATCCACTACGTCGATCCGGTGGTTCAGCAGTGGAGCCTGACCTTCGAACAGAATATGGGGCAGAGCATCGGCCTCCGGCTCTCCTATTCCGGCAGTCACGGCCAGAACCTTGAAGCCATGGAAGACCTGAACCAGGTGCACCCGAACACCGTGGGCTACGCCACGGCCGCTGCCAGCCTCCCGTACCCCAACTGGAGCGTGATTCAGAGTGTCGAAAACGCCTCCTTCAGCAACTACCAGAGCGGCACTCTGGAGCTCTCGCGCCACAGCGAGAAGTCACTCAGCTTCGACTTGAGCTACATGTTCACGCGCGACCTTTCCAATGCCGGTGGCGTCGCTCCCACCGCATTTGCCGTAGCCGGCGGAAGCTTTCTCACCGACCGTTTCAACCCCGGCCTCGACTACGGCAACGTCATTTACGATCGCAGGCAGCGCTTTCTGGCCACGTATCTTTACAGTTTGCCGTTCGGCAGCGGCCAGCGCTGGCTGACGAAGACCAGCGTGGCCAGGATGCTGGCGGGTAACTGGCAATTGGCGGGAGTCACGGTCTTCCAGTCCGGTCCCTTCCTCACGCCATACGAGCAGTCAATCGATCCGGCCAACACCAACATCCTCACCACCGTCGGCCTCGCGCGCACTGACCAGTTGCCAGGCGTCTCGCTCTACGCGCCCAACCGCACCACGGCCGAGTGGCTCAATCCCGTCGCGTTTCCTTACCAGAATCTCGCTGTGGATTACAATTCCGGAAACCTGACGGGCATCGGCCGCTTCGGTAACGCGCCCGTGGGCGGCGTGGTCGGCCCCGGCACGGCCAACTTCTCGCTCTCGCTCATGAAGGCCGTCATCCTCAACGAGCAGACCAGCTTCCGCTTCAGCGTGGAGGCGGCCAACGTCTTCAACCATCGCAACTACGAGCCGCCCAACATGCAGGTCGACTCCGCCGCCTTCGGGTCGATCACAGCATTGCAGACTGCCGAAGGCGCAGGCCCGCGCAGCCTGGAGCTGACAGGCCGATTCAACTTCTGAGAGCCAGTGCAGGCCGTAAGAGAAATCCCCGCGCACGTGGAAACTCACGGGGCTTCTTTCTGTTAACCTGTGGACTCCTGTGAAGGAGACTTTACCCGGAGGTTTGCGATGCACATTCGTTCGATAGCAGCGTGTTGTTTGTTGGGGCTAGGTTCGCTCACTGCGGCGGCACAGATGGGTGGCCCGGCGAAGGGACCTGAGCCCGGAACCATTGCCACGCCGGCCGAGGCCTTCGATTCGCAGTTGAGCCTTATTGAAGGCGAAATGATGAGCGCGGTGAAAGCCATGCCCGCCGACAAGTTCGACTTCGCTCCCAGCCAGGCGATCTTTGTGCCGGGGCAGAAGACCGAGTTCGCCACGGTGAGGACGTTTGCGCAGCAGGCGACCCATGTGGCAGAGGCGAATTACTTTTTCTACGGCATCATCAGCGGGCTGAAGCCGGATGTGGATCCACAGGGAATCCTTAAGCTGACCAAAAAGGACGACGTGGTGGCCGCGCTGGCGGGTTCGTTTGCCTTTGCCCACAAGGCCATCGCCACGCTGACGCCGGCCAACGCGTTTGAGGTGGTTAAATCGCCGGAGCCTGGTTTCCAGACGCGCGCCACGCTGGCTGGGTTCGGCATCGCGCATTGCTGGGATCACTACGGCCAGATGGTCGAATACCTGCGGATGAACGGGATTGTGCCGCCGGCGAGCGCGAAGTAGCGGCTTGATTCAACCGCTTCGCTCCAACGTGAACGACTCTTCGACGGGAATGAATTTCCGCTTCACTGGACCACTTTGGCCCTTTCAAGAGCGGATTGAATCGTGACCAGCGGGAGCATGAGAGTCAAAGGCACATCCAAAAGGGGCACTGCGCCGAAGCTTGCATACCATGTTGCCACCCGGTCATTCTTTGCGTCGATTGCAAGCGCTACTCCGCCAACCTGCTCCGCAGCGAGCAGGCAGCGCCTGCCGGCCGCCAGCAGAAGCTGGCCACCAAGGCCCTGGCCCTGCGCTTTGCGATCAACGGCTAATCGAGCCAAGCGGAAGCCTGGAACATCGTGACGGGCAAGACGCCGCCGCACGATCTCTGGAGTGCGGGCGTATTGAATGGACGCGGGGCTCAGACTGTAGAAGCCGAGGATGGTTTTGTTATCGGCATTGTCGATGGCAAGAAAGGTCTTGGCGCCGCCCAGTTCGTGGCTCTTGCGGGCATACAGGCGCAGGAATTCGTTCAGAGCTTCTTCTCCGCAGTCGAAGGTATCTCGGTCGTGTCTCTTCTTGATGGGCTCTTCGTGCCAGGCGTTCGGCTTCATCGGAGTTTGGGCAGGGCCCTGGCCGCGGCCAGCAGTTTTCGATTCGGCGCGGGCGGATTTTCGAGCAGCTCAAGCACGCGCAGGCTGTCTCTGCCGGAGAGCTGAAGGCGCTCGGCCTCTTCGATGACGGTTCTGGCTGCGCTCAATGCGTGCCGAAGCACAAAGCCGGTCAGGTCGGTACAGTCCAGAGCAACCGCGCGCACCAGCAACGCTTTGTCATCTGGACGGATGCGAAACGACATGCGGTTATTGTCTTCGATTGCGGGCCTGGGCATGGAGGCTTCTTCCTTCCTGTACGCATTGAAAGTGTACGCTGGAATCGATAGATAGGCAAGCCGCTAAGCTGGGGCTGCCTCTTCGCTCGGCGCGCGGCTGGAGTAGCAGGTGCGTCCGGATCGCAACCTGTTAGTTGTGCTTGCCCTTCCACTCCGTGTACGGCCCCTGGAAGTCCTCGATCTCCTTGTCGTGGAAGATCCACATCCGCGTGGCGACTTCATCGATCAGGTCGTGGTCGTGCGTGACCAGCAGCACCGTGCCCTCGTACCGTTGCAACGCAATGTTCAGCGCATTGATCGCTTCCAGGTCGAGATGGTTGGTAGGCTCGTCGAAGATGAGAATGTTGGGCTTGGTCAGGATCAGCTTGCAAAACGCGAGCCGCGCCTGCTCACCGCCGGAGAGCGCCTTCGTGGGCTTCGAGCCCTCTTCGCCGCTGAACAGCATCTGCCCCAGAATTCCGCGAATGTCTTCGATGTGCGCCGCTGGATCCCACTGGTGCAGCCAGTCGGTAACCGTCAGGCCGGGCTCAATGGTCGAGCCGACATCCTGCCGAAAATACCCCACCTGCGCCTCGTGGCCCCAGAACACCGTGCCCGAATCGAGCGTGAAATCCTTCTCGGCTAAGCCGGGATAATTCGCCAGCAGGCACTTGAGCAGCGTGGTTTTTCCGGCGCCGTTGCGGCCCATCAGGCAGATCTTTTCGCCGCGCAGCAGGTTGGCTGTAAAGCCATCAATGACTTCAAGATCGCCGTAATACTTCGTCAGATGCTTGAACTCCAGAACGTGCTTGCCGCTGGGCCGCACCTGGTCGAAGCGGATGTACGGCCGCTGGATGTTCGAGCGCGCGAGATCGTTGGTTTGCAGCCGCTCCACTTCCTTGCGCCGACTCGTCACCTGGCTGGACCGTGTGCCTGCCGAAAACCGCGCGATGAATTCGTTGAGCTGCGAAATCTTCTTCTCGCGTTGCGCGATCTGCGCCTCGAGCGTGGAGCGGATCTGCATCTTGGCCATCACCATTTCGTCGTAGCCGCCGGTGTAGGTGATGATGGTCTGGTAATCGATGTCGGCGGTGTGCGTAGTCACCGAGTTTAAAAAGTGCCGGTCGTGCGAGATGGCGATCAGGGTGCCGTCGTAGTTCGTCAAAAAATCCTGTACCCAGTGGATCGAGTCGAGATCGAGGTAGTTGGTCGGCTCATCGAGCAGCAGCGCCTCCGGCTTGCCGAAGAGAGCCTGGGCCAGCAGTACGCGCACCTTTTGCCCGCCCTGCAACTCGCCCATCTTGCGCTCGTGCAAGGCTTCGGGAATGTCGAGGCCGTCCAGCAGCACCGCGGCGTCGCTCTCGGCCGTGTAGCCGCCCTCATCGCCAATCGTGCCTTCCAGCTCGCCCAGCCGCATGCCGTCTTCGTCGGTCATTTCCGGCTTCGCGTAGATGCGGTCGCGCTCTTCCAGCGCCGCCCACAGCAGCTTGTTGCCCATGATCACGGTGTCGATCACGCGATAGGCGTCGAACGCGAACTGGTCCTGGCGCAGCACGCCCAGCTTGCGCGGACGCACCACCGTGCCCTTCTGCGGCTCCAGTTCGCCGGTCAGGATTTTCATAAAAGTGGTCTTCCCGGCCCCGTTCGGCCCGGTCAGTCCGTAGCGCCGTCCCGGCGTAAAGGCCGTACTCACGTCCTCGAAGAGCACCTTCGAGCCGTAGCGCATGGAAATATTGCTGACGCTGATCATTCTTCGCGATTTCCTAAGAGTGTTCTCGGTTGCTGTGTGCGAGCCGCAATTGGGCATGGCCCGCGCGGACCGGATGAAAGTCAAAATTGAAGCGAGGTTTCGGGATGCATGCGCAAGCAGCGCCCGGAGAACTTCTGCTCTTCCAGTTTCTCATGAGCGCGGTATCTTCTGCCTATAATGCCCAGAAGGGGTCTGTGTTGCGTTTTGTTCCGATTGCAATTGCGTTGCTGTGCTCCTCGGGCGCATGTGCGCAGATGAGCATGAACATGGGCGGCTCGGTGGAATCCCTGAAGGAAAACATCCTGCGCCATAGCGCTTCGGGCACAAGCCTTGAACCGGCCTCGAACGCACCGCCGATGCTGACGCGCATGAGCGGCAAATGGATGGAGATGCTGCACGGTGAGGTCAACGTGGCCGAGCAGCAACAGACCGGCCCGCGCGGCCGCGACAAGATTTTCAGCGTGAACTGGGTGATGCCGATGGCGCAGCGAACCACCGCGCATGGTCAATGGACTTTCGTCAGCATGCTCAGCCTGGAGCCCGCGACCATCACAGGGCGCTATTATCCGGAGCTTTTCCAGCAGGGCGAAACCGCCTTCGGTAAAGCCATTGTCGATGGCCAGCACCCGCACAATCTTTTCATGGAGCTGGCTGCGATGTACGACTTGAACCTTGACAAGCAAGGCCTGGCGTCGTTCTACACAGCGCCCGTGGGCGATCCGGCGCTGGGGCCGGTGGCCTTTCCACATCGCATGAGCGCGGAGAGCAACCCGCTGGCGCCGCTTGCGCATCATCTGCAGGATTCGACCCATATCGCGTACGACGTGTTGACGGGCGGTCTCACGTGGGACTGCGCGCGCATTGAGGCATCTGGATTCCACGGACGCGAGCCCGGCGAGAATCGCTGGACCATTGAAGCCGGCGCGGTCGACTCGTGGTCGACGCGGTTGACGGCCGCTCCGGCACGCGATTGGATCGGACAGTACTCAATCGGACATTTGCATTCGCCCGAAATGTTGCATCCGCAGGAAGATGTTTTAAGGCAAACGGCGTCGATTGGCATGCACCACGCGTGGACGTCCGCCGAACTCGATGCCACGGCGGTGTGGGGTCGAAATCATACCATCGGCACGGACGTGAATGCCAACGGCTACCTGGTGGAGGCCGAAGCGCGTCTGCGGGTGAGGCAATCGCTGTGGACGCGCATTGAGAACGACGACAGGACCACGGACCTGCTGGGGCCGCAGGCGCCACCGCAGGAAAGCGTCGTGGGCCGCGTGCAGGCCTATACCGGCGGCTACGCGCACCGCATCATTAGCACCGATTGGAGCGCGCTGGAATTGGGCGCGCAGGTCACGCTTTACAACACGCCTCCGCGGCTGGTGACGCTTTACGGCGCTCATCCCGTTGGTATGGCGGGCGTGTTGCATTGGCGAATCGGGCGCTGAAGCTGCGCCGTGCCGCGGCATCAAAAGATCTCGCGCAGCTTGGCAAATGCGTCGAGTTCGATCAGGTGCTGGCCCTCCGGCGCGGCGTCTACTTCGGCGTGCTCCAGCACCCACGTGTCCTTGTGATACAGGAAGACCGCATGCAGACCGGCGGCCAGCGCGGGGTTGATGTCGCTTTTGGGACTGTTGCCGATCATCCAACTGGTGTGCGGCTTCAGCTCGTGCCGCG
>JBEKAS010000045.1:0-20350 GCA_050015795.1 Occallatibacter sp. | reverse complement strand
ACCATCTTCTAGGCAGCAATCCCGAATTGCAGAAAGGCGTCCGGCTTCGGCCGGGCGTTTTTTTGTGTGGAAAACCGCGTGCCGCCGCAAACACGCGAAAGAATAGCCGATTCCGGTACCATACAGAATGGTGCTGAACAAAGAATGAGTCTGAAAGCCAAACTGGAAGCTGTCATTTATGCCGCAGAAGAGCCGGTAACGCTGGCGCAACTGGCTGGTCTGTTTGCCGACGATGCCCTGGAGTGGAAGGCGGAGCAGGAGGTCGCGGCGCAAGCGCAAGCCGAAGAGACGGCTGCATCCGAGGATGCGTCTTTGCCGTTCCTGAGTGATACCCTCCCCGATCTCGGTACGGACGCGGCGCAAGAAACAGCCGTCGAAGATGCGGACGGCCCAGAGACCGGCGAAGATGAGACCGGCGGCGACGCGCCGGAATCTGCTACTCAAGAGGCGGGTGAAGAGGCGAGCGAAGAAGCCGGTGCGCTGGATGCCTCCCAGGCCGAGACAGAGGCAAAGCGCGCGGCGCGGATGCGCGACCGCGAGGCCCGCGGCGTTATTAAACAACTGCTCGACGAGTTGATCGCCGAGTATGCCATCGATGGCCGAGGCGTCGAGATTCGCGAGATTGCCGGCGGTTACCGCATGGCCACCAAGCCGGAGTGTCACGACGCGGTACGTTCGTTCATCAAGGGACAGAAGCCGCCGCTCAAGCTTTCGCTGCCCGCGCTTGAGACCCTGGCGGTCATCGCCTACAAACAGCCGGTCACCGCGCCGGAGGTGAACGAGATTCGCGGCGTGGATTCGTCGGCGGTCTTCGGATCGCTGCTGGCGCGCAAGCTCATCGTCACCGCGGGACGCAAGCCCGTGATTGGCCGGCCGATTCTCTATAAAACTACGCGCGAGTTCTTGCTACGCTTTGGACTGAAAGACGTCTCCGAGCTGCCGTCGATGGAAGAGTTCGAGAAGATGGCGGCGAGCGAACTGGAAGAGTCGGAGCTAGCGGGCGGTGAAGCAGCAGTCGAAGTCGCTGCCGAGTTCAACCCGGATCTGAGCACCGAAAAGGATGTTGCGACGAACGGGAGAGGTGCGAACTACGAGGCCGAAACCGCGGCGCAGTCCACACAAGCCGCTTTCGATGCGTCAGGCAGCGACGCGGAGTGAGCAGAAAGTCAGGTTTCCCCATGACAATCAAAAAGAAAGCGAAATCGGCCGCGCCCGCAGCCAAGCCCGCGCCCAAAATCAAAAAAACGGATGCCGCGAGCAAGAAACGTGCGGCCAAAAGCAAAGCGGCCGGCCCGAAATCTGCAAAATCAGCGGCAAAATCGCCCGCGCCCGCGAAGAAGCGCGCAACGCCAGCCAGGAAAACTCCTGCTTTAGCCAAAGCACCCGCGGCAAAGAGCAGAAAGCGTACCGCGAAAGTGAAGCAGGAATCCGCGATTCGCCTGAACCAGCCGGTGCTCGATCCCATTGGCGACGTGACCAGCGGGGAGGCCCATCGCTACCTGGGCGGCGCGGACCTGCAGGCGCAGCAGAAGCAGGCGCAGGTGGAAATCGACGCGTTTAAGGAAGAAACGAACATCGAGGCCTCGGATGTAGTTCTCGAAGCCGGGCCGGGAATGGAAGCGGCGCAGGCGGCAACAGAGGAGCGCGCGCGGCAGGAAGCCGAGGACAAGGCTCAGGCGGAAACGGATATAGAAGCGGATGACGAAGCGGAGCCCGCCGACAAGCCGGTCAAGCCGCAGCCGGCAAAACTCGAACGGCTGCAAAAGATTCTCTCTGCGGCAGGCATTGCCAGCCGGCGTCGCGCCGAGGAGATGATTGTCGCCGGGCGCGTGATGGTGAACGGCCAGGTGGTGACGCAACTGGGCAGCAAGGCCGATCTCGGGCGCGATCACATTCGTGTCGACGGCAAGTTGCTGCACGGCGCCGAGCGGCATCGCTACTTTATGCTCAACAAGCCGCGGGGCTACGTCACCACGGTGAGCGATCCCGAGCACCGGCCTACCGTGATGGAATTCTTCGCAAAGTCGAAGGAGCGCGTCTACCCGGTCGGTCGGCTCGATTACCTGAGCGAAGGCCTGCTGCTGATGACCAACGACGGCGAACTGGCCAATCTGCTCAGCAAAGCCGGTTCGGGCGTGGAGAAGACATACCTCGTCAAGGTCGCCGGGCAGCCGAGCGCGGATGAGCTCGAACGGTTGCGCGGCGGCGTGACGATTGAAAAAAGCGAGCCAGGTTCGGCGCGAGTGCGTACAGCCCCGGCGCGCGTCCGCGAGTTCCGCGAAGGCGACAATCCCTGGTTTGAGGTGGTGCTGATCGAGGGGCGCAACCGCGAATTGAGGAAGATGTTTGCGGCCATCGGACACTTTGCCGAAAAGATTCGACGTGTGGGCTACGGGCCCCTTGCGCTGGATGTCGAACCGGGAAACATGCGCGAGCTCACCGAAGATGAAGTGAACGCGCTGCGGCTGACGGCCGAGGGTAAGATGAAGCCGCGCCACATCAAAGTCGCGAAGATGCTGCCGAAGGAAGCCGGACTGTCGGCGGAGAAACGCGAGCAGCGCAGAGACCGGAAGTTCGATCGGCGTTTCGACCGGCGGCCTGATCCGGGTTTTGATCGGCGACCCAGCCGGAGTTTCGATCGGCCCCCCGGGCGGCCGAGCGGCCCAGTGGGCCGTGATGACCGGCGTCCGCAGAGCCAGGGCGCGCGCAGCGAAAAGCCGCGCTGGAAGCAAGAAGAGCGCGGGCCCAAGAGAGAGTGGCAGCCGCGCAGCGAAGGGTTTCGCGGCGAGCAAAAGAGCCGGCCGGAATTTCGTTCTGCCCCGCGGCCCGAGTTTCGCCCCGGTCCGCGGCAGGAACGCGGCGGGAATCGCTTCGGCAACGCGCCTCGCGCACCTTTCAAATCGGACCGACAGGAATTTCGCCCCACTCCGCGGCAGGAACGCGGCGAGAATCGCTTCGGCAACGCGCCACGCGCACCTTTCAAGCCCCGCAGCGAACGGCCACAGTGGAAGCGGGATAGCGAAACAAAGCCGCGCGGCGAATTCGCGAAGCCGCTCGAGGGCCAGCGAAGCACGGGGTTTCAAAAGGGCCCTGGGGTTGGCGGTGGCAAACCGAAGCCGTCGTTCGGCGGCAAACCGGCCTTTCGCGGTAAGCCAGGCTCCAGCAGTAAGCCACGTTGGGCCGGCAAATCCCGGAGCCCGGGTGGAGGCGGCGCGAAGCGTGGTTTTTCACGTCCCGGCGCTCAGCGCGGCGGATGGAGCCGGGGATCGACGCGAAAGCCCCAATCGTGAATTCGAGTTCGTTGAGGAGGCCACGTGGCGAACACATTTGGCACAGACATTCTGATTCAGGCGCCCGATCCGAAGGCCGCCGCGTCGTTCTACGTAAAGCAACTCGGCTTCACAATTACCGGCGAGCATGGCAAGTGGATCGATCTTCACGGAAACCACATCAACCTGTTCATCGAGGAAGGGCCGGCGCTGGGGCCTGTGCTGGAAGTGACCGTGGACAACGTGGAGCAAGCGAAGCAGCGGCTTGTGGCCGGCGGGTGCAAGGTTTTGAAGGATGAGCCGGATTTCCCGCGCTGCTACGTTCAGGATCCCTTCGGGCTGATCTACAATCTCACCTCATAGGCGGGTGCCCCACCCCGGGGCCCCCACGGACAGGTCTTCGTCCGCGGGGCGGAGCCTCGCCGCGCATTTGTTTTTGCGGCTAGGGTGGGGTAACGTCTATTCCCCGTGTGCACGAAACCGCCGCATGCGCCCCACAAGCGAAGCCGGTCCGCTAACCGACAGGCGAACCACGTTGCCCTCGTACTCGCGGGTGTGCACAACCATGCCCGCTTCAATTGCCGCCAGAACCGCGCCCTCATGCTGCGGAACGCGCAGCTCCGCTTCAATCACAGGATCGGAATGAAGCGCCGCGTCGATGGCCGCGAGTAAATCATCCACACCTTCACCCGTCAGCGCGGAAAGGGCTACCGCTTTCTCGCCTTTGGCGTCGGCCTTTGCGCGCGCCAGCAGTGCCGCCCGCTCCTCTTCAGGAAGCAGGTCGATCTTGTTCAGCGCTTCGATGCGCGGCTTCGACAGACTTTCGAGCTCGCCGAGCACCTTCTCGACCTGTGCCTTCTGCTCGTCGCCGTAACTCGAAGACGCGTCGCGCACATGAATCAATACCTCGGCCTGTTCCACCTCTTCGAGCGTGGCGCGGAAGCTGGTGACAAGCGAGTGCGGCAGGTTTCGGATGAAGCCAACCGTGTCGGACAGGAGAACCCGGCGGCGGCTGGGCAGCTCGACGGCGCGCAATTTGGGATCGAGCGTGGCAAACATGCGGGCTGACTCGAGCACTTGCGCACCGGTGACGGTATTGAAGAGCGTACTTTTGCCCGCGTTGGTGTAGCCGACCAGGGCGACCGTAGGCACGGGAACGGCCTCGCGGCGTTGACGCTGCTGGCGGCGCACGCGGCGCACGGCTTCCAGGTCGCGCTTGAGCTGATCGATGCGCCGCTGGATGCGACGGCGGTCGGTTTCGAGCTGCGTCTCGCCGGGTCCGCGGGTGCCGATGCCGCCGCCCAGTTGCGACATGGCTTTGCCGCGCCCCGTCAGCCGCGGCAGCATGTATTCAAGCTGCGCCAACTCCACCTGTAACTGCCCCTCGCGCGTGCGCGCGTGGCGGGCAAAAATGTCGAGGATGAGTTGCGTGCGGTCGAGCACGCGGCACGGCAATGCGGCCTCAAGGTTGCGCAGTTGCGTGGCTGTAAGGTCGTGATCGAAGAGAACCAGGTCTGCGTTCGTGGATGCAGCAATCGCGGCAATCTCCTCCACCTTGCCGGAGCCGATAAGCGTTGCGGGGTCGGGGCGCGGCCGGCGCTGCAGCACCTCGGCGGCGACCTGTCCGCCCGCGCTCAGCAACAGCTCGCGAAACTCGGCGAGAGATGCTTCGGCATCGAAACCTTGCGCCTCGCGCGCGGCGGCCACCCAACGCTGCGGGTGCGTAGATTGTCGAGGAGTTGCGGGCTGCGGAGCACACTCGTCAGAATCGAGACACACACTCTGCGCACGCGCCGCCACCACGCTTGCGCGGTTGTCACGCGAGCGGACCCCAAGGTCCACTCCAACCAGAACGGCGCGCTCAACCCGGCCGCTATCGCGTCGAGCGGCGCTGCCGTTCCTGTACGCCTCGCCTGGCAATCGAGGACGCTCCGGCTCTATCTCTGCTCCGCAATCGCCTGAGGCGCCAACGGTACCGGCACGGCTGCCGGCCCGATGCCCGACGACGGGGCAGCCGGACGGTGTTCGCTATGAATCACACTCCGGTTGCTAACCACAGTTGAAATCGCGTGTTTGAAAATCAATTGTTCCTGGCTGTTGTTCTCCAGGAGCACGGAATACTTGTCGAAGGACCGAATTTTCCCTGTCAGCTTTACGCCGCTGACCAGATAGATCGTAATGGGGGATTTGTCCTTTCGAACCGTGTTCAGAAAGGTGTCCTGAATATTTTGTGCCGGCTTGTTCTCCATGTGCCGATCTCCTGCTTTCTTGATGAAGGTTGTTGGTGCTACTTTCCTTACTGCATTCTTCAGATGCGCGGGACGGCTCCGGAAACCCCGGGAGCCGGGTCACCCCGCAATGTGACAAGATTATAGAGGTTTTTGCTGCATTTCAACACTGTGCGGCGTCCGCTCCCCCTCGAAAAATTTACAGAAGGAACCGGGCCGGAACAAGCTGCGGGACGCCGAACTTCCATGGCTGATAGCATCTAGGTGTGCCAGACACCGCGATTTCGACTCGCGCTTCGGCTCCGGCGGACCCATCGACTCAGACGCCTGGGCGCCCGCCCGTCCCCATGCCTGTCCCTATGTTGGACCTGAAACGCCAGTACGCCCCCATCCATGAGGAGCTGCTAGCCGCGCTCGACCGAGTGCTCGAAACGCAACAATTCATCCTTGGCGCCGAGGTGGCCGCATTCGAAAAAGCCGCCGCGGAGCAGTTGGGCGTGTCCCATGCTCTGGGATGCTCGTCGGGCACTGACGCTTTGTGGCTGGCGCTGGCTGCCGCTGCGGTGGGCCCGGACATGGCCGTCGTCACCACCCCGTTCAGCTTTTTTGCTTCGGCCAGCTCCATCCTCCGCGCCGGCGCAACGCCGGTCCTGGCAGACATCGATCCCGTCAGCTTCAACCTGTCGCCCGCGGCCGTGAGCGCAGCGCTCGATGGCCCGCGCGGCGCGGTAGTTCGCGCCATTCTTCCTGTGCATTTGTACGGACAAACCATTGAGTGGCCCTCTTTCGCGCGGATCGCGTATGAACGCGGGCTGATCATCATTGAAGATGCCGCCCAGGCCTGGGGCGCCGAGTGGAATGGTGTGAAGGCGGGTGGGCTGGGCGATATCGCCGCGTTCAGCTTTTATCCCACCAAGAATTTGAGCGCCGCCGGCGACGCCGGTATGGTCACTACCAACTCCGACGCTCTGGCCGAGCGGGTGAAGATGCTGCGCCAGCAAGGCATGCGCCGCCGCTACTACCACGATGAGCTGGGCTGGAACGCGCGCATGGATGGGTTCCAGGGCGCGGTGCTCGCCGTGAAGCTCAAATACATTGGCGCATGGACCGAGGCGCGCCGCGCACTGGCCGCCCGCTATCACGCTTTGTTTGCCCAGGCGGGATTGGCAGAGGCCGGGCCCTATCCCGTGAATGGCGTGGTTCTGCCGCGCGAGTTGCCGGGCGCCCGGCACGTCTGGCACCAGTATGTGATTCGCGCGCCGCGCCGCGACGCGTTGCGCGAGTTTCTGATCGCGCGTGGCATCGGATCGGAGATCTACTATCCTCTGCCGCTCCACCAGCAGAAAGCGCTGAAAGGGCTGGGCTACGCCGCAGGCGATTTCCCTGAGGCCGAGCGCGCCGCGCGCGAAGTGCTGGCCCTGCCCATCTTCCCCGAATTGCGCGAGGACGAGCAGCAGACCGTGGTTTCAGCCATTGCCGAGTTCCTCAGCTAAGGTACTTTCACTTCCACGTGCGACGCCTCTTCGACGAACGTCGCGATCGCCGAGTGATCGAAGTCCCCCTTGCCGTCTGCGATCAGCGATGAAATCATCTGCTGCACTTGCGCGGTTAAAGGCAGGTAAACACCGTTCGCCTCAGCCGTCTTCAGCGCGTTGCGCAGGTCTTTTTGATGGAGACTGATCCTGAAGCCCGGCTTGAAGTTGCGCGCGATCAGCATGGGCCCCTTGGCGTTGAGCACGGCGCTGCCCGCGAGCCCGCCTTTGATGGCGTTCATCACTACCTCGGGGTTGAGCCCGCACCGCGTCGCGAGGGTAAGCGCTTCGCCCATGGCGGCAATGTTGCACGCCACGATGATCTGATTGGCGAGCTTGGTGGTGTTTCCCGCGCCCACCGGCCCGGTAAGCGTCACGCTGGACCCAGTGCACTTGAGAATCGGCTCAGCCTTCTGGTAGAGGGCCTCGCTCGCGCCCACCATGATGGCGAGCGTGCCGTCGATTGCCTTTGGCTCGCCGCCGCTCACCGGCGCGTCAATATAATCCACGCCCTTCTCGGCGCAGGCCGCGGCAACCTTCTGCGCAACCAGAGGACTGATCGAGCTCATGTCGATGATGAGCGAACCGGATTTGGAGCCGGAGAGAATTCCGTCGGCGCCGAGCACAGCCTCTTCGACCTCGGGCCCGTCGGGCAGCATGGTGATGACGATGCGGGCGCGTGCGCCGACATCGGCGTTCGATGCGCCGCGCTGGGCGCCGTCGGCCACGGCAGCGTCGAGTTTTTCTCCAGTCCTGTCGTACCCAACGACTGTGTAGCCGGCCTTCAAGAGATTCCTGAGCATGGGACGGCCCATGATACCGAGCCCGACAAATCCAACCGTTGCCATCGTTTTTCTCCGTGCGCGGAATTTAAGATTGAGGTAGTGCGCAACTACTTCAATTATTTTACCGAGATCGAGGAGCGCTTCCAGCAGCGGCGCGGGGCGATTTTGCTGCTTTCCACGCTCGATTGGGCGCTGATCGAGACCTGGCGCGACGCCGGCATTCCGCTTGAGGCAGCGTTGCGCGGCATCGATGCGGCCTTCGACAAGTATGAGGCTCGGCAGAAGCGGGCCCGGATGCAGCGCATCAATGGCCTCGCGTGGTGCGCACAGGCTGTGATGCAGGCCGCCATGGACATGAGCGAAGCGTCAACTGGTTCGGCTTCAACGCCGGCCGCAACCGCGGAATCCGGCTTCGAACACGCGCGCGTCGCGGCCCATTTGACCGCCGCCGACCAGGCGCTGGATGCCGCCGAAGTAGCTCCCGAAGCGTGCCGCGCAACGGCCGCGCGGCTGCGCGAGATAGCGGCCGAAGTCAATGCGGCGAGTGGGGAAAAGAGTACAGCCGTGGATCTGGAAGCGCTGGAGCGCTCGCTCACCGTGCTCGAGGAGAAGCTCTTTACCGCGCTCCACGCGGCCGCTCCCGAGGATTTGCTCGTGGGCCTCAAGGCGCATGCGGCCCGCGAACTCGCGCCCTACCGCAGCCGCATGGGCACCGTGCAAATGCGTCAGGTGGAACGCCAGTTTGTGCAGAAGCAACTGCTGGTGCATTACAATTTGCCGCGGTTGAGCCTGTTCTATATGAGCCAGCAATGAGCAACCGGCCGCAGAACGACAAAACACATGAGCCATTGCCCGTACCGCCCAGCGGTACGGCGTCTTCGCCTCAAGTCCATATCGAAAAGCCGATCTACGGTGGCGCGTTCCTGGCGCACATCGAAGGCAAGGCAGTATTTGTGCCGCTGGCTCTGCCCGGCGAGCAGGCACGGGTGCGCATCGTCGACGGCAAGCGCGGCTACGCTACCGCCGAGGTTGAAGAGATCGTTACGGCGTCCGAGCAGCGGACTACGCCCGCGTGTCCGCACTTTGGCGCGTGCGGCGGCTGCCAATATCAGCACGCAACCTATGCTGCGCAGCTCGCCTGGAAAAAGGAGATCCTGCGCGAGACGCTGGAGCGCGGCGGCGTTTACGCGCCCGAAGACATCGCGGTGCTGGCCGGAGAGTCCTGGGCATATCGCAATCGCATTCGCCTGGCCTTCGACGCCAATGGAGATGCAGGGTACCGCGGGCGGCGTTCGCATTCGGTTATTCCCATCGCCCAGTGCCCCATCGCGGCTCCGCTGCTGGTGCGCGCCGTACTCGCGGCCAGCCGGATTTTGCGGGAATCGCCGGCCAGTTTGCGCGTGAGCGAGATTTCCCTTTTTTGCGATGCCGCGGAGACGGCGCTGCTCGTCAGTGTCACGGTTGCTGGATCCGGAAAACGCGACTTTGAAGATTTTGCGCGAGCCCTTGCCGGTCATATCCCCGAGCTGAGGGGCGTTGAGCTTCTGGCCGAGGGCGCGAAGGATCAGGCCCCGCTCCGCATAGCGCAATGGGGCGCGAATTCTCTGCTGTATCGGGCTGCCGGGGCGGATTATCGCGTGGATCAGGGCGCGTTTTTTCAGGTGAATCGCTGGCTTATCGATGCCCTGATCGATCGTGTCACGGCGCATGCGCGCGGCGAGCTGGCCTGGGATCTTTTTGCCGGCGTGGGTTTGTTCGCTCGCCAACTCGCAAGCCGTTTTGCGCGCGTGATCGCCGTCGAATCCGCTGCTGCATCGATTGCGGCTTTGGTGCACAATTTGCGCGGCACCGGCGCATCGGCGGTGAAGGCGACCACACTCGATTTCCTGCGAAGAGGAGGCAGCGGTGGCCGGCCCGATCTGATTGTTCCCGACTTAATTGTTGTCGACCCGCCCCGCACCGGTCTGGGCCCCGAAACCACGGCGTTGCTCGCGGAAATTGCCGCCCCCGAAATCGTTTATGTCTCGTGCGACCCCGCAACTTTGGCGCGCGATCTGCGTGCGCTCGTCGATTCTCGTAACGGGCCCCGTTACATCATCGACCAAATCACTCTCGCCGACCTCTTCCCGCAAACCTTCCATCTTGAAACCGTGGTGCGCCTGCGCCGCTAGAGCCTTCCGCGCGCCCGATTCGCTGCACGAATTCTCGGTTCCTGATAGGCTTGAAGCCAAATTCACCTCGTCTTCGGGCCCAATGCCAATTGCCTCCCCCACCCCCGCGCAGCCCGCGGCCGGCCTGACGGCCGTTCCACTATTTCATGCGGCATGGCTGTTTGCGGCGGGAATCGCTCTGGCAGGCCGCCTGTGGTTGCAGCCCAGTGTTGTGCTCATCGCGTTGGCGCTCACCGCTGCCGTGTGCGTGGTGGCGGCGGTGCGTGGGCAACGCGTTGTCTGGCTGCCGCTGGCCGCGTTGTGGCTGCTGCTCGGCGCATGGTGCGGAGAAATGGAGCCCCGCCCGGCGCCTGCGCCCGCGCTGGCCGCACTTTCCGACGGGCTGTTACGCACCGTCGAAGGCACCGTGATCGGCACGGGGCCCGTGCGGTCAGAGCTTGAGCAAAATGTGGACGAGCCCTCGGCCGCGTCTCCCTCCGAGCGCGTGGATCTGCGCGTGGAGAGCGTCGAGGTGGTCAACGATGAGAGCGATCGACAGGCGCTGATGGGCGGCGGGGTGCGGCTCACCGTCCGCTGGCCGACCGGTACGGGTGTGCAGGCGTTCGAGTGTGGAGACCGCGTGCGCGCCGTGGTTCGTTTGCTGCCACCGGAGACCTATCACGATCCCGGGGTCTGGAGCCGCGCGGATTTCCTGCTGGACGAGGGCATCACTTCGACGGCGACGGTAGTCGCCGATCATGTCGCTCGGCTGGGGCATTCGCCCGGCGCTTTTGTGTCGTGCCGCGTGAGCGCATGGCAACACGCGTCCACCGAGCGGCTGCTGGCATTGCCTGCCGCGATGCGCAACTTGCCCGCGCCCCTGCGCCTCTCTGAAGACGATGCCGTGATGCTGTCTGCCATGGTGGCCGGCGACCGCACTTACCTGACCCATGCGTTGCGCGTGGGCTTTGAGCGCACTGGCTCCTTCCACATGCTGGTGGTTTCAGGCCTTCATCTCGCCATCGTGGCCGCCTGTCTCTTCTGGATCTTCAAGCGGCTGCGGTTGCCGCGCGTTTCCGCCACGCTTCTTACCATCGCCGCCTCGTTTGCTTACGCGCTCTTCACCGGCTTTGCCACGCCGGTGCAGCGCTCGCTCTGGATGGTGACACTCTATCTGCTGGGGCGACTGCTTTACCGCGAGCGCAGCCCGTTGAATACCATCGGGTTTGCCGCGCTCTGCCTGCTGGTGGTCAGCCCGCGCAGCATCTTCGACTCCAGCCTGCAGATGACGCTGCTGGCGGTCATCGCCATTGCCGGCGTGGCTGCGCCGCTGCTGCAAGGCACAATCCATCCCTACGCAGCCGCCACGCGCGACCTGAAATTGGTCGCCGTCGACATCAAACTCGCGCCGCAGCTAGCGCAATTCCGCGTGCTGATGCGCATGGTCGCGGAGCGTCTGCAGCGGGCAGCCAGCAGCACCATCGCATGGCGCGTTTTTCCGTCGTCTGTGCGCTTCGTCATTCGCGTGCTGGAGTTGGTGGTAATCTCGTTCGTCGTCGAGTTGGCCATGACGCTGCCCATGGCCATCTACTTCCATCGCATTACCATCTTTGCCTTGCCCGTGAATCTTCTCATTGTGCCGGTGCTGGTTGTGCTCATGCCGGCGGCGCTGCTTACATTGCTCCTGCTTGTCGTTTGGCCAGCGGCTGCCATGGTCCCTGCAATGGTGGTAGCGCTGGTGATGCACGTTGGCGTGCGCCTTGTGCACCTGTTTGGTTCGACGGCCCTCGGAGATTTCCGCATTCCTGGCCCGTTGCTTTGGCAATCAGCCGCGTTCTGCGCGCTGCTGGGAGCGGCAATTATCCTGGCGCGAGAGAGCCTGAAATCAGCGGAGCGGCGGTTGCGGGCTGGCGCCTGCATCGCCCTGGCGCTCGCGGCGTTTGCCGCTGTGCTGCCGCGGCCGGTCGATCGGCCCCATGGCGCAATGCTGATGGAGGCCATCGACGTGGGCCAGGGCGACTCACTGCTCCTGATCACGCCTGATGGAAGAACTCTGCTTATCGACGGCGGCGGCTTTGGCGGCGGCCCGCGCCAGGCTCCGCAGGATTTCGACATTGGCGAAGAAGTGGTCTCGCCGGCTCTGTGGGCCCGCGGCATCCGGCATCTCGACGCCGTGGCGCTGACCCACGCGCACTCCGACCACATTGGCGGATTGCCGGCAGTGCTAAGAAACTTTCATCCCAACGAGCTGTGGGTGGGCAATAATCCCCACGTTGCCGTTTACAACGCACTGCTCGCCGAAGCCGCTACGCTGCACGTGCGCGTGCGCAGTTTTCGCGCCGGCGATGCCTTCACCTTCGGTACCACGCAGATCAACGTGCTGGCGCCGTTTCGCGAGTATCAACCGGGCGCGGAGCCCGTCAACAACGATTCGCTGGTGCTGCATATGGCCTACGGCGCAACCTCCGTCATGCTGGAGGGCGACGCCGAGGCGCCGATCGAACAAGCCATGCTCGCCGAGACGGGACTCGCGAGCACTCTGCTCAAAGTCGGCCATCACGGCAGCATCACATCCACGCGGCCGGAGTTTCTGGCCCGCGTAGCTCCGCAGTGGGCGGTGATTTCGTGCGGGTTGCACAACCGCTACGGTCATCCGCGCGAGGAAGTGCTGCAGGCGTTGCAGGATGCGCACGTCCGCACCTACCAGACCGATACCAACGGAATCTCCTGCTTTCGCCTCGACGGAAAGACTGTTGTGGCCGATGTGGGGTGCGCAAATCGATGAAGGACTAATGCGCCGCTGCTTCCTGTATCGCCAGCAGCGTTTCCAGCACCTTCAGATCGAGCGCATTGGCTCCGTCGGAGTTCATTTGGCTGCCCCTTGGGCAATGCGGTCGAAGATTTCACAAAGTTTGGCAGATTCGATGTCCGACACATCCACTCCATAAACTTCCTTGATTCTTGCCAACAGGCTGTCGTTTGTCTCTTCGAAGTGAAAGTCCCAAAGAGATGATTCGTCGGAGATCCAGGCCGATGGAAGCCCCAGAACGCGATGAATAAAGTCCTGAGCAAGTTCGATATGCGCATTGACTCGCTTTTGGGAGGCAAACTCGATCGGGACATCGACACCCGGACGCGGAAGCGGCCTGCCCTTGTTCAACCAATCCGATTTGCGCTTTGCGAACTGCTCGCCAAGCGCACTCAAGGCTTCTGCCTTTGAGGCGCCTCCCGCGTCAATGTGCCACCCAAGAACCCTCGCCCAATACTGATGCTGAGTGAATCTTGGTGGCAAAGCTGTGCCGAGGCTCTGCCTTTTTATCGAGACGGGATAATCCTGCAACTCCCAGCCGGTCTTGGCGAATGAACGACACCACTTCCAAAACCTTCGATTGGCGTCGTAAAGCCGCGCTAACAGAGATCGCATAACCGGGTCAGTTCGTTGAATGGGTTGTCGCTTGTTGAATTGCCAGCAGCGTCTCCAGCAGCGGCTTCAGCAGCTTGAGATCGAGGGCGTTGGCGCCGTCCGACTTCGCGTTCGCCGGATCGTCGTGGACCTCGACATAGAGCCCGTCAATGCCGGCGGCGACCGCCGCGCGCGCCAACAGAGGAATGAACTCCGGCTGGCCGCCGCTTACGCCGTTGGCCGCCGAGGGCTGTTGCACCGAATGCGTGCCGTCAAAAACCACCGGCGCCAGGTCGCGCATGATGGCTAGCGAGCGAAAATCCACCACGAGATTGTTGTAACCAAAGCTCGAACCGCGCTCGGTGAGAAAGACACGCTCGTTGCCCGTGGAGCGGACTTTTTCCAGGCCGTGGCTCATGTCCCGCGGCGCCACGAACTGGCCTTTCTTGATGTTCACCGCGCGCCCGGTGCGGCCTGCGGCAACCAGCAGGTCGGTCTGCCGGCAAAGAAACGCGGGAATCTGCAGCACATCCACGGCTTCGGCGGCAACTTCGCAGTGCGCCGGTTCATGCACGTCGGTCAGCACCGGCAGGCCCGTATCCTTCGCAATGCGGCCCAGGATCCGTGTCCCCTCCAACAGTCCGGGGCCGCGAAAGCTCTTCACGCTAGTGCGGTTGGCCTTGTCGTAGCTGGCCTTGAAGATACAGGGAACCGCGAGATCGGCCGTAATGCGCTGGACAGCTTCAGCGATGCTGCGCGCATGGTGCTCGGACTCGATGACGCAGGGACCGGCAATCAGAAAGAGCCGGCCAGCGCCTACCGCAACCGGCCCGATTTCGAACGAAGCGCTCACGATGCTGATTCTACAGTGCTCGGTGGATGCTGAACCGTTGTCGGCCACACACCGCGAGCGGCGTGCGTGCACGCGTGCTCCCCTTTACTGCGATTTCGAGAGGCAGAGCACACGGCAGACAAGTTGATGCAGCCCGGGCCGGCAATCAGCCCGTGTGGCTGCGCGTCCACTCCCACAGTGCGCGATCCAGCGTGCGCAGCGGCGTGGGGGCGGGCAAATCGCTCTGCGGGCTCACGATGTTGCTTTCGGCCAGGCGCTTGCAAAAGGCCAGATACTCTTCGTAGAAGCGCACGTCGTGACGGGCATGCCCCAGCGCTTCCAGGGCACGGTAATCGAGCACCGTGTAGCGTTCGGGGTAGATCGCTGCCAGAATCGCTGACGCCACGGAAAGATCCACGCCATGCAGTTCGAGCAGGGCCTTTACGGCCGTTTCCGTCGTCGCATCGGGCGCGGCGGCTGTGGCCAGCACGCGCCGGATCTTCTCGTTGCTGTTCCCGATCAGGTACTGCACCGCGCGCTCTGACTTCCAACGCACGATCGCTTCCAGGTTCGCCAACGTGGTTTCGCCATTGCGGATGGCTTCGCCGGCTTCGAAGGCTGCCTTTTCCAGCTCGTGCTCCTTTTCGCCGGTCGTCTGCCAGTACTGTTCTGCCAACTGCTGCAACTCCGCTTCCGCAGGCTGAAGCTGAAAGTAGGCAACCATGTTTCCAAGTCCTTTCTTGCTTTTGTTACCCCAAAAACTTAGTCACAATAGGCCCGCCACGAAATCATTGTCAATAACCCGAAGTGGGATTTTGGACGGGATGTACCGGACTGGTTCAAAAGACGGGTCTGATGAGGTAGCTGAGTGTTTCCCGGCTGGCAAAGAAGACCCTTGGGGCTTTTTCCGGAATTGGCGAGACCTCTCCAAAGCAAGTAGACGAAATTGCGGGAGACTCTGCTTGAAAGGGAGGGCGCGCAGAGAAGGATATTCGGTGAAAATCTGGACTATGGGGGCAGAGGTCGGCAAGAGCGGTCAGTTTTTGCTGTAAACAAATGAGTTGCGATTTTTATGCATAAATAAATAAATATGCTATTATGCAAATATGCGTACGACTGTAGACATTCCGGACGAGACCTACCGCAGCATCAAGGTGCTTGCGGCGGAGCGAGGCACTACGGTTCGCGAGTTGGTGTTGGAGGGCATGGAACTGGTGCGTCGCCAGCCGCCGGTGGCCGGCAAGCGGTTCGCAGTGCCGGTCATTCGCTCCAAACGGCCCGGAACACTGCACCTGACCAACGAGCAGATCGATGAGCTCACAGCTTTTACCTGATGTGAATGTCTGGGTGGCCTTGCACCACCAGGTTCACGAGCACCATAAGAGAGCGCTCGCGTGGTTCGAGGGTCTGGACACCGAACACACGCTCGTTTTCTGCCGCCAGACGCAGATCGGCTTCTTTCGTCTCCTGACGACCGACGCGGTCATGGGCGATGAAGTCCTCACTCAGCGTCAGTGCTGGACGCTCTACCGGCAGTGGATTTCAGGCGGGAAAGCCACCCTGGAGAATGAGTCGGCGACCGTGAGTCAGGCCTTCGAGCAACGAACCATGGCAGATGCTTCCTCACCGAAGGAATGGATGGACGCGTATCTTGCGGCCTTCGCAGAGACCGCAGGAATTCAACTGGTCACGTTTGACCGCGCCCTGGCGGCGAAAGTTAGAGGGGCCGTGCTGCTGGGGTAAGTATGATCTGGTTCAATCTGATCCCTCGGACTCAGCGAATCGAGCCTTGATCTTTTTCGTCATCCACGAAGCCTCCCGCACGGCCAAGATATAGACGACGATGATGCCAAAATAATCCCACAGCGACATCCTGCGGCCTTCGTACGTGACCCACGCGGGCAGCATGGGCTCGCAGTAGCGCCAAAGGTAGAGGCCCAGACTTACCAAAGCCAGAATAAGGACCTGACGGGCCAGCAGACCCCCCATGTATCGAGGAACCTGAAGATTCCCGAAGAAATCATCCGCATCTTTGAAAGACATTCCGCAGGTGCAGCAAAGCATAAACACGACATAGGCCACTGTGATCGCGACCTGCCAGCTCCAAAAGCGGTCCTTGAACGGAAAGTACAGTAGACAGAAAATTAATATCGCTATAACGTGAGCCCAAGGCCCTATCCACCAATGGGACTCTTTCTCGTCCTCCGGTGACGTCTGCTCGTCTTCAGTCTTCTTCTCTGCGGTATCTAAGTCATCGAACATCGCTTCGCCTGCCTTCCGCGAAACCTATTCAGCCGTTGTAACTGGAATCATCTTCTGTGCGACGCGCTTCACCCGGTTCTTGTAGCTGGCTTCAATAAACGCGTGAAACAGCGGGTGCGGCTCCAGCGGCTTCGACTTGAACTCGGGATGGAACTGGCAGCCGAGAAAATAGGGATGGCCGGGAATCTCCACGATCTCGACGTACGTCTGGTCGGGCGTGGCGCCGCTGATGCGCAGGCCCGCGCCCAAGAGCAGCGCCTCGTACTCGCGGTTGAACTCGTAGCGGTGGCGATGGCGCTCGCTGATCTCTTTGGCTCCGCCGTAGGCGCGGCTGGCCAGTGAATCCTCCTGTAGCACGCAGGTCCACGCGCCCAATCGCATCGTCCCGCCCATCTCTTCCACGCCCAGCAGTTCGCGCAACTTGTAGATGATGCGATGCTCGGTGGCGGGATCGAACTCGCTCGAGTTCGCATCCTTCAGGCCGCACACGTTGCGCGCAAACTCGATGCACGCGGTTTGCATGCCCAGGCAAATTCCAAAGTAGGGCACGTTCTTCTCCCTCGCATAGCGGATGGCGTTCAGCATGCCTTCGATGCCGCGCTTGCCGAATCCGCCGGGAACCAGGATGCCGTCGTACCCCTCCAGCTGTGCCTCGTAGCTACGGTCTTCGGGGCCGGCCGACTCAAGGCCCCCGGCCTCGATCCATGTGACTTTGAGCTTGAGATTCTCCGCCACCGCGCCGTGGGTCAACGCCTCTTTGAGCGACTTGTAGCTGTCCTCGTACTCCACATACTTGCCCACAATGGCGATCGAAACTTCATCTTTGGGGTGGTAGCACCGTTCCACAAGATCGCGCCACTTGCTCAAATCGGCTTCGGGCGCGTCTTTGTGAAGGTACTTGAGGATGAGCTCGTCGACCCCTTCCAGCGCAAAATTCAGCGGCACTTCGTACACCGAAGGCACGGTTCTCGCGCCGATGACGGCCTTCTCTTCCACGTTGCAGAAGGCGGCGATCTTCTGCTTGATCTCGCGGCTCAGCGGGCGCTCCGAGCGACAGAGGAGTACATCGGCCTGGATGCCGATGGAGAGCAGTTCTTTCACGGAGTGCTGCGTGGGCTTGGTCTTCAGCTCCTGGGCGGCGGCGATCCACGGAACCAGCGTGACGTGCACGAAGACCGTACTCTCGCGTCCCAGCTCCTGGCGCATCTGGCGAATGGCCTCGAGAAAAGGCAGCGACTCGATGTCGCCCACCGTGCCGCCAATTTCAACGATCGTCACGTCGGCGCCATTCGCGGCCACCTTGCGCATGGCGTTCTTGATCTCATTAGTCACGTGAGGAATCACCTGGACGGTTTTGCCCAGGTAGTCGCCACGGCGCTCCTTCAGGATGATCTGCTCGTAGATGCGGCCGGTGGTGTAGTTGTTGTCGCGCGAAAGCGGCGCGTGCGTGAAGCGCTCGTAGTGGCCCAGGTCGAGGTCGGTTTCGGCGCCGTCGTCGGTCACAAACACCTCGCCATGCTGGAACGGCGACATGGTGCCGGGATCGACGTTGAGGTAGGGGTCGAACTTCATCAGGTTCACGCGCAGGCCGCGGCTCTCGAGCAGGCAGCCGATGGAAGCGGCCGCGAGACCCTTGCCGAGACTGGACACAACTCCGCCCGTCACAAAGACATACTTTGCCGACATCGATGCAACCTCATTATTTGTTTGTTGGGATTGGCCGTACCTGGTGGGCACATTCAAGTATGGCAGAGATGTGGGGTGCGGCGAAAGAGAAAAATTGCTGCGCACGCCGCACGCGGGCCGTGGCTTCACGTAACGGTATTGCAATGAGCGCCTTGCGCCCGGCAGTGACGGCGCGGTGGCCCTAGCGCTACGATGGCTCCGGGGAGGGGGCTGCCATGACAAGCAAGATTGAGGTTCTGAAGGTGGACATCACCACCCTGGCCATCGACGCCATTGTGAACGCGGCCAACACGTCCCTGCTGGGCGGCGGCGGCGTGGATGGGGCGATTCATCGTGCGGCCGGGCCGGAGCTGTTCGACGAGTGCTACCAGATCGGCGGCTGCCCCACGGGCGAAGCCCGGCTGACCAAAGCTTATCGGCTGCCGGCAAAGTTCGTGATTCATACCGTCGGCCCGGTGTGGACCGGGGGCGAGCGCGGCGAACCGGAGCTTTTGGCAAACTGCTATCGTTCGGTCTTCGGGATTGCCCGCGAAAAAGGGATCAGTTCGCTGGCCTTCCCCGCCATCAGTTGCGGCGTCTACCGTTTCCCTGTCGATCGCGCAGTGAAGATTGCCGTGGCCGAGACCGTAGCGGAGCTGGTCTCAAGCGACGTGGTGCAGAAAGTGATCTTCGCCTGCTTCGGCGAGGATATTTATCTAGCGTATTTGAAGGCGGTGGGCAGAGTTTCGTAGTTGGATCGGAAGCGCCCCACGTCTTCAGGGGATCGCGATCAGCAGCCCGCCGGTCACTCCCAACGACTGGTCGTGTGCGTAAACGAAGCCATGATCGTAGGCGGGCTCGAGATACCAGCCGAACTTGCGTCTTCGTGTCGGCCAGAACATAAAGTCCAACGCCGCTTCCCCGGCCAGCGCATTCACACCCGTTCCGGCATGCCTTGTGTGTTCCCACTCCGGACCGATGCCGGCCATGAACTCCACCTTGCGTGAGAGAGTCCAGGGCTTTTTGAACAGCAAATCGGTATCCCATTCCGTTCCCTGCATACTGAAGAGCGGAGTGGCGCCGGCTTCGATTTCGAGCCATTCTTTGATCGGAGTGACCTCAACGGCAAACGAAGGCCCTCCTGACGATCCGCCATCGTTCAGGATGTGGCTCGCCGCTGCGCCCAGCTCCAAAATCGCGGCTGGCTCTTTCTCTGCCGATTGCGCAAAGGCCTGCCCCGGGAAGAGAAGCAGCGTGGAGCAGAGAAGAGCATTTCTGGAACTGGCGGTCATTTCGACGGGAACGCCTCCAATGTGAGACTCTTGAGAATCCCGAAAATAGATCGAGGGCGCAATGTGCGCCCTCGTATAACCACACTCGTTCAGATTAGAAGTTCAACGTAATCTTCGCCGTCAACGCCCGCGGCGTCACATAATGCGTGCCGCTGAACGTCGACAAGAAGTTGTACAGCGCGTACTTGTTGGTGACGTTGATGGCCGTGAAGTCGAGGTTCGTCTTGTAGTGCTCCTTGTTGAAGATGTTGTTCTTGCCGACGGTGATATCGAACAGGCTGCGCGGCGCAATGCGCTGCGGATTCTTGTCGTTGTCGCCTTGGTTGGGCGCAGGAATATTGATGAGGCTCGAACTGAACTCGTTGGCCGGGCAGACCGCAGGCAGCGGGGTGGTCGGCGTAGCGTGCACACCATTGCACGTGAATCCCGCCTGAAACTCTTCGTCCGCGGTCAAGGGGAGTGGCACATTGTTGGTGGCCGCGCTGGGCGGGGCAACGTTGTCGACCATGGCAATGCCTGGGCCGCCGCTCCCCGTTGTAGTGGTGCTGTTTCCGCAGGGGCTGTTGGGGGGGGGCATTATGCTCCCAGAGACTGGATCAGTGAGGCCATAGCAAGGCGTGGAACCGGCCACCAGGCCCGAATCAAAGCGCCAGTTAAAGCCGCCCCACAGGCCGTTCGTCCAGCTTCCATCGTGGGAGACGGTGTACTGAAGGTGCGTGGTTTCGTTGAACTTCTCGTCGTGGTCGATGCGGAAAGGATAGACGGTTCCCAGTGCGACGCCACTGGTGGCTCCGGCGCCAGCCACCTGCGGCGGGAAGAAGCGCGCCGCCACGGAAGAAGTGACGAGATAGGCACTGAAGTGGTGGTAGTTCGGGACTTCCGCGTTCAGCGCATAGCCCGGAATCTTGGAGTTATGCCAATCGACGGGGAAG
>JBEKAS010000044.1:0-31902 GCA_050015795.1 Occallatibacter sp. | reverse complement strand
GACCAGGATTACTCTTTCCTGAATTTCGGAGGCGGCTATTTCGGGACCAACCTGTTCCTTCTGGAGGGCGGATACGATGTGGCCACAGGCTGGGGAGGTAGCCAGTATATTCCCGCCCCGGAGGACACTGAACAAGTCAAGGTAGTCAGCTACGAGTTTTCAGCCGAATACGGATTCAGCACCGGCAATGCGGTCATCATTACCACCAAGGCCGGCACGCACGATTTCCATCTCCTTGCCGACGAATACATCCGCAACCCGGACTTGGACGCCAACCTTTACTTCAACAATCTGCACGGCCTCCCAAAGATTAACGACCATCGCAACCAATTCGGAGTCGCCGGCGGCGGGCCGTTGTATATCCCGGGCATCTATAAGCAACGGGACAAAACCTTCTTTTTCGCCAACTATGAGGGATTGCGGCTCAACAGCTCCGGCGCCTACAGCGCGAATGTGCCTACTACTGCCCAGTTGGGGGGCGACTTCTCGTCGGAGCTCACCACCACTCAGGTCGGAACCGACGCGCTGTGCAGGCCCATCTACCAGGGGGCGATCTACAACCCTTATAACTCCAGATCGGTTACGGCTACCTGCGCTACGGCCCATAACACCGTCGGACAAACCGTCTACATCCGCGATCCCTATCCGGGAAACAAAATCCCCACGACCGGAGTCGGGGCAATCGACGCTCTGGCCAATAAGCTCGTCACCGGAAACTATTGGCCCGCGCCAAAGAACCCGGGCGGCGGCTACAACTTCAACACCACTGCGAGCGCGCCGACCTCCTCCAACGAGTGGGGAATTCGCATCGACCAAAACATCAACGCGAATAACAAGATCTACGGGCAATTCTCGAATAAGCACGAGGGAAAGGTCCAAACGTCGGCCTTTTATGGAAACGATGTTGCTGGGCCCTATGTATTTGACCCGAACAACCGCATGTTTGGGGTTTTGGGCTATTCCCACGTCTTCACGCCAACTCTTGTCCTGACCAGCGACTTGTTCTTCGTTCGCTTTGCCGCGGGGAACGTGGTCCAGGGTTTTGGGTTCAAACCTTCCTCGCTAGGGCTGCCGGGCATCCTCGATTCGTGGTCGCCCCAGTTTCCGCAGATTCAATTTGGAAACACCTTTGCCGGGAGTTCCTATGCTCCGCTGGGAGCTACGCAAAACTCCGGCGAAGCCACGTTTCCTGAAAATAATGGCAGCCTGACCGTGGACGTGAACAAAAGTTTCAAAACCCAGTCTATCTCGGTCGGATATTTGGGTATTTGGCAAACCACCGACGGCGGCAGGCTGACCCCAACAATATTCAACTTCTCAGTCGGCATGACGGCAGGTCCCGACCCGCTCAACCCGGCGTCAAGCACAAACGGAGACGGGCTTGCTTCTTTCATGGCGGGCGCCGGCAACTCCGGGGTGGGCTCGGCCGGCTCCACTGGCTTCGCCGCATTTCCGGCGTCGACCAATTACCTGCACGGGATGTACGTGCAAGACGATTGGAAAGCCAACCGGAAGTTGACGTTGAACCTCGGCGTCCGCTATGAAATCCAGATGCCGGAGACGGCACGGCATAACCAACAGGCGTACTTCGATCTGCACGCCCTCAACCCGATCAGCGTGGCGGCGGGGATTCCGGTTTATGGCGAGACCGTCTTTAACACTCCAGGGAACCGCGGCCTCAATAAAAGCAACCTGAACGACCTGGCGCCCCGCATCGGCTTCGCGTACGCCCTGATGCCGAAGCTGGTGATGCGCGGCGGCTACGGCTGGTATTACGCGAGAAACTACTATAACGGCACCGCACCGGACCCTGGATACTCGACCTCAACGGCGTGGACTTCTTCGCCCGACGGGGTCACGGTTACAACGCCCCTTGCGCAGGCATTCCAATCGGGACTTGTGCCGGTGACCGGGAACGCGCTGGGCGGCCTGACGAGCGTAGGCCAGAGCCCCAGCGTGGTGAATCCAAACCGTCCCGACCCTCTAGCCAAGGAATTCAGCTTTGGGTTCCAATACGCCTTCACTCCCAGTGACGTGCTGGATGTCGCCTACGTGGGGGGCCGGGGATCGCGTATTACCCTCGGCGGCATGAACTACGGCCAACTGAACCCGAGTTATCTTTCCATGGGTAGTGCTCTGACCGGCTCGGCGGGCACCAATCCGTTTGCCGGCGCGTTGAGTTCCCTGAAACTTACCCCTATGGCTTGCCCGTGGACGGTCGCGCAATCCCTGATGCCGTATCCCGAGTTCTGCGGAGGCGTCTCAGCCCAATTTGAACCCGTCGGAATCAACAACTACAACGCCTTGCAGGCCAACTTCAAGCATCGTTTCGGCGCGGGCTTGATCTTCACGGCCTCCTACACCTTCTCGAAGTTCCTCTCCGATGTGGCCGGACCGGAGGAATGGGGCAGCATCAACGGCGATACCGGCGGCTCGGGTATCCGCAATTACTACGACCTGAAAGCGGATTGGACGGTTGACGGCGAGGATATTCCTCACTCCCTGGTTTTGAACTATGTGTATGAATTGCCGGTCGGCCGGGGCAAGAAGTTCGGCGGCGGCATGAACAGGGTTGAGGATGCCGTTGTGGGCGGCTGGCAGGTGAATGGAATTACTACCGTCCAAAGCGGATTCCCGATGTCAATCGGACCCAACGGGAACAGCTCAACCGTTTTTGGCGGGAGCCAGCATGCAAACCTGACCGGGCAACCTTTCAGGTCCGGCACCTGCGGCGCGGGCACAACCCTTAACCCGAGCATCCCGGTGGGAACGAAGTACTGCTTCTTCAACCCGGCGGCCTTTACCCCGCCGCCTGCATACACCTTCGGCACCGGACCACGCTACTATTCCAATCTACGGTCTCCCGGATACGTCGACGAAGACCTGACGCTGGGAAAGTCGTTCAGCCTCGTGGAGAGATTACGCCTGGCGATCCAGGTGCAGATGTTCAACGCGTTCAATCACCCCAATTTCGGCATACCGGACTCCACCACGGGCGACTCGACCATGGGTGAGGCCAACTCCACGCAGGGGGCGAGACAGATGCAGGGGGTGCTTAAGATAACTTATTAGAGACCATCTATGCATTGCTTGAAGAGGGCGGCCCTCGTTGCCCTCATGGCCGCAGTTTCGACTGCGGCTATGGGGGCTAACCAGGACGACAACAGTGAGAGACTTCAATCCTATGTCGCCGCGGCGCAACAAGCCGCGGCGAGAAAGGATTTTTCCGCAGCCGCCGACTCCTATCGAAAAGCTATCCAGCTAAGCCCTCAAACCGCTGAACTTTGGGCTGACCTCGGGCTGATGTACCACGAGACGGGCAATTACGACGAGGCTGTCAAGAGCTTCTCTGAAGCGGCTCGTCTCAACTCCTCCTTATACGTTCCCCAACTGTTTTTGGGGATTGACAACCTGACACTGAAACGCACTGAAACAGCGATACCGTTTCTTGAGAGAGCTGAGAAGCTTAACCCGGCAGATCCGCAAGCTCCGCTCACGTTGGGCCGCGCGCTTGCAATTGCCGGCAACGGCAACAGATCGAGTGATGCCTATTGGAGAGCGTTGGCCCTGGCTCCAGACAATGGGAATGCCTGGTTCGGGCTCGGCATGGCTTACTTGCAGGAAGTGGACACCGACGCGCGTGTTATGACGAGCACTTATAAGGACTCGACGTATAGCAATTTGCGAACAGGCGAGTTATTCGCTGAGCAGGGCAAGCTCGTCCAGGCGGCTCGTGCCTACAAAACTACACTCTCGGTCGCGTCGCCGCCGCCTTGCTCCCACGCCGGCTATGGCATCGTATTGCTGCGGCAAAAAGCGCTCGCCGAGGCAAAGGAGGAATTCGATCGGGAATCACACTCCAATTCTGGTTGCCCTTTGACCAGCCTTGGCCTTGCGGCACTGCAATTGCTCCAAGGCGACACTGAGAATGCTCTGAGAAAGCTGATCGCTATCTGGAAGGCGGATCCAGGATTTCTTCAGGAGAGCTTGCCATTGTTGCGCGATGGAATCTCGGCCGAACAGACCGAAAAGCTATTAAGTCTGGCGAAAGATTGGCAAGCAAGCCAGGAGATTTCGGCTGACTTTGTGGAATTGATCGAGACTGGGTTGCAATCGGATAGTCCGGTCTCTGCAGCTCTTACCGAGCCGGGAGCCGACGTTCCGGGCCGAAAGCAGGCAGCCATAACTCCATCGCCGACGGACCCGGAGAAACTCTATCTGTCTGGTCAATTCCGCAAGTGCAGCGAGAGCTTGCGGCCCCGCTTGAGCGTTCTGCCCGAAAAGTCTCTCTTGCTTTTGGCTCCATGTGCTTTCTACACGGGCGATTACAGAACCGCTGCGCTGGCAGCACGAAGGCTGACAATAAGCGCGACGACCCGGCAGACCGGACTGTATTGGGAATCCAGGGCCGACGAGAGGCTAGCCATTGCTGCGTTGACACGCGCGGGTGAGATTGACGCAAATTCCCCGCGGATGCACGTTCTGCTGGGCGATGTCTACCGTCAAAAGCGAAGATGGGAGGATGCGGAATCGGAGTACCGCAAGGCGCTGGTATTGGAGCCGGAAGATCGCAGCGGGCGCCTGGGCCTGGCCATAGCGCTCTTCGAGGGTGGAAACAGCCAGGATGCGTTCGCTGCCGACAAGGAGCTATTACAGAAGAATCCGGACGATCCTGAAGCGAACCTGCTGGCCGGCGAGATACTCGTCCAGCAGCACCAATACGCCGGCGCCGAGAGTTACCTCAACAAAGTCCGAGGTACCCAGCCGGAGTTTATGCCGAAGCTCCATGCTTTGTTAGGCGAAGTGTACGCCAACACAGACCGCATCCCTGAGGCACTGTCTGAGTTCAAATTGGTCACGACCGGCGACGACGACGGCAGCATCCACTATCAAATGGCACGCCTTTATCAAAAGATTGGGGACAAGAAAGCTGCGGCTGAGGCTTTTCAAGTTTCAAAGCAGTTGCGCGCGCAGTGGGATGCGAGCGCAAGCGTCGCCGTCGAACAATCGGGCACAGACATCAGTCGCCAGTAGACCTACGAGGGAATCCAAGCGAACAACAAAATCTTTCGAGCGGACGTTACCCAGGAGTGATCGCAGAAGCGAACAAGCTTGCTTGATAAGGAGAAGGGCGTTTTGCGGCCAAGCCTCACATTCCCACTTAGAGTGAGTCAGTTAATTTCTGACGCGGGAGTTCATCTTGATCTCTTTACGTTTTGCCAAAATAACTTTTGGAGCTGCGGTGCTAGCGTTTCTGAGCGCAACATCATCTCCTTGCGCAAGCAGATACATCCAGTCCTTCGAACGAATCACGAATAGCGTAACGATTTACTCGGAAAGCGGCGCTTTACGTATTGAAGTGTGCTCGGATCGCATGATCCACGTCGTTGCGAGTCCCACACGAGAGATTCCCTTGCCCATTGTTCCCGTAGTGACCGGTCAGTGCAACGACAGTGACTTCAAAGTTGTGTCGAACAAATCGACTGTTGTCATCCATACGGCAGCACTACAAGTTAGTATTGACCGTGAGACCGGGGCGCTAAGTTTTCTCTCCGCCGATGGCAAAACAATCCTCAGCGAGCCGAGGGGCGGGGGACGAGAGCTTACTCCGGAAACGATCGATGGGAAACCCGCGTTCCAGGTGCAACAGAAGTTTCTGTCTGCCCAGGATGAGGCCCTCTATGGTCTTGGCCAGCACCAGGAAGGGTTCTTTAACGTACGCAATATTCCAGTGCGCCTACAGCAAGCCAATACCAATATCTCGATCCCCGTGCTGCTCTCAACTAAAGGCTACGGGCTGATTTGGAACAATGCGTCATTGACGGACTTCAATGCTGCCGATCAAGCCATTCAGCTAGACGCCAAGACAGGCGAGGGGAGTTTCAGGACCGGCACATCGGGAGAATATGGCTTCCTGCTAAGTGGAAATCGAAGAGACCGGCTTTATCTTTCTGTGGGCGACAAGACAATCATCGATCTCAAGAACATGTGGATTGCCGATTCTGCCGGCGCCAAAATCAATTTGAAGACTGATACGGAATACAAGATTTCAGCTCAAACCGGCGGCGATACAAAGTTGTTTGTCCGTCCTCCTTCCGATACAACAGAATTCCGTTCTCAAGCTGGCAGCGCGGTGGACTATTTCTTCTTTTACGGGCCGGGATTAGACCGCGTGATTCAGGAGTATCGCCAGATGACCGGCACCGCTCCGTTGCTTCCTCGCTGGGCTTATGGCTTTTGGCAGTGCAGGGAGCGGTATTCAAGCCAGCAACAGATCCTGGATACTGCCGCCGAATTTCGTAAGCGCAAGATTCCCGTCGATGTGATCGTCCAGGATTGGCAGTATTGGGGCAAATATGGCTGGAATGCGATGCGCTTCGATGAACACGACTATCCCGATCCGGCGCAGATGACAACTCAACTGCACCAGGAGAATCTTCATCTGGTGGCTTCGGTGTGGGCAAAGTTTGGATCGGAGACTGCTGTCGATCGGGATATGCAGAAAGAGCACCTGCTCTTGCCATCCGCGGCAGATCCCAGGGAACCCGGGGAGACACAAGCCAAGGAAGACTGGGCGGACCTATTCAATCCGAGCGCGCAAAGGCTGTTCTGGTCGGAACTGAACCGCGGGCTCTTTCAGGAAGGTCTCGATGGCTGGTGGTTGGATGCTTCCGAGCCTGAAGGCGATCCGCTTAAAGGAGTGTTGACACATCTCGGCCCGGGAGAATTTGTTCGCAATGCGTATCCGCTCTATGAAACCACAGCCGTTTACCAGGGACAGCGCGCCGCGACTGACCAGAAGCGAGTGGTCATTCTCACGAGATCCGCATTTACCGGCCAGCAGCGCAATGCCACTATCGCGTGGTCGGGAGATATTTCGGCGAACTGGGAAACCCTGCGCAGACAAATTCCCGCGGGGCTGAGTTTCAGCATGTCGGGACTACCGTACTGGACGACGGACATGGGCGGGTTTTTCCGTCCTGTCGATCAGTACACATCGGATGCCTATCATGAACTGCTTATCCGGTGGTTTGAATTCGGGAGCTTCTGTCCCATTTTTCGAATTCACGGATACAAATCCAAGACTGAGATGTGGAACTACGGTCCTGAGGTAGAGAAGATCCTGACGCAATACGATGAACTTCGCTATCGTCTCATGCCTTACATCTACTCCACTGCCTGGGGCGTCACCAGCCGTGGAGAAACTGTCATGCAAGCATTGCCATTTGTCTACCCGAATGACCTTGCACTGAGAGATGTCGATGATGAATTTCTGTTTGGAAATTCGTTATTGGTAAATCCCGTGACGCAGCCGAGTGCAGCGAGTCGCAGTGTCATCCTGCCGGCGGGTAACGACTGGGTGGACTTCTGGTCTGGAAAAGCCTATCACGGTGGACAGACGATTGTGGCTGATGCCCCATTGGACCAGATTCCAATATTGGTAAAGGCAGGCAGTATTGTTCCGATGGGGCCTCAAGTGCAATCCACAGCAGATGCGCAAGACCCAATCGAGATTCGAGTCTATGGCGGAAGAGATGCCGATTTCCTGCTTTACGAAGACAGCGGGGATAGCTATGCATACGAGCATGGCGCCAGAGCAACGATTGATCTGCATTGGGATGATCGTCGAAATGCGCTGTCGATTGGGGATCGAATGGGAACATTTCCGGGAATGCGAACAAAGTGCACCTTCCGGATTGTCCTGGTTAAGCAGGGACATGGGATAGGATTCGGATCGGATTCAGGCGTGGACCGCTCAGTAACCTACGACGGACATCTGATGAGGATCGATCTGGGCAGGCAAAGCTGAAAAGATAGCGCCAGTGGCAAAGTGGGAATCTGCGCTCTTTGCCGTAGCGTCATTTTTAGGGGCGGTCCATGCGCGCGCGGAAATTGCCACCCACCTGATGGGGCGATCAAAGCTCGGCATTCGGAATGACCAAATCCCGAGCGAATTCTGTGCGCTCACCTCAGCAACTTTCGAAGGGGAACATCATCGTTGCAGATCGGTTCCCATGGTGAACATTTCGACGTTTAGACGGGAGGGAGATTAAAGTGACCATGAATCGTCGATCGTTATTAGCAGGTGGAATCTCTTTATTCGCGCTGAGTCGAGTTGCAAACGGATGGGGAGACTCGCCGTTCTTTCACGGAGAGATCCCGCAGGGCCCCTTTCTGCCATATTGGGAGTCTCTGAAGTCCTATCAATGCCCGGATTGGTTTCGCGATGCGAAGTTCGGCATCTGGGCGCACTGGAGTCCACAATGCGTTCCCGAACAGGGGGACTGGTATGCGCGAAACATGTATATCCAGGGATCAGCTCAATATGAGTACCATGTAAAGACCTATGGACATCCCTCCCAGTTCGGATACAAAGACATTTGCCATCTCTGGAAGGCAGAAAAATGGGACCCAGAAGCGCTTGTCAAATTGTACAAGCGCGCGGGAGCTGAGTACCTCGTAGCTTTAGCTACTCACCACGATAACTACGATTGTTGGAATTCAAAGCATCAGCCATGGAACTGCGTCAACATAGGTCCGAAGAAGGACATCGTGGGTACCTGGGCCAACGTTGCACGCTCCAACGGATTGCGATTCGGCGTGAGCTATCATGGGACTCCGCATCGGGTATGGGACGAGTTTCTTCCCGTTCGCTACAAGAGCGATACGACCGGGCCGTTCGCTGGAGTTCCCTACGATGGCATGCAGACGATCGCCGACGGGAAGGGCAAGTGGTGGGAGAGCAGGGATCCCCAGATGATCAATGGGAAGCCCCACGCTAAGAACACCCCGTGCCCGGAGTTTGTCCAGCAGTTTCTCCTTCGCGTACAGGACGTTATTGACAGCTATGCTCCTGACATCCTGAACTTTGACGATGGGGCGCAGTTCAATTTTGATCGCGGCGGACCCGGAGCCCCGGATTTGGGTGTTTGGCTGGGAATACCAGACCTGGCGCCGCAAATCATGGCTTATTACTACGACAAGAATGTACAGGCGCACGACGGCCGTCTTGAGGGAGTTCTCGACCTGAAAGAGGTTCCTGAACCTGTGTGGGGAACACTCACCCGAGACTTTGAAATGACTTTGGCAGATACGCTGCAGGAGAAGCCCTGGCAAACGGAGGCATGCATCGGACATTGGCACTACGATCGCAAAGTCTTCGAAGAGCATACATACCAGAAGGCCTCTTTGATGATTCCTCTGATGGTGGACGTCATCAGCAAAAATGGCAATCTTCTTCTCAGCATTCCACTACCCGGGTATGGGGAGCCGGACAGCGATGAGATCGCATTCCTGGGAGAACTTGCTGATTGGCAACAGGTCAATTCCGAAGCAATCAAAGGGACGCGTCCCTGGACCATCTATGGGGAAGGTCCCGCTACAGAAGCGGCCAGGGTGTTGCCTATGTATCAGTTATCCAGGCTTAAGTTCCAACCCACAGACATACGATTCACCACAAAGGGTGATGCCCTATACGCAATCGCCTTGGGCTGGCCGTCTGATGGAAAGATGGTTATCAAGTCACTTGCTGAAGACTCCACAAATTATCCTCGCAAGATTCGGAAGGTGGAATTACTTGGATCGAAATCTGAGCTAAGGTGGACTCGGGGAGCACAGGGCCTCGAGATCGACTTACCCGATGTTCCACCCTGCAAGTATGCTGTCGCGTTTAAGATCCCTCCGGCCTGAGAAATGAGAATGTCGGTAGACTCTCGCGAGATTCATCACTGCGAACTTCAACATTTCCGAGAGGGAGCACAAGCAATTCGTTGAGCGAATCAGCGACGCCGTTGCGGACATCGCTCCTGCGGTTCGCGAGATGATGAATGCCGCAGCCGCTACGCCTCGCTCACCTTATTCCCGGTGGTCGCGGCAGGGTTCACACTATGGAATGGTCGGACCGCCAGTTCCCCTTTGTAAGGTGCTCCCCGTTTTGTAAGGTAAAAGGGGTGTACAGGGCGTACCTAGCCGCACGGTGCGCACGCAGCGCAAATCTCAATGCAACACATAATTGATTTGTTTTGTTGTGTATGGCAGTAGAATCAATGACATGAGTTGTAAGATGGCGGAGAGAGGGGGATTCGAACCCCCGGTACAGCTTTTGACCGTACAACGGTTTAGCAAACCGCCGCCTTCAGCCACTCGGCCATCTCTCCGGGTCTCAGTCAGGATTATACCGGAATCTGCGCTGACGCGGCCCGACCTGCCGAACACCACCCCCACATCGCGTTTCTCAGACCGCCATACGGTGGCCACCTCACCGGCCCCCCCACATTCCGCTTTTCGCACCGCCCTCACCGATGTGCATTCAGTGCGGTACATTCAGTACATTCACACTCATGCGGTTTGCTCTCCATCCCGCCTTGCGCAAGATCCGCTTCCTGCCCCTGGTTGCCGCCACCTACTTCATGGTTTCCGGGGGCCCCTACGGCATCGAAGACATCCTTGGTGGCGCCGGGTACGGGCGCGCCATCCTCATCCTGCTCACGCTGCCGCTGATCTGGAGCCTGCCCACCGCGCTCATGATCGGCGAGCTCGCCGCGGCCATCCCCGCGGAAGGCGGTTTCTACGTCTGGGTGCGCCGCGGACTCGGCCCCTTCTGGGGATACCAGGAAAGCTGGCTCTCGCTCACCGCCAGCGTCTTCGACATGGCGCTCTACCCCTCCATCTTTGTGCTCTACCTGGGCAAGTTTAACCCCGCGCTTACCGGCGGCCCGCGCGCCTGGCTCTGGTCGCTGGCCGTCGTGGTCCTGTGCTGCGCCTGGAACCTGCGCGGTGCGCCCGAAGTCGGCGACGACTCGGTCTGGCTGTTTGCGTTGCTGCTGGCGCCCTTCGCCATCTTTGTCGCGCTGGGGTTCTGGCAAGGTCTCACCGCGCATCCCGCCATGCACTGGGGCCGCACCGCTGCCGAACCCGGCGCTCCGCTCGGCCTCTCCACCGCCATCCTGGTCGCGCTCTGGAACTACATGGGGTGGGACAACGCCTCCACCATCGCGCGCGAGGTCGACAACCCGCAGCGCAACTACCCGCGCGCCATGATCGCCGCCGCCCTCCTCACCGCCCTCACTTACGTGCTTCCGCTGGCGGCCATGGCCGCTGCCGGACTCTCGGCTGAAGGCTTCTCTACCGGTTCATGGGCCATCGCCGGCAGCGCTCTCGGCGGCCCGCTGCTCGGGCTGGCCGTGGTCGCGGGCGGCGTCAT
This sequence comes from Occallatibacter sp., assembly GCA_050015795.1. Taxonomy (GTDB): domain Bacteria; phylum Acidobacteriota; class Terriglobia; order Terriglobales; family Acidobacteriaceae; genus Telmatobacter. Next base: position 20,699 of record JBEKAS010000044.1, on the reverse strand, counting down.
TTGCGGCGTGGGCATGTTCAACGCCCTCATGATGAGCTACACGCGCCTGCCCATCGCCATGGCCGCCGACGGCCTGCTGCCGCGCGTCTTCCTGCGCCGCAACCGCCGCGGCGTGCCCTGGGTCAGTGTGCTTGTCTGTGGATTGGGTTGGGCGCTGGCCCTCAAGCTCCCCTTCGAGCGCCTCATCTCCATTGACTTGATTCTCTACGGCACCAGCCTGATCCTCGAGTTCCTTGCGCTCATCGTGCTGCGCCTGCGCGAGCCCGAGCTCCCGCGGCCCTTCCGCGCCGGCAGCTGGTCCCACCGCGCTCATCGCCTACGCGCTCTACGCCTCGCACGCTGAAACCCTTGGCGATCCCGGAACGCCCTTCGCCAAAGTCTCCTCGCTGGCATTCGCCGCCGCAGTGGCTCTGCTCGGGCCGCCGCTCTACGGCTTCACCGTTGCCCTCGCCCGCCGCAAGCCGGAGCAGACAGTGTGAGTGTGCAAAGCGAGTATGAGTGCGAGTGTGAAGTGTGAGTGTGGTTGAACTCCGCGCCGCCGATTACTCACACACTCACACTGTCTTCTCGCTCCCTGCCTTTTTCTCCTTGAACTGGTTCATCGCGTATGTCACGCGATCACGCGCGTAGCCTGCGTCTTGCCAGCCCCGCATCTCCACGCGCTTGCCTTCCAGGTCCTTGTAGATCGAGAAGAAGTGCGTAATCTCCTTCAGCATGTGCGGATAGATATCCGTGTAGTTCCAGATATTCGCGAACCGCGGGTTGTTCTTGCCCACGGCCAGCACCTTCTCGTCGAGTGTGCCCTGGTCCAGCATCTCCAGCAGGCCGATGGGCCGCACTTCCTGCACGCATCCCGGAAAGCTCTCGGTCGGCACCAGCACCAGCACGTCCAGCGGGTCGCCGTCGTCACTCAGCGTGGAGGGTATAAAGCCGTAATCGCCCGGATAGTGCACCGGCGAGTGCAGGTTCCGGTCCAGCTTGAACACGTGCAGCTGTTTGTCGTACTCATACTTCTGCGTCCCGCCTTTGGGGATCTCGATCACTGCGCGAAAGACCTCCGGCGCGCGGTCGCCCACGGGCAACTCCAGATAATTCACCATTGCGTTCAATCTCTCCTTGGGGAATGCGTTGCTTGATTCAGGTTTCAGGTTTCAGGTTTCAGGTGTCAGTGGTCAGTGTGAGTGCGAGTGTGAGTGTGGCTGTATCTGTCTCGCGGACTCACACTCACACTCCACACCCAGTCCCTCAGTCCCTGCTCTTATAATCTAGGAACATGAAGGCGCATGTCTATGTCACGTTGAAGGCATCGGTCCTCGATCCGCAGGGCCAGACCATCCATAACGCTCTCCGCAAAATCGGGTTTGCCGAGGTCACTGCGGTGCGCCAGGGCAAATACTTCGCGCTCTCGCTCGCCGACTCGCTGACTGCGGAACAGGCGCGCGCCGAGGTCGAGCGCATCGCCCGCGAAGTCCTCACCAATCCCGTCATCGAAGAATTCAGCTACAAGATCGAAGAGTAGAGGCTCCCCGCCCCGCGGCTGCCTCGCCGGCTCTCAGCCGTCAGCTGTCAGCGCGGGTGCGCTGTTCCCTGTTACCTACTCCCTGCACCCCACTCCCTGTCTTTTCGTCCCTAGCCCATCACCCGCGCCCGGCGGATCAGGGCTTCGCCATGTCCTCGGGAAAGGGCTGGGGCGTGTCCGTCGGGACGAAGATCCGGTCGCCTACGTAGCCGTCCTTGCCGAAACGCAGGTCAATGGTTTCCGGGATCGGCCGCGGCAGGTGGAGATCGAACCGTCCCCGCGCATCGGTCACCGCGGAGGTCTGGATATCGTTGCCCTTCATGACGTCGACCTCGACGCCCGCAATCGGCACTCTCGAGACGCGGTCCGTGACTTCGCCCTGAAAGTCCCACGGCGGCGGGGGCGGCGGATGGGAAATGTGCCACGCCACCACGCCCAGCAATGCTGTCGCGACAACGGCCGCTGCCAGCCACGTCGCGCGCCGACGGCTCAAAGGCCAGCCCAGCGCCGGCTTGAGCTGCGCGGCAACCGCTGCTGCGTCAGGCTCGTTGATGGCCTGCAGCTCCATCATGGCCGGCAGCGGCGTTTTGTCGAGCCGCCAGGGAAAGATGCGCCGGCGAAACGCCTCGGCCTGCGAATACTCAAAGGTGACGTACTCCGAGCTGCGCGTCTGATCCGACCAGCATAGAACGAGCGTCCGTGAGGCGCGAATAGAGCGCCGCAGGCGCTTCTTCCAGTCGCTGCCGGGGTCGATGGATTGCACGTCGAAGAAGACGCGATAGCCGAGGCGGCGGAGCTCGTCGCGCAGCGGGGTGACGCGGTCGGAATCGGCGCGGGAGTAGCTGAGAAATACGTCGTACCTGGCCATGAACATAAGAGCTATTGTTGCAAAATCGGCTCGAGTTGATGAAGGGCTGCGGTCATGCCGGCGCTGTCGCCGTTCTGTACGGAAGTGAAGAGGGCGATCCAGGAGGCGCGGCCGTTGGCGAAGGCGGGCGAATTCGAGAGGATCTGAAGCGAGCCGGTAAAATCCCAGACTGACGCTTCCAGCGTTGCGGACTTCGACAGGAGCGCTTTTTCCGTTTGGCGCGCCGCGTTTTTGTCTCCTGCGCCCCACTGGCAGGCGAACTCGATGGTGTCGCGCACGACGGCCTGCGGCGCCGATAAGGTGTCGTCGGTGAGGATTGCCACACGCTGAATACACGTGGAGTAACGTGCGGCCATGAAACTGACTTCCAGGATGTTCATTTGAGTTTCGGCCCAATCCTCGGGCAGATCGGCTTTGTTTTCAACCTCAAGCGCCCTCTGATAGGCCTGGATAGCCTGGTCGAACAAAGCTGGGGCTTTGTCCCCTCCGGTATGCAACGCCTCGGTCGCCAGCGCGTCGCCCAGATCAAGCTGCGCCGCGTCCCAGTATTGCGGCAAATCAGCTTTGGTGAAGACCTCAAGCGACTTTTCGAACGCCTGCACGGATTGGGCAAGGAGGGGGCCAGCTTTATCGCCGCTGGTGCGCAGGCCCTCCTGCATCCATGTCAAACCGAGGTTGATTTGCACCCTCCCCCAGTCCTGAGGCAAATCGGCCATGGTGTAAACTTGCAGCGCGTTTTGATAGGCCTGCGCCGCCTGATCGAAGAAGGCGGGGGCTTTTTCGTCGCTGGCGCGAAGTCCCTCATCCTCCAGTGCGCTTCCCAGGTTGCTCTGGATCCTGGCCCAGGCCTGCGGAAGGCCGTCTTTGGTGATCACCTCAAGCGCGCATTTGAAGGCTTGCACCGCCCGTTCGAGCAGAGCGACGTTGCCCGTCTGGCTGGATCTCACGCCTTCGTCCATCAAGGCAAGACCCAAGGCATCCTGGGTAATGGCCCACCTCTGAGGAAGGTCAGCTTTGGTATCGACTTCAAGCGCCATTCCGAAGGCCTGCACCGCAGCATCAAGCAGAGGAACTGCCTTCGCATCGAGCGCGCGTTGGCCTTCCTGGGTCAGCGCAATTCCGAGGTTGAATTGGGTTCTGGCCCAGTCCTGGGGCAGATTGGCCTTGGTGGTGACCTCAAGTGCTTGTTGAAAGGCCTGCACAGCCTGGTCGAATAGCACGGCAGCCTTATCGCCGCTGGCGCGCTGCGCCTCGTCCACGAGCGCCATTCCGAGATCGTTTTCCGTCGTCGCCCAGTCTTGCGGCACATCGGTTCTGGTGCGTACCGCAAGCGCGTTCTGATAAGCCTGGACCGCCTGATTGAAGAGAGCCGCAGCTTTGTCTCCGCTTACACGGTCGGCCTCATCAGCCAGCGCGCTGCCCAGGCCGGCTTGCGCTGCCGCGCTCTCCCGGCGGTCACCCGCCGCGGCATAGTCGCGCGCCAGCCACTCGAAGTCATCCACGGATCGAGCCAGTAGGCCCAGGCTCTCGTTCGCGGGCGAGACCTCACCCTCCCGCGAACGCGCGCTGGCTGCCTCAGAAACCGCCTGCAGCCAAAGCTCGTGAAAGCCCTTGTCGTCCGGGTGTTTCTTCGATTCCGCTTCGGCCGTGGCGACAGCGCTTTCGAGCGTTTGCGTGGCGTCGTGGTACTTCAGGTTCAACTGGTCCGCGCCGGCTGCGGACTGGCATTGGTTGATGAGCTGGCGAAGATCGTCCCGGGCTGCGTCCACTTCATTCGCGCGAGCCCTTTCGTGCTCTGCCGCTGCGGCTTCGTGCGCATTGATCTGCTCACGCGTGGCGTCGGCGGCTTGGTTGTAGGCCTGCGCTGCGGCGGCGTAGTCCTTGAGCGCGAACGCGGCCAGGGCTTTTTGCTCAGCGGTGGCCCGGGCGGCCTGCAGCCTGATGTTCTGCGCCCAGATCTCAACTTGCTGATCGACCTGGCCGTGGGATAGTCCAGTGGCCTGGGCAAATTCTGCCAAAGCTGAGGTCAAATATTGCTGCTGGCTCTGCCCCTGGGCAACCTCGGTCTTTAGTGTGCTCACCTGTTTTTGCAGGCTGTTCACCTGCAGGAGCAGCCGGCGAAGATAGGCCTGAATTTGTGCCGGCCCGAGCAGCGCAAGCGATCCCGTGGGAAGCAGAATGACTCTGACGGGGGATTTGAGACCGGATAATTGCCCATCGGCCGGCTCATAGATGACAAGATTGCTTACGCCGGAAATGACAATGCGCAGGTCGCCATTCTTCGCCGCGCTCTGAGAGATCACCAACTGTGCTTCGCCCCGGGGATTCGTGGGGCCCTGGGCGTCGACGGCAAGTTGTGCGCTGATGAGGTGCGTGAGCGATACATGAGCCGCTTTCACCGGCTGCGGCGGCTGCGCGATGGCGTTGGTCACGATCACCGTGACGCTGAGCGGCGGGGCGGGCGTTTGCGCGACTGCGGCGAGCGCTGCGCAGCCCATGCCCAGCAGAAGGAGAACCGGCGATCGAGGCCCGTCCCTCATAGCGTACTTCCAAATGGAGTGCTGAAATCTGCCGAGAAGTCTAGCACGGAAGGCGTGACGGGGATGGCGTTGAGGAATGAGGCGGCGAGGTGTCCGTCGGGGCTGACTGCGACGAGGTTGGCAGGGCCGCCGGGGGCGAGGCTGCCGGCTTCGGCCTGGAAGCCGGTGAGCGCGGCGGGATTGCCGGTGAGAAGACGCAGACCCTGCTCGAGAGTTGCGCCGGTGAAGGCGAGGAAGTTGGCGAGCGCGCGGTCGAGAGTGAGCACGCTGCCGGCGAGGACGCCTTCGCACATGGCGCGGCCGTTCGCGACCTGGACGGTGAGCTCGCCAAGGCGGTATTCGCCATCGGGCATGCCGGTGGCGCTCATGGCGTCGGTGACGAGGATGGCGCGCTCGGGGCCCTTGGCGCGCCACCAGAGGCGGGCGATCTCCGGCATGGAGTGGATTCCGTCGCAGATGAGCTCGGCGAAGAGGGAATCGTCGGTGAGGACGGTGCCGAGGATGCCGGGCTCGCGGTGGTCGAGCGGGCGCATGGCGTTGAAGGTGTGCGTGGCGCTGGTGGCGCCGGCGGCGATGGCAGCGCGGGTTTCAGCGGCGGTGGCGTTGGAGTGGCCGAGGGAGACGCGAACGCCGCGTGCGGTGGCGTGGGCGGCGAGCTGGGGCGCGCCGGGCAGCTCGGGCGCGAGGGTGATGAGGCGGACGCGGCCCTCGGCGGCGTCGTACAGGCGGTCGAAGAGGGCGATGTCGGGCTCGAGGAGGAATGCAGGCGGATGCACTCCGCGCTTGGAGTGCGAGAGAAACGGTCCTTCGAGATGGATTCCCAGGGGGCGGCCGGCGGTGGTGGGCGCCTGGGCAATGAGGCGGGCGAGGCCGGCGACGGCGCGGAGGGTGGCGTCAATGGGCGCGGTGACGGTGGTAGCGAGGAAGCGGGCGGTGCCGCGCGAGGCGAGAAATGCGCCAATGGCGGCGAGAGCTTCGGGGGTGGCCTCCATGACATCGTGGCCCGCGGCGCCGTGGATGTGGATGTCGAAGAAGGAGGGGGCGAGCGTGGCTTCAGGGAAGTCGAGGATGCGGGCGCCGGCGGGGGCGGCGCTCGAGGCACGCGTGGAGATGTTGGCAATGCGGCCGTCTTCAAGGACGACGATGGGGTGGTCGTGGAGACGGGAGCCGTCGTAGAGGCGGCGTGCGGTTAAGACGGTGGGGGCTTGCGGCATGGCGCGCGGTTCCTTTGGATGTCTTCATTATCCGATGCGGGGGCCTGTGGTATCCCACCCTAAACGCACAGGACGCGTTTAGGATGGGGCGCCCGGCACCCGGCGCGGGGGATGGTTAAGCGGTCACTGCGCGAAGTTGGACCAGTTGTCGGATTCCTTGAGGAGTCGCAGGTAGGAGTCGACGGAAACGGAAATTTTCTGACGCGATGTCTCGAAAGTCTGATCGATGCCGCAGGAGAAGCGGACGGCTTGGTCGGTGCCGCCGGAGGCGAGGCAGTTGCCGTCGGGCGAGAAGGCAAGGGCGAGCACGCCGCCGGAGTGGACGGAGATGGTGGAGACGGGGAGATTGGCGGTGACGCTCCAGAGGTAGATTCTGGTATCGGCGGCGCCGTAGGCGAGGCGCATGCTGTCGGGAGAGAAGGTCACGGCGTTGATGGCGGAGGTGGCCATGGGCGGGGCGTCAAGATAGCGGCCGCGCGTGACGCCGGAGGAGCCGTAGATGCTGCCGCTGGCGGAGAATTCACCTTCGACGCGCATCCAGGTGGCGGTGGACCAGACGGCAATTTCGTGGTTATAGGTGCCGACGGCGAGCCACTCGCCGTTGGGCGAGAAGGCGACGGCGGTGCACTGGCTGTGCAGACTGTCCACATGGTCGTGACTGAGAGGGTACTCGGCGCCGTCGAGGATTTTGAGGGGCTGCGGCGATGCTCCGAGGAGGCTGGAGACGGTCCAGATCTGGACTTTGACCTGATTGTCGAGGGAGTCAACGCCGCAGGCGGCCAGCCAACCGCGGACGGGCGAGAAGATGAGCTTTTGCAGAGAGAAAGCAGCCTTCGGTTCTATAGGAGGCAGTTCGACGACCTTCTGAATGTTGGGCTGAATGGCGGACGGCTGCCCGGGCTTCCAGAGGATGATGGATTCGCTGCTGTGGTACTGAGCCTTGTTCCAGGTAAAAATCTGATCGGTTGCTCCCACGGCGGCTGCGGTGCCGGCCAGCCAACCTTCGGGCGAGAAAGAAAGCACCTGGATGGGAAGGCTTGTGTTGTTGACGGCCACGGTGTTGAGCGATTTGGGGCCTTGCGCGATGTGTGCGGGATCCCAGAGAAGGAGACCGCCGTCGTTCATGGCCGTGACGACGGATTTGCCGTCGAGGGACCAAGCCAGGGCAGTGCCGGCGGAATGGTGGTCCTGCAAATCGGTTTTGGCTGAGGAAGCGGGCCTGCCGGTTTTCGAATCGAGGCGGGTAAAGTCGATTTCGGTAATGGCGTTGTTTTTAGCTGAGATGCCGCGGATGCTGGCAAACTCGCCGCCGTCGGGAGAAAAAGCCAGGGCCTGGACCGCTCCTCCGGTGGGGATGGAGGCGGGTTGCGAGACCCAGGTGGAGAGCAACTTTTCGCCGGGAAGAGTGAATCCGTCGACATATCCGCGTTGTTTCTTCCAAAAGAGGACGCGGCTGCCGGGAGCGGAGACCAGGACCTGGTCGCCCAAAGACACGTTTTTGTCGTCGATGGAATTCGTGCCGGAACCGCCTGTGAGGGCATTGGCGCCGCCGGAGACGATGAGGCTGTTGTCGGGCGTGATGGCGGCAGAGTAGGTGACGTCGCGTTGGCTGCGCAGCATGATGCTGTCGCCGGGAGTGCGGATGACGCCCTCGATCAGGCTCGAGTCGTTCGGATCGCGCAGCAGTTGCCAGACAAGGATGGTTCCGGTGCTGCCGGTGGTGAGCAGGAGGTTTTTGTCCTGGGAGACGGTGAGCGAGGTGACGAGGCCCTGGCCGGTCTCAAGATAAGTGCGCATGGTGTTGGTGTTAAAGTTGTACGACTTGACGTGGCCGTCGCGCGCACCGAGCAGGATGAGCTGCTCGGCGGAATCCGGGTGAGGGCCCGTAGGAGAATGGTCGTAAAAGGCGATCGACATCAGGCCTGAGATATCGCCGACGATGGGTGCGGGGCGTCCGGACTTCCAGGGCTCGGCGCCGTCGCGGATCCAGAAACTCCCATCGCCGAAGATCATGGCGAAGGTCTTGCCGTCAGGGGAGTAGGCGGCCGCGTTCATGCCCTTGGAGGCAAGGGCTCCGCCGCTGAACTGGCCCTCAGCGGTGATTTTTCCGTCGGGCGAGACGCTCCAGAACTTTGCGGTGTTGTCCTCACTGGTGGCTGCCATGTCGAATGCGCCCTTGGCATCCGGCTGCTTCCTGAAGACGACGGCGTCGGCGGCTTCGAGGAACTGGGTGTGGACCCAGACGACATTGCCGGGTGTTTTGGTGCTCCATAAATAGACGGTGCCGGGGATATTGGGCTGGTTCCAGTTGCCGGTGGCGACGGCGATCCACGCGCCATCGGGCGAAAACTGCACGGACATGACGCCGGGCAATTGACTGGCCTTCAGACCCTGGTCAGCCAGGGCCTGTTTGAGATCGGTGTTCACATTCCAGTTTGGCGTGCCATCCGGCTTCGACAAGCGGGTAAGGCCGTTGTTGTTGAGGACGAGAAGCGCGCGATCGAGTGGGTTAACGGGGGCGTAATCCGTGCCCTGAAGAATGCTGCTGACCTTGAAGACGCGGACGGTGGAGTCGACACCGGCAGTAACGGCCCATTGGCCGTCGGGGGAGATGGCAACGGTGCGGACATCATTCACATGGCCGGTGTAGACGTATGCGCTGTCGCCAAAGGAGCGCGCGAGAAGGTAATTCCATTCAATGCCGCCCGCGGCTTTTCCATCGAAGCCGTTGAGGATGGCGTAAAGCCGGGGATGGCGATAAATGTAAAGAAGCGCGCGCAGGAGGTGCGGATGGTTCGCCAGGAACTTTTCCGCGGCGCGAGGCTGGAGGCGAACGAGGGGCTGGGTCTCACGGAGGAGGTTGTATCCGGAGGCGAAATCGCCGTTGTCGAAGTCCTGCTGCACCTGCACCATGTTGGAGCAGTAGTTCTGGATGGCCGTCGCCTGATCGTTTTCCAGGCCCCAGAGCATGAGAATGCCGATGACGGCAAAGACGGCGAGGGCAACGGCGGCGGACATCAGAAAGCCGCGTCGGAAGGCGGCGTGCTGGCGGCGCGCCTCGGCACCGGGCATGTGGGCGTGAATCCAGTGCTTGTCGAAGACGCGCTCGTAGACCCGGTTGCGGACGACCAGGACCTGTTCGCTGACCTTTTCCGCGCCGGTCAAGGGATTGCCGCGGAGCGCGGCGCCGAGCTTGTGCAGGAAGTTGCGCAGCGGCGGCACGTGGTCGCGCACCGTGACAATGCCAGCCAGCAGCAGGAACTCGATGTTACGGTTCTCCTTGTCGAAGAGCACCATCTTTCCCGAGCGCACGCGACTATAGAGATCGAGCACAACGGCGAGTTCACCCTCAGAGCTCCTTTCGGCCTCGCCTTCAGAAGCATTGTCGTAGCTGCGGGGGCTTGTGCTGTTCCGATCTGTGTTGCTCCGGTCGGTGATGCGATGGCTTACAAAGAGCAGGTTGTTGTCGGTGTCGCGGGAATGTGCGGCAAGAAAGAGATCGCTGCAAACGCGGTCCACACCGGATGCCGTAGTGACATCGGGTTCCGCGGCCACAGCGGCGCACAAGCGCTGCGTGAGATAAGGATGGCCGCCGGTCCACCAGAGAACGCGGCGCAGAAGCTTGGCAGCGATCCCGGGCGGGCGGCCCAATCCTTTGAGGAACGGCTCGGCTTCCTGCTCATGGAAATCGGTGAGGTTGATGCGCTCGCCGATGTTGAAGGGGGTTCTGCTGCCATCGCGGATGAGATCGGTGGGGGTGGCCACGCCGATGAGGCAGAAGGTGATGCGATTGAGCTCGGGATTGGTGGTGCGCTGGTTGTAAAAGGAGCGGATGGCGGCGAAGAATTCGTCGGTGGGGAAGGGAAGGCTGCGCACGAAGTCGATCTCGTCGACGAAGATCACGATTTTTTCGGGGATGGAGGCGACGATGACCTCGCGGATGGCGCGCTCCCACCGGTCCAGCGGGCCGAGGCTGCGGGAGGCCGCATCGCCGCGGCTCGAGAACTCCTTGAGCTTGTCCTCCAAGCCGAAGGACATGCCGAGGCGGCCGAGCAGACCGTTGTACCACTGATCCGTGGTGACGTTTTGACCGATTTTTGTGAGGTCGAGGATGGCCACGCGAACGCCGGCGGCTTTCAAGCGGGTGGTGGTGCGCACCATGAGCGAGGATTTGCCCATTTGCCGCGAGGTGAGCAGGTAGCAAAAATGCCCGGCGCTGAGGTGAGCGAACAAATCTTCGTCGGCCTGGCGCATCACGTAACTTGGCGCGTCAGGGGGCAATGTGCCACCGACGGTGAAAAACCTTGGCGCGATTTCAGGAGCGGTGGATTCAGTCGTCATTGCTCAGACCAGGTGCCGCGCCAGGAACTTGCGATAGATGGCGCAGCGGAATTGCGCTTTCTCTGCAGACGGACCAGCCACAAGGCCGGCACTGCGCAGGCGGTAGAAGGTCATGGCATCGGGGATGGGCCGGCCCTGCAATAGCCCGCGGAGCACGTCTTTCAAGGCCTCGTTGCCGGCAAGCTTGAACAGGATGCGCTTCAAGTGGTCTCCATAGGGGCCGTCGTCGGCATCGGCGTGCGCCTCGATCTCGTCAAGAGATTTTCCTTCGTGGGTGAGGTCGTAGAAGCCGCGCCGGTTGAGATACGGCTGGCCGTTGAAAAGCGCGAAGAAGCGCTTGAGCTCGCTCTCGTTGCGAAGCGGGCACTGGTAGCGCTGATTCAGCTCATCCACCTGCTCGCGCGCAAAATCCTGCAGGTCGACTTTGGTGCCGACGTTGAAGGGCGACTGGTTCTGGTCGGTGATGAGCAGGTGGGCTTCGGTGGCATAGACGATGGCAAGCGTGAGCCGTTTCCATGGGCCGTCGGGGTCCATAGCCCGCTCATTATGCCAACTGCGGAACTGGCCGAAGACCTCGTTGGTGTAAGGCCGATCGATGAGAAGGTCGATCTCGTCGATAGCGAGCACCAGATGGCCCTCGGTTTTTCCCAGCACTTCGCGGCGCAGATATCTTTCGAAGTTGTCGCCGGGCGAAAGGATTGGATCCCAGTCCTTTCTGGGCGAGACACTGAGATCGAGCCGGTTGGCGATGGCCTCGCACAGCCCGATGTAGAGGCTCTCGAGGCTGGCAAGGTTGCCCTGGTTTTTTTGCAGGTCGCAGGCGATGACCTTCTTGCCCTTGTCGCGGGCATACTTGAGGCCGCGCGCCAGCAGCGAGGTCTTGCCCATTTGGCGCGCGCCCTTGATGAGCACGATGCTGTCCTGATGGTCGAGCGCGTCACGAAAGCGGAGATCGGTGGGGCGCTCAATATAGTAGGGCGAATCCAGCGGATCGGCGCCCCCCGGCTCCTGTTCGGGAACGATGGTGCGCTGCACTTTGGCGGCCAGGCTCTCGAGAACGCGGGCAAGCAGTTCGCTATCGTCGGCCTCGCTCTCCCAGGGCTGATACTGCAGGTGGCCGAGAATACTGAAGAAAGGCTCGGGCAGTGATTGCTCCTCGGGGGCCAGTCCCTTTTCATACGTGACGCGGACGGGAAGAATGCGGGGCTTGCCGGCGTTTTGCCGCGCTGCTTTGGAGGCCTCTTCCAGTTCCTCGGCCAGCATCTCGCTCTTTATCGAATCTCTCGAGAGGAGGGGGATGATGGCGTCGGATTGCTGCACCTGACGCTTGATTTCGACGGCCCACTCGTCGCCGACTTGTAAATGGCGGTCGATGAAGACCTGATGACCGGCGGCGCGCAAGCCGGATTCGAGCACTGAGAGCACGTAGTCATCGGGCTTGGTGTCGCGCCTGTAGAGCAAAGCCACGCGGAGGCTAATGTCGAAACGCCGGGCGATTTCGGCCGCCGGCTGCCGGGACGCTTCAAGGATGGCGTTGACACGCATGACCAACGGTTCAAGTTGGTCTTCGAGGGGTTTTTCCAAGGCATTCAGCCATTGCACCGTGGCCAGGATGTACTCGAGCTCGTCGTCGGGATGCACCGCCTCGATGCGCAGGGGAATCAAGACCTTTTTCTTGGAGTGAGCGAGGTGCAGCTCGCGTTTGATCTGATCGCTTCCATTGGCATTCGAGGAGTGAATCAGGACCATGATGCTGGTGGTCTTGATGCCGTCGATGATGGCGTTGTCCCAGGATTCTCCTGCGGGAATGTTGCGAGGCGCGATCCAGCACCGGATCTTATTCCGTTCCAGAACCCGGCACACGGTTTCCGCAGCCAACTCGTCCAAGGATGAGTAGCTGATAAAGACGTCTGGTTCTTGTGCCATGATCAGCTTGCCCCAGAAGCTGAGGCAACTATATCCTGCGTGCCTAGCGGTGTAAACAGAGAGCAGTGCGAGTGTGAGTGTGAAGTGTGAGTGCGCCGGACCTCTACAACCACACTCACACTCGCACTGACCACGAACCACTGTGTCTCAGACCAGGTGCTCGATCTTCACGTTGGCTTGAGCGTAGGCTATTCCGATTTCACTCAGACGCGGAATGGCATCGGTGGCGTCGATGCGCTTGAGACGCGGGTCGTCTTCGAGGATCTTCAGCATCTCCTTCTTACGGAATGTGCGGTTGTAGCGCACGTAGCTGAACCAACTTCGGCCCGCAGGCGGAGCGCCTGCAGGATTGCCGCAGAGGAGATCGCCGACCTCGGCATCGAGCTTTTCGCCGCACATGGTTTGTGTATCGAGCTTCTCGGCAAAGAGGCAGTCGCCGAGACAGCGGCAGAGAAAGTCCTGCTGCCAGCCGATGGACTGCATCAAGGCGGAGGTGGTTTGCAGCACGGCAGTGGGAATTTTGGTGGCCATGATACCGAGGCCGACCCTGGGATCGCCGATGGGAACCTCAGAGGAAAAAGCGATTGTACCCACGGAAACCAGGCGGATGTTTTCCGGACCGGGCGTCCAGTTGACGCGATAGCCGGGCAGGATGGCGGTGAGCGCGGCGATGAGTGCCGGGTTGGAGTAGGGCGTGATGGAGCCGTCGACAAACTCGTACGTCGTATTTCCCAATTTGGCGGTCTCCGGGGGAAAGAACACGGGCGCGGCGGTGCTGGCGCGCACCAACTGCCAGAGGGGAATCAGACGGTTGTCGTCGGGACGGGTGGGATCGTTGTAAATGGCGTCGGGATTGTTGGTGAGGGGCCACGCCGACCCCGTAGTGTTGTTGCGCACGACGACCATGAGGAGATTTTTCTTTTCGCCATCGCGCAGTCGCGGGCTGGCGAGGGTGGCGATGGTTCCGTCCTTTTCGACGAAGATCTTTTGGAGGAAGCGGGAGATGGGCTTGGGATCGTAGAGCGAGGCGAGCTTTTCGGTGGGAGTGCGCCAGGAGACCTTCTCAAACATCTTGCGGCCCTCGCGGAGGTAGAGGTCTCTGACCTCCTCGACGGGCATTCCCCAGCAGAGGCAGGTAGCGATGATGGCGCCGGTCGAGGTGCCGGCGAGGAAGTCGAAGTGGTCGCGGAGAACGAAGGTCTTGGCTTTCTCGGGGTCCTGTTTTGCGTAGTACTCGCGCAACAGCTCCTCGATTTTGACAAGGACCTCGAGGGTGAAGACGCCGCGAATACCGCCGCCATCCAAAGCAAGAATTCTTTTCATGGTGTTATCCCTTATGCGACGCCGCGCCCAGCACGAGAGAGCGCCATTCGAAGAGCTCCACGACCAGGGCTCTTTCGATGCGCTCCACCACGCGGAGCACGGAATTCCAGGTGTTGAGTGCTTCCAATTGAGTGTCCCAGCGGCGCAAGGCGTGGCTGAGCTCGCGATAGCGACGGCGACGCCGCGCGCAATCCTTCATGGCGGCAAAAGCGCCGGCCATGGTGGCGATTTCAAACAAGGCCGACATGGCGAAGGCCAGCCATTGGCGGCCGGAAAAGCCGTGATTGACAAGCCACTGGAGTCCGCCTGAGAGACAGGCGACGGCGATGAGCGTGGCCAGGGCACCGCAGACCCATCCCAGCGTTGCGTAACGCCGCTCCTGGCGCTCGGCCTTTCGCGCCTGGCGGGAAAAATATTCAATCTGGTGAGCCACGCGGTCGCGGCGATACTCCTGCTTGAAATCTGAAAGCGGAGTTTCGACGCGGTGATTATCTTCCATCTTGAGGAAGTTGAGGGAACGCAGAATGCCGGAGAGCCAGGGCGCGACCTCCGCGCCGATCACTTCATAGGGCCGGGGCGTGCGCCAGGTAACGAGAACGGAGCGGGCAATCTCAGCCGCGGTGCGGGTGCGCGCCCACAGCGCCTGCCGGGCGTGAAGACGAAGGGCAGCGGGCAGCGCCAGAGAGAAAATGCCGAGCGCGGCGCTGATGCCCAGCCACGGTGCGGCGCCGGGGATCTCGGGCGCCACGCCGGCCATGACCGCGGCGGCCGCGGTGTAGACGATAGGAACGGAGGCCACGCGGCGCGCCTGGGGCGCAAAACGATTGGCGTTCCCATCGGCTTTATCAAGCCACGCCTGCGCCAGGTCGCGGGAGCTGCGGCCGGGCGCGACAACACTCGCGTTGGGGCCCACATCGGGCAGCCCGTTGAGAAACTCAAGCTCGGAGCTTGTGTCGAGGAGCTTGAGGGCTTCTTTGTTTAGAAATTGCAGCACGCCGGTTTCGCTGTGAATCCAGGCGATTGGATGGCCGGTTTTTCTGGCGTAGGAGACGATCTCCTGGGTTCCGCCGATGCCGCGCGATGGCTGGCCGTCCCACAGCGCCACCAGAAGCTGGCTCTCGGTTACGGTCTGAATGCCGCAGTCGTAGTATTGCTCGTTCCGGCTTTCGTGCCTGCCGGTGACTTCAACGGAGATGGCGTTCTCGATGATGCGCACAGTGCGCTGCCAGGACGCGTCATCGAAGTCGGCGCGGAACTGCTCGGCGGGGCGGGGCAGGAGGATGCGCAGGGGGATGTTGAGCTCGGTGCAGCTCTCCGCAAAGAGCTGATCGCCGCCCGATGCGGCCGAGGAGATGCCAACCACAATGCCCTGGTGCGATTCCTTTTGCCGCGCGAGGAAGTCGCGAATCACCTGACGGCTCTTGGTCTCGTAGGGAACCTTGCGATGACCGGAAAAGCCGACGGCCAGCACCTCAGGAAGCTGCACGAGCGGATTGGTTCCCTTGGGGTATAAGGGCATACGGACCTGATGATACCTGTTTACTCCGTGCGCAGTTGCAGGATATCCGGCAGCGGGAACTTGGAGATGTCGACGGTAACCTGCGAGGAGAGCTCGTTGATGAGGCGGAACATATCGCGGTTCCAGGCTTCGTTTTCCACGGCGTAATCAGTGGAAGTCACCGCGGCGGGATCGACGTCGGCGACCTCGTAGTCCTTGCCCCTGTACGTCAAGGCGAGGCCATAGCTCCTGGCATCGGAGGCCGAAGGGTCCACACCCGGCTTTACTTCGGCAGGCCAGGTGAGGCGCAGAACAGGCAGCCGCTCAATGGTGGGGACGAGCATGCTGAACGGAACCTTCTGGCCTTTCACGGCGGCTGCGAGTTTGAGATAGTTGGGATTGTCCTGCTTAGTAGGATCCAATCCCTGGGCGACCAGCAGACCTATATGAATCCTTTGCACGATGTCGTCTTGTCCGATGGTGATTAAGGGGTCCTTTCCGGACTTTGCCAAATCGTCGTAGAACGACTGTTCCTGCGCGGCGGCAGCCATAAGCCCGATGAGGGAGCGCAGAACGAGATGCGAGGTGACAACAAAGTGCTTTTTGTCCCCTTCCGAAGTGCACGGTCCTGTGCCGGTGTCCTGATCGGTGGCCGAGCCGCCGATGGCAAATCCGCTGTACAGAACCTCCAGAGTATCGGTGAGCTCAGGAGCCTGGGCCAATGAGGCCACGCTCGGATCGTAAGGAAGCAAGCTATTGCGCAAAAAGTCTTCGACGGTCTTTACGCTTTGTCCGTAAACTTGATCATTTTGCGCACTGGCGTCGGGAACCATGGTGTTGAGTTGGAACTTGGGAGCGAGAGTCTTCTGACCAAGGACCCATTGGCCGCCCTTGTAGCTAGCGTCTGCTCCTTGCAGCACCCATTCCTGGCTCTTGGTCGCGGCATCGTTGAAGTCTTTGGCAGTAGGGAGGGCGGGGTTTTTTCCAGCTGCATCTGCGCCACCGCCTTGGCTGCTGTCTGATTTCTGGCCGTTGCCCTTTGATTCGCCGTTGTCCACGGGATTGGGAATAAAGGAATTCTTGTCGACTGGCGAAAAGGTATTGGTTCCGCGCAACAGGAGCAGGCCATGCTGTTGCAACTCGTAGACAACGGCGCTGACCCGGAGGAACGTGACATAGCGGCTCAGGCTGCGCGCCCCTTCCGGCGAGTTCGGGTCTTCAAAGGCCGGCGGAGGCACGTTGCGAATGACCTCGATGCGGCAGCCTTTATCGGTGGGGGTGGTCGGGTCGGGAGGGAGAGTGACCTCGATGCGGTCCACCATCAGCCGGAAGAGCTGATCGACGCGCCAGCCCTGCTGGAAGAGGCTGTAAAAGACGTTTTCAGGTACGGGCGAGATCAAGAGCTGCGCGTTGGTCTGGTCGTTGACAGGAATGAAGCTGAAGGAGGGATCGTTTTCATAAAGAAAAGTGGGTACGCCGTTGCCGGTGGGCACCGTGGTTGCGGGGGGATTACTGACGGTGGAGTAGCCGCCGGTTCCGGTAAGAGCAGCTTCCATGCGATAGCTCGAGTTGATCTGGCCCAACTTGAAGAAGTATGTGGGATCGTGCTGTTCCAGTCGCGCCAGATTGAGCAACATCTCCTGATTGGAAGTGACAGCGTAGCTGTTTTCGTAGTGCGTGAAATCGGCGCGGACCCGCCTTGGACCACAACCGGCGAGGAGAAGCGTGGCGCCGCCGGCAACCAACAACATCAACGAGGCGCGGATAAATGGGGTCCGAACAAATGATGAAGAGAATAGAGCCGCGACGCGAAAACGCTCGCAGTCACTTGCACGCGATTGCATAAAGATGCCTCTCAAGGGAGATTGTCAGTGCCCGACTTAAGTGGGGTTCATCATATGTCATTTGTAATGTGGATGCAACGGATTATTGAACGCGTTCGCGCGGAGCGGGCCATCAGGGAGCAGGGCCCGGCGCTCAATAACGTGTAAGTGATTGGAAATTTAGTGGTTATGTGGACATTCAGGCGTGTTTGGCTACGCGCTCCGAGGCGCGGGACGATGATTGGTGCCGCAGAGTGCACAATGAGACCACGACCTCTTCACCTTTACACAACCGTCCCACGCACGTTTCACCACGTAACTGAGGAGATCAAGCACGAGGGAGTTGCGCCAAGATGCCAAAGAAAACGGATGAACCGCAAACAGAGGCGTGGCTGGTTGAATGGACAGAAACTGAAGCCGGATGGGGACAGCGTTCAGGCGGGGCGTGGTACTACCCCACGGAAGAAGCCGCGACGACTGACACGGATCGGATGCTGGCTGACATACGGGAGCGGGAGAAAGAGATGGAGAATCGCCCGCGTAAACTTCCCATGGAATACGACCGCCCTGAATTGCCCCCGCGTTTGGTTCCGGTGAGCCCTGAACTGGCAAGGGAAGTTGCAGAGAAGGGCCGTGCCTATCGCAGATGGGCAGAATAGAGGGCGGGGCACGGGATGTTTGTGCTGATTATTCACCTCGGGGCCTGGGCGACCCGCCTGGAAGCGAACTGTGGACCCTAAGAAAGCTCTGCGCAGGTTTGCCTGTGATTTGATGGTAGACTAGGAGACGGTTTCTCTTGCGTTAGTGAATTTGCGGCGACGACGAATTGCCGTTTCTGGAACCTCGGGGTTGTACGCTTTGACTGCCCAGATCTGATGTGCGTTTCCGGCGCGTTCTCCTCCAGAGCCGCTAGGGAACAAGGATGCGGGCCATGCTCGTTGACCTCCTTGACGTTCGTAGGGCGCTTGAAACCGAAGCCCTCGTTCCCTGCTTTCAGCCAATCGTTGAACTGCGCACTGGCTTCTTGGCCGGTTTTGAGGCCCTGGCGCGCTGGGAGCACCCCGATCATGGGTTGATCCTGCCGGAGAATCTCATCTCGCTGGCGGAAGAGAACGGGCTGATCGGGCAGCTTACCCATCAAATCCTGGGCAAGGCCTTTCTCGCGGCGCCCATGTTGCCGGAGCCGCTTTTCCTGGCAGTCAATGTTTCGTCTACGCAGTTGCATCATCTCACCTTGCCCCGCCAGATTCGCAACGTGGCCGAGGAATATGGGTTCCCTCTACAACGACTAATCGTGGAGATTACCGAGAACGCCCTTGTCAACAACCTGGAGCGCGCTCGAAAGATCGCCATCGAGCTCAGGGAGATGGGCTGCAAGCTGGCACTGGACGACTTCGGCACCGGATATTCTAGTCTGGTTCAACTTCAGGCGCTGCCTTTCAGCGTGCTGAAGGTCGATCGCAGCTTTGTGCAATCCATGACACAGCAGCGTGAGAGCCGCAAGATCGTGGCAGCGGTCGTGGGCCTGGGATACAGCCTGGGCATGATCACGGTGGGGGAGGGCGTCGAGACAGAGGAACAGGCAGACATGCTTTTGTGGCTGGGATGCGAATTGGCCCAGGGATGGCTCTATGGGCGTCCCCTGCCGGCCGAGCGCATTCCCGATATGGTCGCGGCCACCCCGCTGACGTTTTACAGCACAGCATCGCGGGAGGGGAAGGAGGGGGAGATCTTCAGCCTCGAGGCGCTGCCGGCGCAGCGACTGGCGCAATTGCAGGCCATCTACCATGGGGCGCCGGTAGGATTGTGTTTTCTCGACACGAATCTTCGCTACGTCAGCATCAATCAGCGCCTTGCCGATATGAATGGCGCCTCCGTGGCAGCGCATATCGGCAAAACCGTGGAAGAGATGATTCCTGAACTGTTCCCACAGGTTCAGCCTTATATTTTGCGCGCCTTGCAGGGCGAGGCAATCGCGGATATGGAGGCTGCTAAGCCGTCCCCCAACTTCGGGGAGCCCGACATGACAGTCCTTTTGTCGTACCAGCCGGCCTTCGACGAGGCGCAGGAAGTGATCGGCATTTCGGTTGCGGTGATGGATATTTCTGAACGCAAGCTTGCCGAAGATGCACTTCGCGAGAGCTCGGAAGACTACCGGCATCTGGTCGAGGTCAGTCCGCAAATGGCGTGGGTCCGCGATGCCGACCTCAACATGACGGACGTCAGTTCCCGATGGTTGCAGTTGACCGGGATGAGCAAGGAGCAGGCGAGCAAGCTGGGATGGATGGATGCTCTGCACCCTGACGATCTTGCTCTCACCATGAAGTCGCTCAGGGAGGCATTGCACTCCGGCAAGCCGATCGATGTCGAGTACAGGGTGATGACAGCGGACGGCACATGGAGGTGGTTGCGATCCCGTGGGGCGCCGCGCTATGGGCCGGCGGGCGAGATTCTCCGTTGGTACGGCGGCTGGGAGGACATAGAGGAGCGCAAAGAACTAGAAGAAGCGTTGCGCAAGAGCCGCGCGCGCAAGTAATGTTGCCCTCGATCCGGCGAAAGTGACTGTGAATGGACGGGCGACTCATGTCCCGAGTGGTGCTGTAGCTCACATGGGGCGCCCGGCCATCGAATCGCGCTAGTGCTGCTTGCCGGGGAGGACGAAGTGGTCGGCGCAGCGAGGCTCGTAGGAGTCGCCGGGGACCTTGATGGGGCTGTCGTAGGCTGCGGGCTTGCCGTCGATGAGGCGCTGCGAGTAGAGAGCGCGGGCTCCGCAGGCGCAGTAGGCCATGCACTCGGTGATGCTGCCGCCGTAGGCGTTGACGAGCCAGGTGAGATTGATCATTTCCCCGAACGGCATCGCCCGAAAGTCGAGGTCGAGCCCCGCGACGAGCACATCGTGGCCCGCGTCGAGCAGGTACTTCGTAAAGAGGAAGAGTTGATCGACAAACTGACCCTCGTCGATGGCGATAGACTCCACGCGCTTGCCGATTTCCTGCTCCTTGTCGCGGATGGCCTCTAAAACCTCCCAGGGATTGGTGGAGTTGAAGGCGAAGGCGCTCATTTTGCCGCCGCCGTTGGGGTTGCGGCTCTCGACCACGCCGGGACCGCCCTTGGTGTCGTCGCTGGGCTTGAGAACGAGGACAAATTGCTTGGCGTACTGGCGGCGCATGTCGGCGCGGCGCAACAGCTCCGCGGTCTTGTTGCTGCGCATCGGCCCCATCATGAGTTCGAGCTTGCCTTGCACGTCGAGTCTCCTTCGAGCGGTTCCAGAATTAACGTGCCCTTTTTGAGGGTGGCGAAAGTGGCATTTTCTTGAGGAAAATGCCACTCAGCAGTAGTGGTTCCGGGGTGCAGCAATTCTGGAACCGCTGTAGCGTCTCCGGTCTCTCATGATAGCGGTGCAGGGAGGACGCATGGGGGCGGGTTTTCCACCAGTTCTGGAAAAGGGGACTTTGTGCTGAGTCGGAGGAGGTGGGGCACCCGGCCTATCATTCCCCCATCTGACTGCTGGGGACGACAACTGAATTTGGGGTTCGAGGTTTCCCACCCTTTCGCAAAAAGCTGCGAAAGGATGGGGCACGGGCGCGAAAGGATGAGGCGCGGGGCGGTTGTGCCATGTGTGCGGGTCGGGAGACCCGCACTACAGC
>JBEKAS010000043.1:0-20770 GCA_050015795.1 Occallatibacter sp. | reverse complement strand
TAATTCGGCGCGTCCACAATCTGATACTTGCCGGGGTTGGACTGCACCAGCGCATAGGCCTCCGAGTTCCAATCCGTCTGGTGCCCCGAGCCGTTGCTCACCACCGACTGGTCAAGCAGGTAGTTGTCGAACCCCGCATCACTCTGCGCCTCCGACTCTTCTGTCGCGTTCATGCGCTGGGTCGCCTGCTGGCCGATTTGATGGATCTGATTGACGATTTGCTCGCTCCGGCTGATCAGTGACTGCTCCATTTGGTCATAGTTCTGTTGCTCCTGCTTCAGGATGGGGGCCATCTCGGCGTTCACGATCTGGTCGAGCAGAGCCTGATCCACCTGAAAGCTGTTCATGATGGCCAGCTCGGTGGCGCTCTCCTGAGCGGCAATGGAATTGGGCAGCAGCCCCTCGAAAATGTGGTACGCAAACTGGCCTGCCTGCCCAGGGTCGGCGCAGATTGTCATATTGAGTGCCTGCATGCCTCCGCCTGGATTCAACGACGCGCCGGGATTCAACTGCCCTGTGACGTGTACGCATTTCACGCCGTTCGACGCGGGCAGGTTCTGGGCGCTGGCGATCTGCATTGGCTGGGAAGGTTGACCCTGTCCCTTGAGGATCGCTTGCCAGACATCGGCAAAGGACTTCGCCATATCCACGTTGAACGGGTAGAAGACGGTGTTCTTAGGGAGCTGCATCATGGGACGCTTCTTGATTTGTTGGTAAATTCCACCTGGAGCGGTCGGATCCCACGCGAGAAGGAACTGGTTAAGGATAATGTGTTCGCCGTTTGGGCCGGTCAGGAGGATGAGTCCCTCATGGCTGCCGGGAAACATCGTCCACCCGTCGGGAATGCCCGCGCTGGCTGTCCGGTCCTGTGTCGTGATCGTATGCAGCGGGGCCCCCACGGCGGGCTGGCCGCCGGCAGGTGCAGCCGACGAAGCGCCCGGGTTCCATGCACTGAAAAGCTGCTGCATCATGGGATTTGCAGTCTGGGCAAGACGATTCGCCGAGTCGGCAATCAGGCCGGCTTCAAAATCATTGTTTCCCGCCTGGACGGCGATCACCAGCCCGGCCAATTGCCGGTTGGCCTGCGCATGATCCACCACCGTAAAGAACACCGCGGCCGAGGTGCTCCCCTGCACGCGAAACACCTGGCCCACACTGGGCTTCTCACCGCAACCCTGGTCCACCTGCTTCAAGATTCCGGCCATCGCGGCTGCCAGGCTGTTGGCTCCTGCTACTGCGCCATATTCAATGATTTCGCCCTGTGCGGCAGGCAGTACCTTAAACGCTGCGGGTTGGATGGGGCTCCCCAAGGTACCCGACACTGGGGGGGGCGTTGTGCCGCTCTTGCATGCGGCGAACGTCAACACCAACAACAGGAGGAAAAGGAATAACGCTTTGAAGTTACGCATGACGACCGTGTCCTTCCTTGCAGGAAGCCAGATCGCCGCTCGCCGGAGGCAACTTTCTACCTCCAGGCTTTCAATCGGGAGCAAGGGGTTCTTCACCCTTAAAGGGGCCCAGCCCAAGCCTGTTCGCAATTGAAACAGGCTCGAGATCGTGCGCTGGCTTCAGCCTTCCCGACGGCCCCTATCCTACCACTTCCGTTGTGCCGCACGCCTTCCAATCGCTCCCAGGGTCGCCGCCCTCCCCATCCGCGATGACCTTCTTCTCAGCTCGCTACCCCGATCCCGTAGTTCGGCAGTTCCGTAGTACCGTTGTCCCTGCCTTTCGAATCCCTGGTCCCTAATCCCTGCCGTATCATTCCTCCATGCCCATTCCCCGCCGCACGTTTCTGCAATCCGCAATCTCCGGTTGCCCCATCCTTGCCGCGCCGTTCTTTGCGCGGTTAGGGTGGGGATCGCAAGCCGCGCAAGCCGACGTCTCGCTCCCGCACCCCACTGGCTCCAACGTCGTCGGAGCCGGCCAGGACCGCCTCGGCAAAACGCGCACGCTCGGTTTCAGCTCCCTTGCCTTCAAGGTCACAGCCGACATGACCTCCGGCAACCTTTTCATCATCGAGCACACCAATCTCCAGCCCGGCGGCGGCCCGGCCCTGCATCTCCACAACAGTCAAGAAGAATGGTTCTACGTCCTCGAAGGCCGTGTTGTCATTGCCATTGGCGAGCAACGCGCCCAGCTCAGCGCCGGTGAATCCGTCCTCGCTCTGCCTCACATCCCCCACACCTTCTCCGCCCTCGGCGCGCCCGCGCATCTGCTTATCGCCTTCACCCCTGCGGGCAAAATGGAGCAGTACTTCCTCGACGCCGAAGCCAATCCCGCGCTCGCCGCCACCGCCGATTTCATGAGCGGCTATGAGATGCAGTGGATCGGCCCCTCCCCGTTCTGGAAGTCTTGAAAACAGGGATCAGGGATCAGAAAACCGCCGGGTGCCCCATCCGGTTTGTCTCGCCCGGGCTGTTTCATCCAGGTTGTTTCTCAGCGCACACCAGACTTCAGTGCCCCAGTCCCAAAGTTCGTGCCTTCGCTGCCTCCCTTCTGTCCAACGCAGCGTTTGGCAGATTGGTTCAGTGGGACCGGCACACAAAAATAGGGGCTGAGCCAGTCATCGCAAATCGGGCTATAATCGGCGGCATAGTTTCGTTTGACAGGACTGCCGTGGGTCGCCGGTTTCGTATCCACCCTTCCCGGGACCTGAGGAAGTTGAGATGCCTGATCGAGCGGCCGCCAATCTCGAAGCTCTGATTGAAAGCACTGACGACATCATCGGTGCGGTCGACCTCGATTTCAGGCTGATCACATTCAACCAGGCCGCGAGAAAAACCATCGCAAAGAATCGTGGGGTCAATCTCGCAATGGGCATGAGGGCGGAGGAATTCTTTCCCCCGGAACCTGCGGCTCTCTTTAACAGCTGGCTTCAACGGGCGCTAGATGACGGTGCTTTTCGCACCGAATACATTACCCTCGATGGCCGCGTCCTCGAATTCGCGTTCAACCCCATCGTCGCCAACGGCAAGAAGGCAGGCGTCTCTTTTTTTGGAAAGGACATCACCGATCGCAGCCGCGCCGCGGCGAACCTCTCGGCCCTGATTGAAAGCACAAAGGACATCATTTGGTCGGTGGACCGCGATTATCGATTGACAACCTTTAATGGGGAGCTAAAGCGCACCCTCGAGGCCAACTATGACATCACCCCGGTGGAGGGAATGCTTCCAGAGGACTTGCTGCCGCCGGAGAGAGCCGCTCTTTTCCGTCCGCTGTATGAACGGGCGCTAACGGAAGGTCCTTGTCGCACCGAATACACGACGCTCGATGGCCGCACTGTGGAGATGGCCTTCAATCCCATCGTCGTTCGCGGTGAAAAATCAGGCGTTTCCGTCTTCGGCAAGGATGTTACAGAACAAAAGGCGGCAGAGAACGCCTTGCACCAGGCCGAGAAGAAGTATCGGGACATATTCGAAGGCGCGCTCGAAGGAATATTCCAGGCATCGCTCGATGGCAGGCTTTTGACCGCGAACCCCGCTTCGGCGCAAATGCTGGGCTACGATCAGCAGGATTATTCCAAGGCGATGGGCACAAACATCGGTCCAGAGGTGTGGGTGGACCTCGGCGACCGTTCACGGTTTCTTCAAGCGCTCGAAGAGAAAAAAGTGATACGGGGGTATGAGTGCCGGTTCAAACGCCGCGATGGAAGTGTCATCTGGGTTTCGTTGAACGCGCGCAGAATCTGTGCGGCCGACGGCGTTACACCCATCAACGAAGGCTTCATCGAAGACATTTCAGAGCGCAAGTGGGCAGAGATGCAACTCCGCGAAAGCGAAGAGCATTATCGCGCCACCTTCGAGCAAGCCGCAGTGGGTATTGTCCACACCTCGTTAGAAGGCCGGGTCCTCCGCTGCAACTCACGTTTCGCAGAGATCATTGGCTACCCTGCCGAGGAAGTCTCTGGCTTGACGATCCAGCAGATCACCGCTCCAGGGGATGCGGCTGCGACTGCCGGCGCACTTGACCAATTAGCGGGGGGCGAATCCGGTACCATCATCCTGGAGAAGCGCTACATCCGCAAGGACGGCAGCCGGACCTGGGTGAGGGCAACAGCCTCGATCCAGCGCGACAGCGAGGGGCGCGCGCTTCATTTTATAACCTTCGTCGCAGACATCAACGCCCGCAAGGCTGCCGAGGCGCGGCTGAGCGAAGCCCTCGAGACGCTCCAGGCGAGCGAAGCGCGTTACCGCACGGTTTTCCAAACTAGTATCGATCCCCTCTGCATTACGCGTCTCAGCGATGGAGAATTCATTGATGTCAACCGGGCGTTTCTCGAGGTTACAGGATTTGCCCGCGACGAAGTGATTGGACATTCGACACTGGGACTCGGCATCTGGGCCGATCAGCACGATCGGCAGATCGCAGTCAGGGCCCTCCAGGAGAATTCGGCCTTCCGGGATATTCGGGCTAGGTTTCGAAAGAAGAGCGGTGAAATCTTCTGGGTGATGCTGTCGGCATCCGTGATTGAGATCGAAGGCACACCCTGCCTCCTCGGCGTCTTCCGCGACCTCTCCGATGCAAAAGCCGCGGAGGACAAAATTCAGACCCTCGTTTTCTACGACCAGCTCACCCGCCTGCCCAACCGCCGGATGCTTCTGGAGCGGGTGAAAACAGCCCAGGGCAGGGGATCCGAACCTTCTCGCGAACGGGCAATGCTGTTGCTGGATCTGGATGAATTCAAAAAGCTCAATGACACCCTTGGCCATCAGGCCGGCGACCTGCTGCTGAGGGAGGTTGCCCGGCGTCTGACTTCCTGCGTGCGCGGAACCGACACCGTGGCGCGATGCGGCGGAGATGAGTTCGCGGTGCTGCTCGAGAACCTGGGCAGAATTCCTGAACCGGCGGCCACCCATGCACAACTCGTCGCTGCGAAGATCCTCACCGCCCTCAGCCAGCCGTACTCCCTCGCCGGCCAGAAATATCACTGCCATTGCAGCATCGGCGTCACCGTCTTCGGCAATGAACCGGGAACCCCTCACCAGGTCCTGCAACAGGCTGAATTAGCCTTGCATCAAGCCAAGGCCGAGGGCCGTAACGCCGTGCGCTTCTTTGCCCCTGACTTGCGGCACGCGGCCGACACGCGCGTAGCCATCGAACAGGACCTTCACCAGGCAATCAACAGAAAACAGTTTGTGTTGCACTATCAGCCGCAGGTGGACTCCACCGGCTTGATCGGCGTCGAAGCTCTGATTCGCTGGAATCATCCCGAGCGTGGCCTGTTAGCCCCCAGCGAGTTCATCCACATGGCCGAGGAAACAGAGTTGATTCTTCCCCTCGGAGGGTGGGTTCTTGAATCCGCCTGCACGCAGATTGCAGCTTGGGCACAGCGTAAGAAGTCCGCAAATATCGCGCTCGCGGTCAACATCAGCGCCCGCCAATTCCGCCGGCCGGAGTTCGTTGACGAGGTGCTGGCCGTCCTTTACCGCACTGGAGCAAATCCCCAGAACCTCAAACTGGAGCTCACGGAAAGCATGTTGTTGGAAGATGTCAAGGGCGTGATCGCTAAAATGACCATCCTCAAGTCGCACGGCTTAAGATTTTCCCTCGACGATTTCGGCACCGGCTATTCGTCCTTGTCCTATTTGAAGCGGCTGCCCCTTGACCAGTTGAAGATCGATCGCGCATTCGTTCAAGACATTCTCGGCGATGTCACCAGCGGCGCCATTGCGCAAACCATCGTCTCTCTGAGCCGCGCCATGGGCCTATCGGTCATCGCCGAGGGCGTGGAGACCGAACAGCAGAGGGATTTCCTCGTTCACCTCGGCTGCGACGCGTTCCAGGGCTACCTCATTGGCTATCCGCTCCCCATCGAAGAGTTTGAACGGACCTGGCTCGATTCCGCTTGATCCAGGCAACCCTTCTGCTCCCTTACTCCCTCGCTCCCTTGCTCTCTCGCTCCCTGCAGTACTACACTTCCCGCATGAAAAACCCGCTTCCCCTCTTGCCCCGCTTCGCAGCCGTATTCGTCTGCGCCACTTGCGGCGTCACAGCCGTCGCCGCGCACAGCCAGGACTGGGCTAAGACCACCCTCAACAAGTCACCGCGCCACCAGGAATGGGTCAAAGTAACCTATGGCTCGCGGACGGTGAACGCCTTTGTCGTTTATCCCGAGGTGAGCCACAAAGCTCCCGTCGTCCTGCTCATCCACGAGATCTTCGGCCTCACCGACTGGGCGCGCTCCATGGCCGACGACATTGCCGCCATGGGCTACATCGTCATCGCGCCTGACCTGCTCTCTGGCTTCGGGCCCAACGGCGGCGATACCAGCGCATTTCCCGACATGCAGTCGGCCACGAAGGCCGTCTCCGGCCTCGATCCCGCTACCGTCACCGCCGACCTGAACGCCGCCGCCGATTACGCGCTCAAGTTCCCCGCGGCCAACGGCAAACTCGCCGTCATCGGCTTCTGCTGGGGCGGAGGCCAGTCCTTCCGTTTCGCTACCCAGCGCAAGGATCTGAGCGCGGCCTTCGTTTTCTACGGACCTCCGCCGCCCACTGACAGCCTCGCCGCCATCACCGCGCCGGTCTACGGCTTCTATGCCGGCAACGACGCGCGCATAACGGCCACGGTTCCGGCCACGAAGGACGCGATGGCCGCCGCAGGCAAGAAATACGAGACGGTGATCTACGACGGCGCGGGCCACGGCTTCATGCGCGCCGGCGAAGATCCCGCCAACACCAACCCCGCGAACACCAACGCGCGCACGGAAGGATTGAAGCGGCTGGAAATGCTGATGAAGGGCATGTAGCGCAATCAGAGTTTGTAGCGCCGGCTTCCAAGCCAGTTGTCGTGCGGGTCTCCAGACCCGCGCGTTACGATGGTTGTGGAACACGACCGATCTCATGCCTGCGAAGAAGAAATCCGCCAAGCTGCTGCATTGCCCCACCTGCGGGATGCTGGTGCGTCTCGGCGACGAGGACTTTCCTTTTTGCAGCGACCGCTGCCGCAAGATCGATCTCGGCAAATGGGCCATGGGCGCTTACAAGATCAGCTCTCCGGTCATCGATCCCGAAGTCCTCGAAGATCTGGGCCTCGGCGGCAACAGCCGCGACGGAGGGTCGGATGAAGGCTGACGGTTCTTCCGAAGGTCTCGTCCGAAACCAAGAAAAAGACGGTGCGACCCGCTGGGCCTTCGTAGTCGCCACCTTCTTCGGCGTGGGCTATGGCAAGCCCGGCCCCGGCACCTGGGGTTCTGTAACAGCCGTGCTGTTATGGGCTGCATTCGTCTTCACCCTCCATCCCTCAACACTCACACTCACACTCGCCCTCACATTCGGCATCGTCGTCGCCACCGCTCTCGGCATTCCCGCAGCTACCATTGTCGAGCGTGAGTCCGGCCGCACCGATCCGAGCTTCGTCGTCATCGACGAGGTCATCGGCCAGTGGATCGCGCTCCTCGGCAGCCCGGCCGACTGGCGTCACGGCCTCATCGCCCTCGTGCTATTTCGTCTGTTTGATATCACCAAGCCGTTTCCGGTGCGCCGGCTGGAGCGGCTGCCGGGCGGCTGGGGCATCATCTTCGACGATGTTGCCGCCGGGCTGTATGCTTTGGGTGTAGCCTCTCTCGTACGCATCTGGATCTAACCTCCTATGCCCCGCAGCTCTCCGCAACCCGATTCCGCGGCTCCGCCGCTGCCCCGCGTCGACGACGTGGTTCCCGCTGCGGCGTTGCCCCTGGGCGAAGTCGAGCTGCAGGGCATCTACCTGGGACCGCACAGCTTCGGGCTCCCGGCCGTGTATGTGGACGGCGATTCGGCCCACGTTCTGATGAGCCGGCCCACCCAGTTGGCCTTTCGCGTGCCAGATGGAGCCTCCACGGGCCTGATTGAGGTACGCACCCCGGGCGGCACCGCCAATGCCGGAGCGGTGCGCGTGGCGCGCAAGTTGACCGACGGCCTGCACCCCGTCACCAGCCCCGCCGTCAGCGGTTCCGGCATGATCTATGCCACCATCTCCGGCCCGCGCGGCAAGCAAACGCCCGTTTCCGTCATGCGCATCAGCATCGACGGCCGCGCCACGCCCTTCGTCACCGGACTTTTGAATGCGACGGGGCTGGCGTTCAGTCCTGCCGGCGATCTGTACGTGACCTCGCGCGCTGAAGGCAATGTCTATCGCGTGGACGCGGCAGGCGAATTCACGGTCTACGTTGAAGGCATGGGCGTAGCCACCGGCGCGGCCTTCGACGCCGAAGGCAATCTGTATGTGGGCGATCGCAGCGGCACCATCTTCAAAATCAACCCCGAGCGGCAGATCTTTGTGCATGCCACGCTGGAGCCAAGCGTCGCCGCCTATCACCTGGCCGTGAACGCCGCAGGTACGCTCTTCGTCACGGCGCCGGCGCTCTCGTCGAACGAGGCCATCTGGGCCATTGAGCCGAATGGCGACACGCGCGCCTGGTATCGCGGGCTGGGCCGTCCGCAGGGGCTGGCCATCTCGAGCCAGGGCGATGTATTCGTTGCCGCCTGCCTGCATGGCCGCCGCGGGCTGGTGCGCGTCACGCCGCAGGGTGAGGCCTCGCTGGTGCTGGCCGGCGACAATCTGGTGGGCGTTGCCTTTTCTCCGCTCGGCACCGCCATCCTGGCCACCAATGACTCCATTTATGATGTGGACTTGGGAGTGGAAGGGCTGAATCTTTTCTAGGTTTCAGGTGTCAGGTGTCAGGTTTCAGTTATTGACTTCGAGATATTGGCATTGGCCCACCGCTCGAATGCGGTGAACATTCTGCGCTGATCTCTGTCCACTGAAACCTGAACCCTGACACATGCTTTTGTGACACCTGAAACCTGACACCTGAAACCTGCCTTTATGAAATCCGAAATCATCGCCGTCGGCTCCGAGATGCTCACCCCGTTCCGCCAGGACACTAATTCTCTCTACGTTACAGAAAAGCTCAACGGCATCGGCATCACCGTCGCCTTCAAATCCATTGTGGGCGACCGGCAAAAGGATCTCGTCAACGCCATCCGCACTGCGCTCAGCCGCATCGATATTCTCATCCTGATGGGTGGCCTGGGACCTACGGAAGACGATCTGACGCGCGAGGCCGTGGCCGAGGCTCTTTCGCTCACGCTGCGCCGCGACGCTTCGCAGGTAGCCGCGTTGCACGCGCGCGCCGCCAGCTGGCGCATCACCATGCCGCACAACAATCTCAAGCAGGCCGACGTTCTCGAAGGCGCCACGCTGCTGTACAACCTGAATGGCAGCGCTCCAGGCCAGTGGCTCGACACCACCTTTGGCGGCTATCGCAAGCTCATTGCCCTTTTGCCAGGCCCTCCGCACGAGTGCCGCCCGCTCTTCGACACCGAGTGCCTGCCCCGTCTCTCTGTGGCCGTGCCGCCGCGCACCATCGCCGTGCGCACGCTCAAGGCGGCCATGATCCCCGAGTCGCAGGCCGACAAACTGCTGGCTCCCGTCTACACCACCTACACCGACGTCGAAACCACGCTGCTCGCCCACACCGGTGACCTGCAGATCACGCTCATCTGCTCGAAACAGGACCCCGACGCCGCCCGGCAACGCGTCGACGAGCTCGCCGAGCGCGTGGAAGAGAAGCTGGAAGACTGGCTCTATTCCTCGCAAGGGGATTCGCTCGAGCAGATCGTGCTCTACTATCTCGAACTCCGTCAGGCGACACTCGCGGTCGCCGAAAGCTGCACCGGCGGGCTGGTCGCCGAACGCATCACCAGCGTTCCCGGAGCCTCGCGATCGTTTCTCGGCGGCGCGGTCGTCTACTCCGACGAACTTAAAACTTCGTTCGCGGGCGTGCCCGCGGAATTGATCGCGCGGCACGGCGCTGTCTCCGCCGAAGTGGCCAAAGCGCTCGCCCAGGGCATTCGCGCGCGCACCGGAGCTACCGTCGGCGTGGGCGTCACGGGCATCGCCGGTCCCACGGGCGCCACTGAAACCAAGCCCCTCGGCCTGGTGCACATCGCCGTCTGCGACCCGCAGGGCTGCGATGCCGTGGAGCGCACCTTCCGCGGCGACCGCAATCGCGTCCGCGAGTGGGCCGCGCAGCAGGCCCTCGACCTCGTCCGCCGCCGCCTCATGTGACGGTCCAGCGCACTGCGCGGCCGCCTGCGCCCATCTGCTTTGAATTTGCTCTTCTACTTTTTGGCCGTTGCGATCGGCTTGTAGCCCGATGTGCCCGCTTTCCTCAGCGCCGACAATCCCTGCGCGAGAGTGAGCAGCGGAGTCGTCTTCACAGTCTTGCACGAACCGCCCGCGGCCGCGGCCAGCGCCAACGCTGCGGCGCTCACGTTGTTCGGCATCTCGATGATCATCACCAGATCGTAGTCGCCAAACGACAGCCACGATCCGATCGACTTGCCGCCGAGCTTCTCAATCACCTTGGCCACAACCGCGCTGCGATCCTGCGGTTTCGCAATCAGCGCGCTCAGCGCCTCAGAGGTGTACGACACCTGCAACAGATAACTTGCCATGGGGAATCACCTTTCAGGGAAACTTCCTTCTTGGGGGATGGAAGGCTGATGAAGTATACATCCCGCTGCTCTCTCCTGGCCCGCTCATCGATCGCCGCCGCCTGATTTGATTGGTTTCGCTCAAGCCCGCGGTTTCGCAGTCCCGCAGTCCCGCCACTCACCCCTTTTGCTACACTTCTCCTGTCGCTTCGCCCCGATTCACCATGCATCCAATCCCCCACCACCGCCGCAGGAGCCATCATGCCGGTCGTTGAGCTCGCGGGCGTCACTAAGGCCTACGAAAGCAAGGTCGCCGTGCGCGACCTCAGCCTTTCCATCGAAGCCGGCCAGATGTTTGGCCTGCTGGGCCCCAACGGAGCCGGAAAAACCAGCTCCATCCGCATGATGATGGGCATCACACTGCCCGATTCGGGGCGCATTAGTCTATTCGGAATGCCCTTCGACCGCAGGAGCCTCGACCGCGTCGGCTATCTGCCCGAGGAACGCGGCCTTTACAAAAAAATGAACGTTCTCGAGCAGCTCGTCTTCTTCGGCCGGCTGCACGGCGTCGCCCAGGAAGACGCCCGCAAGCACGCCGTAGACTGGGCTGCTCGCATGGAAATCTCCAATGCTCTCGAAATGAAGACGCAGGAGCTCTCCAAGGGCATGCAGCAGAAGATTCAGTTCATCGCCACGCTGCTCCACGATCCCGATCTGGTGGTGATGGACGAGCCCTTCAGCGGCCTCGACCCCGTGAATACCACGCTGCTGCAGGACGCGCTGCTGGAGCTCAAGGCGCGCGGCAAGGCCATCCTCTTTTCCACGCATCGCATGGACCAGGTGGAGAAGCTATGCGACGCCATCTGCCTCATCGACCATGGCGAGGCCGTGCTCAGCGGCCGCATGCGCGAGATCAAGAGCCGCTACGAACGCAACCACGTCATCGTGGAGTTTGAAGGCAGCGCCGACTTTTTGAAGAGCGACGAGATTGCCGAGGCCAACAACTACTCCGGTCACGCCGAAATCAAGCTCAAACCGCACGGCGACGCGCAGAAGCTGCTGCATCAGGCCGCATCTGCGGCCCGAATCTATCGCTTTGAGCTGGTCGAGCCTTCGCTCGAAGAGATCTTCATCCAGACCGTGGGAGGCAAAGCCGATGCCTAGCTTGTTGCCGCGTAACATGCTGCTCATCGCCCGCCGCGAATACCTCGAGCAAATCCGCGGCCGCGCCTTCCGCCTCTCCACGATTCTCGTGCCCCTGCTCGTGCTCTTCCTTCTCGGCGTCAGCGCCGTCACCGGCCGCAAAATGGCCGCGCGCCGGCACATCGCGATCGCCGCCGATAACTCCGCGCTGGCCGCCGATATTCGCAGCGATCTTACCCAAGAAAAACGCGCCGGCTACACCGTCGATATCGTCGCGCCCTTTACCGCGCAAGACCGCGCCGATCTCCAGGCGCGCGTCGCAAACAAATCCCTCGACGGTCTAATCGTCATCGAAAACTCCTCCACCGGCACGCCCAGCATCACCTATATTTCGCAGTCCTCGGGCGATCTCATGAGTACCTCGCGCCTGGAAGACGCCATCGATCACGGCTTTCTCGATCTGCGCCTTGAGCAACAGGGAGTGCCGGCCGACAAAATCCAGTCGCTGGCAAAACCCGTACACCTCGACACGCTGCTGATCTCGGGTAGCGGCCAGACCGGCAAAAGCCAGGGCATGACGCCGTTCTACAAGGCCATGCTGATGACTTTTCTCATGACCATGCCCATCCTGCTCTACGGCATGGACATGGCTCGTTCCATCATCGAAGAAAAAAGCTCGCGCATCTTCGAAGTCATGCTCGCCGTGGCCCGCCCCGACGATCTGCTCACCGGAAAGCTGCTGGGCGTGGGTGCGGTCGGCCTTACGCAAATCGCCATCTGGATCGCCGCCGCGACTCTGCTCAGCGGCACGGCTCTCATGGGCTCGCTCGTAAGCGGCAATGTGCAACTCCACTTCTCTCCGCTCGAAGCCGTTCTCTTCCCTGTCTACTTTGTGCTTGGGTTTTTTCTCTACAGCGCTTTCTTCTCCGGCCTCGCCGCTACCTGCGAGACCGCGCAGGACCTGCAGATGTACATCTCGCTGGCCATCATTCCCACCTGGACCAGCTTTGCCATTCTGCCGTTCCTGCTCAACAATCCCAACTCACCGTGGGTGGTTGCCGCATCGCTCTTTCCGCCCACCGCGCCTCTCGTCATGGTGCCGCGCCTCGGCATGTCGACCTCACCTTATCTCTACTGGCAGATTGCGCTCTCCATTGCCCTGCTCATCTTCAGCATCTGGGCCGTGATCTGGTTCGCTTCGCGTCTCTATCGCATCGGCATCCTCATGTACGGCAAGCGCGCCACCCTGCCGGAAATCCTCCGCTGGCTCCGCTACTCCTGAGCGAGCGCAGCGAGTCGAAGGATCTGCGGTTGGCCGCTTACTTTAAAATTTAGACAGTGACCACCCACGCCAGTTCTGCGTTCACCTTCAGCCAGCGTCTCGTTCTGGCCGTGGTGCCGCGCCTGGTTTGGGCGCTGATCTGGCTCGTGGGCCGGACCTGGCGCTTCGAAATCATCGCCGAGGAGGGCGCGACGCCGCTCCCCTTTGGCGAAGGCGCGGGTGCGGAGATCTTCTGCTTCTGGCACCAGTGCGTGCTCCCGTGCACGTTCTACTACCGCCGCACGGGAGCCACGATTATTGTCAGCCGCAGCTTCGACGGCGAGCTGATCACGCGCATCCTCGAGCTCTTCGGCTTTCACACCACGCGCGGCTCCAGCTCCCGCGGCGCGCGCGAAGGCCTGTTGGGGCTCAAGCAGGTGATCGCGAGCGGCCATCCCGCCATCTTCACCGCCGACGGCCCGCGCGGTCCCATCTATCGCACCAAGATGGGGCCCATCAAGCTCGCGCACATCAGCGGCGCGCGCATCGGCGCCTTCCATCTCGAGCCCAAGCGCGCCTGGACCATGCATTCATGGGATCGCTTCCTCGTGCCAAAGCCGTTTACCCGCATCGTGGTCAGTTGGGCGCGCTGGACCACCGTTCCCGCCGATCTTGGCGAGAGCCAGTTCGAGCAGAAGCGCGAGGAACTGAATGCCGCCATCGAACGCGCGCGGCTTCGCGCGCTCGCGCACTTCGGAAAGGCTGGGCAATGACTCGGCTCCGTAGCGCCGGTCTCCAGACCGGCTGTAGTGAGGGCCTCCTGGCCCTCACAGCGATCTCCACCTCGGGGCTCAATCCATGACCGATCTCAGCGTCGCCGACTTCGATTACGAACTTCCCGAGGAGCTGATCGCGCAGCAGCCGCCTGCGGAGCGCGGCGCCAGCCGCATGCTGGTCGTGGATCGCGCCACCGGCGCCTTCGCGGACGACTTTTTCTCTAGTTTTGGACGGCATTTGCGCCGAGGCGACTTGCTCGTCCTCAACGACAGCCGCGTGATTCCCGCGCGGCTCTACGCACGAAGAACGTTACGGCGCGAACGCGAGAAACCCACCGGCCGCATCGAAGTGATGCTTATCGAACCGGTGTCACCACAGCAGCTCCGTACCCCATCCTTGCGCGTTTCTTCTGGCGCAAGGGCGGGAGAGCATGAACCCCAATCCGCGGCAATGAACCAGTGGCGCGCCCTGGTGCGCCCGGGCCGCAAGGTCGCCATCGGCGAGCGCCTGGTCTTTCCCGCGTCCACGGGCGAAATCGTTCTCGAAGCCGAGGTGCTCGAACGCGGCCAGTTCGGCGAGCGGCTGCTCGAGTTTGCCCCCGTCGACGACTTCTTTGCCGTTCTCGAACGCATCGGCCACATCCCGCTGCCTCCTTACATTTATCGCGACGACGCGGACACCGATCGCGATCGCTACCAGACCGTCTTTGCCGAGGAGCGTGGCGCGGTCGCCGCGCCCACCGCTGGTCTGCACTTCACGCCGCAGTTACTCGAATCCCTGGCCGCACAGGGAGTCGAGATTGCGCGTGTCACTCTGCACGTAGGCCTCGGCACGTTTGCTCCGTTGCGCGTGGAGCGCGTGGACGAAGTGCGCCTGCACAGCGAGCGCTACACCATCAGCGCCGAAGCCGCTGCCGCCATCAACCGCGCCGTCGCGGAGGGCCGGCGCATTGTGGGTGTCGGCACCACGGTGGTGCGCACGCTGGAAGCTGTCGTGGCTCGCGAAGACGGCGGTAATTCAATCCAGCCCCACTCCGGCGCAACCGACAT
Organism: Occallatibacter sp.; assembly: GCA_050015795.1. Classification (GTDB taxonomy): domain Bacteria; phylum Acidobacteriota; class Terriglobia; order Terriglobales; family Acidobacteriaceae; genus Telmatobacter. The sequence goes on along the minus strand of JBEKAS010000043.1, from coordinate 6,119 downwards.
TTTTATCTCGCCCGGCTTCGAGTTTCGTCTCGTCGGCGCGCTGCTCACCAACTTCCACCTGCCACAATCGAGCCTGCTCATACTCGTATGCGCCTTCGCCGGCCCGCAACGCACGGGAATCGACCGCGTCGGTCTCGACCGCATCCTGGCCGCCTACCGCTACGCCGTCGAACAGAAATACCGCTTCTTCAGCTATGGCGACTGCATGTTCATTGCGTGACAGGCGTCAGGTTTCAGGTGTCAGGTGTCAGAGGCCGGCAACTCGTAGCTCTGGTTTCTGAAACCTGACACCTGACCCCTTCGCGCCCTGCTATCCTCACAAGCGTGAGCGAACCCTCCAAGCCGCCTGTCTTCCTGCTCGACGCCATGTCGTTCATCTTCCGCGCCTACCACGCGATGCAGCACAGTCGGCCCATGTCCACGCGCTCCGGCCTGCCCACGGCGGCCACTTACGTGTTCGTGAACATGATTAAGAAACTGCGCCAGGACTTTGAGCCTAAATACTTTGCCGCGGTCTTCGACGTGAGCGGCGAAGTCTTTCGCGACGAGCGCGCGCGGACGATGGGACCGCTGCGTAAATGGAACAGCAAGTCGCAGAGCTTCGACGAAGTGAGCTACGAAGGCTACAAGGCCAAGCGCGAGGCCATGCCCGAGGACCTGCGCCGCCAGATTCCCTACATCCGCCGCGCGCTGGAGGCGCTGCGCATTCCCATCCTCGAAGCCGAGGGCTTTGAGGCCGACGACGTGATCGGCACCCTGGCGCGCGAAGCTGCCGAGCACGAGCACGAGGTCTTCATCGTCTCCGGCGACAAGGACATGATGCAGCTGGTCACGCCGCAGGTGAAGATCCTCAATCCCCAGAAGGACAACCTGATCCTCGATCCCGCCAAGGTGGAAGAAACGCTGGGTGTGCCGCCCGGCAAAGTTGTCGACGTGATGGCCCTGCGCGGCGACGCGGTCGACAACATTCCCGGCGCGCCCGGCATTGGCGACAAGGGCAGCGTGGAGCTGATCAAGGAATTCGGCAGTGTGGAGGCAGTGCTGGACCGCGCCGCGGAGGTCAAGCGCAAGGCCTACCGCGAGTCGCTCGAGCAGAATCGCGATGCCGTCCTCCTGTCCAAGGAACTCGTCACCATTGATTGCCGCGTGCCGCTCGAACTCGACCTGCACGCGATGGAGACGCAGCCGCCGGATCTTGAAGCCGCCCGCGCGCTCTTCACGGAGCTTGAGTTCACGTCGATGCTGCGCGACCTGGCGCCTGCGGCGGGCGGAGCTTCGATCGAATTGATCGACGAACCGACGGCCGACCAATCCGCGGCCTTCTACGCTGCCGCACGCGAGCACGGCTTCGCCTTCGCGCTCGATGCCGTCGAGCCCGCGCCCAACGAAGCGGAAGAAGAAGAGCCGGCTGCCGTTCCGTCGCTGCTCGATATCGCTGAAGCCGCGGAGAAGAAGATCCACTTCAGCGTGGGAGTCTGCGCCGATCCGGCACGCGCTTTGCGCTTGCCCCTCACGCCGGAGTTGCGCGCTCTGTTTGAAGACGCTTCCGTACCCAAGCGCGTGCACGACTGGAAGCTGGCCCTGCACGTTCTGGGCGAAATGGGCGTGGCGCTGCGTGGCCCGGTGGACGATTCGATGCTGCTCTCGTACGCGCTCAATCCCACGCATTCCACGCAAGCGCTGGCCGACGTGGCCGCGCGCCATGGTCAGCCACCTCCTGACTCGCTGCCCGCATCGGCCGCGGCCATTTGTGCGCTCGTCCCGGCGCTGCGCGAAGAGGCTGAGAAGGCCGGCGTGCTGCGCGTCTACAGGGACATCGACCTGCCGCTGTCGCCTGTGCTCTTTCGCATGGAGCTGGCCGGCGTGCGCATCGACACAATTGCATTGAGCAGGCTTTCGGAGCGGTTCGGTGGTGAGTTGACGCGCGTGGGCGACCGCATCTTCGAGCTCGCGGGAAAGCGCTTCAATATCAATTCGCCGAAACAACTTGGCGCCGTGCTGTTTACCGATCTCGGCTTGCCCGCCCCGGCCAGCCGCGGCAAAGGTAAATCCGTTTCGACCGCTGTGGACGTGCTTGAGTTCCTGGCGGAAAAGCACGAAGTGCCGCGGCTGGTGCTCGAGTACCGGCATCTATCGAAGCTGAAATCAAACTACGTTGACGCGTTGCCGCTCCTGGCCGACAGCGAATCGCGCGTGCATACCACGTTTCAAGCCGCGGCCACGGCCACCGGACGGCTCTCTTCGGTCAATCCCAATCTGCAAAACATTCCCATCCGCAGCGAGCTGGGCCGCGAAATTCGCGCCGCTTTCACTGCCGCGCCCGGAACACAGCTCCTCTCCGCCGACTACTCGCAGATCGAGTTGCGCTTGCTTGCGCACTTCAGCGGAGATCCGCTGCTGATGCGCGCCTATGCGGAGAACATCGATATTCACACGCTCACCGCCAGCGAGGTCTTCGGCGTCGCCGCCGAAACCATGAGCAAGGAGACGCGAAATCGCGCCAAGGCAGTGAACTTCGGCATCGTCTACGGCATTTCCGCCTTCGGGCTGGCCGCTCAGTTGGGCATTCCGCAAGCCGAGGCCAAGGCCTACATCGACCGCTATTTTGCGCGCTATCAGGGCGTCAGGGAATTCATCGATCGAACCCTCGCCCAGACGCGCCGCGACGGCAGTGTGCGTACCATGTTCGGGCGCATGCGGCCGATTCCCGACATTGAGAGCCGCAATCCCAATCAGCGCGGATTTGCCGAGCGCACGGCCATCAATACCCCGCTGCAAGGCACCGGCGCGGACCTGATCAAACTGGCCATGATCTCGCTCGACCGCAAGCTCGCCGAGCGGAAGCTGCAGACGCGCATGGTGCTGCAGGTGCACGACGAGTTGCTCTTCGAGGTGCCGCTGGCGGAAACCGACGAAGTCGCCTCTCTGGTGCGGGCCGAGATGGAGGGAGTCGTAAAACTAAAAGTCCCGCTTGTCGCCGACCTCGCCTTCGGGCCCAACTGGCGCGATCTGAAGTGAGTCTCGCGCGGAACTGCGCGGCGATCAATGGCAAGCGGCTGGAGGCAGCCGCGATGCCGGGCGAAAACCCGTTTCCGGGCATTTTCCCTCGGCAAAATCAGACTTGCATACTTATACACATCTGTTGTATATTTATTCAAATGCGGTTTCCGCCTGGCGGACCGCGCCTTTGCTTTGACCGCAAGGGGAAGGACCCGTGAAAACCCAACGCCTGAACGTAATCCGCGAAGTGCTGGCCGACACTCCCGTGACCAGCCAGGATGAACTTCGACGCAAACTGCGACGGCGCGGCATCCACGTGACCCAGGCGACGCTTTCACGCGACATGCACGCGTTGCAACTGTTCAAAGGGCCGCGCGGATACTCGCTTCCCAATGGCAACGGCGCGGGGTCCGCGCCTGCCGTGGCGGAAGACGATCAACCGATCACACTGAAAGAAATGCTCGACAGTTTTGGCCTTCGCGTGAAGCAGGCGATGAATCAGGTGGTGGTGAGCACGGTGTTGGGTGGAGCGCAGCCGGTGGCGGCGGCCCTGGACCGCGAGAATTGGCCGGAGGTGGCCGGCACCATCGCCGGCGACGATACGGTTCTGGTGATTTGCACGGACGCACGACAGGCGGGTGAAGTGGCTGCCCGGTTAAGGACGATATTGCAAGCATGACGAAGACGATTCAGACAGCGATCGTGGGAGTGACAGGCTACGCCGGCGCGGAGTTGGCGCGGCTCCTGCTGCATCATCCCCGTCTGCACGGCAAGCCGCCGGTATTTGCAGGGCGCGTGGAAGGCAAGGACCTCGAACGTGGCGGCGTTCCGCTCGCAGAGATTCATCCCCAGCTCGGCGACAACAACGGAAGCAGCGCACTGAAGATGGAGCCGTTTTCCTGGGAGCTTCTCAGCACGCGCGGCGTGGATGTGCTGTTCTTGGCCACGCCTCACGAGCAATCGCGCGAGTGGGTTCCCGAGGCGATCAAGCGCGGAATACGCGTGATCGATTTGAGCGGAGCCTGGCGGCTGACGGATCCTGCGAATCGCGCCGTGTATGCCTTCGCGGACGAGGGTTCCGAGCTGGCCGCGGCCACGCAGGCGCAGGCGATTTATGGCATGCCTGAGCTGCATCGCAAGCAGATTGTCGGCGCAAGCCTGATCGCCAATCCCGGCTGCTACGCGACTTCGATCATACTGCCGCTAAAACCACTGGTGGCGGCCGGACTCGTCGACCTTGAGCACGGCATCGTTGCCGACGCCAAGAGCGGCGTGAGCGGCGCGGGCAAGGCTCCTACCGCAAAAACGCACTTCATGTATGCGGCAGACAATCTTTCCGCGTACGGCGTCTTTGCTCATCGCCATACCGGCGAGTTGCTGGAGCAGATCGGCGTTTCGGGCGAGGAAATCATTTTTACGCCGCACCTGTTGCCGATTCCGCGCGGCATTCTAACGACGATCTACGTGCGCTTCAAGAAGCCGCAGACGCGAGAGAGCGTGGCGCGCGTCTATCGCGAGTTTTTTGCCGGCAGCCCCATGGTTCGGCTCTACGAAAAAGCGCTTCCGCAGATTCAGTACTCGGTGCGGACGAATTATGCCGACATTGGCTTTCAACTCGATGCCGGCGGCAAGCGCGCCATCATCGTCAGTTGCCTCGACAACCTGCTGAAAGGTGCTGCCGGCCAGGCCGTGCAGAACCTGAACGTGATCGAGGGCTGGCCGGAATCGGAAGGTCTCGAATGAAACTCGCCGCGGAGGGTTGTGAATGAAGTACGTGGTCAAGTTAGGCGGCGCGGGCCTGGAAACTCCGGCACTGCTAGAAGGATGCACGCGGGCCATCGCCGAGCTGGTGCGCGACGGCAACCAGGTGGCCGTGGTGCATGGCGGCGGCGTGCAGTTGACCCGCACGTTAAAGGCGTTGGGCAAGCAGAGCGAGTTCATCGACGGCCTGCGCGTGACCGATGCCGAGACCCGCGATGCCGCCCTGATGGTTTTTGCCGGGCGCGTGAATAAAGGCCTGGTAGCCGCGCTGAGCGCGCTGGGCCAGCCGGCGGTCGGCCTTTGCGGCGGCGATGGCATGATCTTCTGCGCGCGCAAGAAACGTACCGTCCCCGATCTCGGCTACGTGGGCGAGATTGCCGCCAGCGACGTGCGCTGGCTTGAGGCCATCTGGCAGTTGAATGGCGTGCCCGTGCTCTGCTCCATGGCGCTTGGTTTCGACGGCGAGTACTACAACATCAATGCCGACGAGATGGCCGCGGCCTGCGCCATCGCCTGCCGCGCCGATGCGTTGGTTTTCCTCACCGATGTTCCCGGCGTGAAAGGCGCCAACGGCGAGGTGCTGCGATGGTTATCGATTGATCAAATTGCGGAGATGGCTAAAAGCGCCGTCATCTCCGGAGGCATGTTGCCCAAGCTGGGCGCCTGCCGCGAGGCACTTTTGAATGGCGTAAAACGCGTACGGATTTTGCCCGCAGAAGCGGCCAGTTCCCTGCCCGACCTGTGCAACTCGCGTGTGGCGCACGGCACAGAAGTGATGGTGGCCTAGGAGGTTTATCGATGACGAAGCTCGAACAAATTCGCGCCGCGGAAGCGCGGCTGCTGCTGACCACTTACGATCGCAGCCCCATCCTCTTCGTAGATGGCGAAGGCGTGTACATTATCGATGAGAAGGGCGATCGCTATCTGGATTTGCTCAGCGGCATCGGCGTCAACGCACTGGGATACAACCATCCTGCAATTGTGGAGACCATTGCCCGCCAGAGCCGCGCTCTGATTCATACCTCGAACCTCTACTATCACGAGGGGCAGGCGGAACTCGCGATGCGCCTCACGGAGCGCACCGGCCTCGACCGCGCTTTCTTCGCCAACACCGGCACGGAAGCCTGGGAGGGCGCGCTCAAGCTGGCGCGCGCATACGCGGGACTGAAGTGCAGCGAGGGCCCGACAATCGGGACGAAATTTCTGGCGCTCGAGCAGAGTTTCCACGGACGCACCTTCGGCTCCATGTCGACCACGCACAAGAAGAAGTACCGCGAGCCCTTCGCGCCCGTGGTGCCCGGCGTCGAGTTCGTGCGCTTCAACGATGTTGCCGATCTGCGCGCCAAATTCTCAAGCGA
>JBEKAS010000042.1:0-21548 GCA_050015795.1 Occallatibacter sp. | reverse complement strand
ATGAGAGTCCAGAGACTGCGCGCCGTGATTTCAATGTAGACCATCCTTTCATTTCCATCGTTCCGGGTACGGCGGGGTTACAGCCCGTTTCTGCCGGGCGGCGTGGGGAAGAACGCGTTGCCCGCAGATGCCTTCTGCTCGTCGGGCGACGCGCCCTTTGAGTCCTTGCCCCACGTCCAGTACATGCCTACGTAGGCGTAGTTTTCGGTTTGCCCCGCGACGGAGTGGCCGTAGCAGAACAGAAACTGCTCGTTCGTATTGTGCTTGAAGTGGTAGTAGCCGCCAACATCGATCATTGCCGAGCGCTCAGTTTGCGCGGCCGCAAAACCCTCGCGCCCATGCGCGAAGATCTCCGCGCCCATCTCCCACTGCTCGCTCAACTCGCGCTTGATGAGCCAGCCGGTGTAGGGGAAATCGCGGTAGTTGGCCTGGGGAACGACCTGGTAGCCGCCGCCTCCGTCAAAAAGCCATTTGCCTGAATTCTTCTGCAGCCAGATGGGCAGTTTGTACCAGACCTTGCCCACGCCGAGGCCGTTGTCGTAGTTGCCGGTGGGCATTTCAAACATCGTGAAGCTGCCGATCTGCGGAATGTGATTTGTCTCCTTGATGAACGCGATCTTGGCGCCCAGTTCCATGTCGGTGAGTCCGAATTCGGTTGGGCCCGTGCCGCCGGGAAGATAGACAGGATTGTTCGACGGAGCGACTACGCCCCAGGGCAGGATGGCGTGGAGCTGTACGCGGGGAATGGCGCCCCAATTGAACTCGAATGCCGGACCTGTGGAGTCCATTTCTGCCGGGGTGCCGTCGACGCCGCCGAAGATGTAGAACTCGTAGTGATGCAGATCGACGGGGACGGGATCGTCGGTTTGGTAGGGAGGGCCTTGCGCGCGGAGCTGCGCCGTTGCAAAGAGGAAGAGCGCGAGCGCGGCAAGACCGAGGCGCTTGCCGCCGTGCGACAGCGTGGATTTCTTCCGGGCAAGGGAAGGGTGCGCCGCTGGAAAAGCCATCTTCCGCAAACCTTATATCGAACTTCGATCATCGTCAAGGAAAAATTGTGTAAACACCTGTATAGTGGGTTTTGTCATGCATCACAAGCGCGAACTCTTCTACGGTCTGATTCGCATTCACGTGCTGCTGCACGCGCGCCAGGAGCCGATCTTTGGTCTCGCCATGATGAAAGAGCTCGCGCATCACGGCTATCGCATCGGGCCGGGGACGCTCTACCCGTTGCTGCACGGACTGGAACACGCGGGGCTGTTGAAGGCCGTGCGTCAGGGCGACGGAGAACGCAGGAAGATGTACAGGATTACTGCCGCGGGAAGAAAAGCGCTGGCGCGGGCTAAGGAGAAAGTCGACGAGCTCTACGAGGAGCTGCATGAGGCGCACCCGCGAAGGATGAGCGAGTGAGCGAGTTAGCGACGGCGCCCTCCACCACCGCCTGAGCGGCTCATGCTGGGAGTCCTGGGCGCACTGAAATGGCCGCCGCCGTAGCTCCTGGGAGCTTGGAATTTCGGCGCGCTGAACTTCGGTTGCTTTTGAGTGCTGAATCCGCGAAAGCCGCCGGACTCATTGCGCGCCATCGAATTGCCATAGGGCTCATAGGAGCGGCCGGAATAGGCGCGCGAATTCGTCTGCGGCGCGCGATACGACGGATATGAATTGCTGTACCCGTATGCGGGTCGCGCCGCGTAATTCTGCTGCCGATAAGCCTGTCCCGAATAAGCCTGTGTCGACCGGTTCGCGTAGCCGTAGCCCGGATTGCTGAAGGTCTGCGACCGGTTTGCGTACGCGGGATTCGAATATGTCTGCGCCCGGTTGGGGTAGGTCTGCGGATGATATGCGTAGTTCTGCGGCGCGGGGCGCTCGTAGTTCTGCGCGGGAAGCGCGGGATGCGTAGAACCGTACGCCGGCTGCTGTGCGCCGCGGTACGAATACGCATCGGGGCGAGCGGGCTCGCGAGTTGGCTCGGGCTGCCGCGTGTAGTTTTGCGCCGGTGCGCGATTGCCGTACGCGGTGCCGCGCTGATTGGAATTTTGATACGAGTTTTGCGGCGTCTGATAGCGCCGGTCGGAATTGCCGTAGCCACCGGGCGCGCGCTGATTCTGACGCCAGCCGTTGTAGGCTCCGTTATACGCGCGTGGGCCGCCGCGGGGCAGGCCCCAGTCGTGCACTGAGGCGCTCGCGGTGAAGTAGCCGGAGTGATGGAAGAGCACGCCGTGCGCCATCCAGTCGAGGCCCCATGAGAGCAGGCCGAAGGGCGTGCGATCGAAGGCGTCGAGCGCGAAGCTCAGACCGTACTGAATGGGCAGGCCGCCGAAGAACGAACCCAGCGGGCCGACGAGCGAGAAACCGGGATATGGGGCAATGGGCGCGCCGTACACATCCCACGGATCGTAGGTGGGAACGTAGACGACCTCCGGGTTGGGCGGCGCAATGTCGATGTAACCCTGGTTGCCGGTCACGTCTTCCTGCGGCGTGGTTTGCAAGTTGCCGGCCTGCTGGGCGCGATCGCGCAACACCTGGACGGTCTGCATTACGTCCTGCGGCTGGTTGTAGTAGGCATCGCCGAGGGCCGTGGTCCAGTCGAGGTCGTGGTTCAACAAGTCGAGCACGTCGGGGAATGCGGTGAGCGCTTTCACGCTCGGATCCCAGTCGCCCTGCGCATCGGCTCCGGCGGCAATCTGGTCGGGCGAGCCATAGCCTTGCGCGCGCATCTGCTGCAACCACTGGTCGGCTACGGCTACCTGCGCGGGATAGGTGGACGCGGTGAGAATCTGCGCCAAGAGTGCGTCGGGATAGAGTGCGATGGGCGCGAGAAGCTGCTCAAGCTGGTCGGCGGTGAGAGACTGCGACGGGACGGCTGGCTGGGACAGTTGCTGATCGGGATAGGGCGCTTCGTAAGGTTCTTGCGGGGAGGGCTGCGCCGGAACCTGAGGCTGCTGATCTTGCGGCTGCTGGTATTGCGGTTGCGCGTAGCCGTATTGTGGCTGCTGAACCTGCGGCTGTTGATACTGCGGCTGCGCGTAGCCGTATTGTGGCTGCTGAACCTGCGGCTGCGCGTAATTGGACTGCGGAGAGGGCTGCGCGTAGGTGTTGCTGGGAGCACCGTTCGGCGACGCTGGATAGGAATAAGGTTGATAGGCCTGCTGAGCGGTGAGGAACGCGGGTGCGGCGGCCAGAGCGACGACTGCCAAGACGATCGCGGCGCTCGGAACCCTGGAAACGAAAGCGCACAGGTTCGATGCGGTTCTCATGATCCCTCACAGTCCGTTCCAGGCTGGGCCCGCCGGATGGCCACTCGCCTGGAGCCGTTCAGCGGCCGCGCCCTTCCCATCGCCTGCGGGGTCCGGCACGTCCGCGTCAGAGTATCCCGGCAGAGCCGGGGAGGGCTAATCCAGCAAACCCCGAGTGGGGGGATAAGTTTCGGCTAGGGAGACCGCTCTGGAGCGGGGAAGAGTTGACTCCCGGTTCAGTTACGGGGTCCGCTGATGCAGGAACGGCAAAGTTTGAACTGCCATTTAGTTCAGTATGACCATTTATGGATTGTCATTCGCCGCAGTTTTGACAATTTGGGGCCAGAAGCCTCAGATTCCAAAGCAAAGCCCCTGAAAGCTAGGTCGCGAGCGCCTTTTTCACCAGCTCGCTGACGGCTTTGCCGTCGGCTCGCACGCCTGCGGCTTGCAGCTTGGCCTGTACCGCCTTCATTGCCGGGCCCATTTCTTTCTGGCTGGGCTTGCGGCCGAGCGTGGTCTCGAGCTCGGCGAGGGTCTCCGCGACCAGCTTCGCCAGTCCCGCTTCGTCGAGCGCCTTGGGCAGGAACTCCTCAATGACGACGATCTCGGCGGCTTCCTTAGTCGCCAGATCCAGCCGGTTGCCGTTGGTGAACTGCTCGATAGAGTCGCGCCGCTGCTTGATCATGCTCGAGAGAACCTGCTCGGATTCGGGCTGGGTCAGGGAGGCTTCGATCTGCTTCTGCGCTGCGCGTTTCTCGATTTCTTTATTCATCAGCGCGGACTTGATCAGCCGCAATGTGCCGAGGCGCTCTGCGTCGTGGGCTTTCATGGCGGTGACCATCTGCTGACTGATTAAGACTTCGAGTGCGCCTTGTTCGGACATTTTTTGGCTCCTAGCTGCTAGCTTCTAGCTCCTAGCTAGAGGCTTATCAGGCCGGCGATCGTGGAGGCGAGGCAGGCCAAAGGGTGATTGTAACGATTAAGGCGATTCGGGAGCAAAATGGGAGGATTTTCCCCGGTCGAAGTCCCAAAACCGATTTTCACAGCGAGACAATCACAAAAACCACAAAAGTGTGTATTATGTGAGTTGGTGGTCTGATAAAGTCTCTCGAACCACGGTCGAACTGTTCGAAAACCAGGAAAAACGAGGAAAAGCCATGATCCGCAAAACGCGCCTTTATACTCCCGGCCCGACGCCGCTGCTTCCGGCAGCCCAGTTTGCCATGGCGGCGGCTGACATTCACCACCGCACGGCAGAGTTTCGCGCCCTTTTCCAAAAGGTGTTGGCGCAGCTCAAGGTTTTTGTGGGCACCAGGAACGATGTGCTGTTGCTGGCCTGTTCCGGTACGGGCGCCATGGAGGCGTCAGTGTCGAACCTGACCTCGCCGGGCGACAAGGTGCTGGTGCTGACGGCGGGCAAGTTTGGCGAGCGCTGGACGGGCCTGGCAAAGGCGTTCAATTGCGAGCCGGACGTGGTGACTGCGCCCTACGGGCAGACGTTCGACCTCAAGCAGGTGCGAGCTGCCATCAAGCCAGAGCACAAGGTGATTTACACGCAGGCCACCGAGACTTCGACGGCTGTGCGTCACGATGTCCAGGCCATTGCCAAGCTGCGCGACGAGATTGCGCCCAACACATTGCTCGTGGTCGACGGGATTACCGGCCTCGGGACGACGCATTTTGACGTGGACGGCTGGGGCATCGACGTGCTCATCGGCGGCTCGCAGAAGGCGGTGATGATTCCGCCGGGTCTCGCCTATTTAAGCGTGAGCGAAAAGGCGTGGGCGGCGATGGAGAGCAGCAAGAATCCGCGCTACTACTTCGACCTGCGCAAGGAGCGCAAGAACGCGGTGAAGGGCGAGAGCGCCTACACGCCGGCGGTCGCGCTGGTGGCGGGACTGGGCGCGGCGCTCGACTACATTGCCGGGCAGGCGGGCGGCGATCTCGAAAAGGGCCGCATGGCGCTGATCGACAACGCGCATGTGAATGCGGAGGCGACGCGCGCGGGCCTGGTGGCGCTGGGATTCACGCTCTTTGCGCCTACTGCGCCGGCGGCTGCGGCCACGGCGGTTGCCGTGCCGGAGGGGATGGACTCGGGCGCGGTGGTGAAGGCGCTGAAGGCAAAGTTTGCGTTGATAGCGGCCAACGGCCAGGGCGAGATGCAGGGCAAGATCTTCCGCGTGGCGCACCTCGGCTACTTCGACTATCTCGACACCGTGGCGCTGCTGGGCGCGATGGAATTTATCGCAAAGGACACGCTGGGGCTGCCGGTCGAGTGGGGCCAGGCGGTGGCCGCGGCGCAGGAAGTGTATGCAAAGGCAGCTTCTAGCTCCTAGCTTCTAGCTGCTAGCTCGTCGATGCACCGGTTCAATTCCGTGGTGTCCTGCGCGTGCAACAGTAAGGGCGCAAAAAACGCGACTGAATTGCGCCGAAATTAGCGTTGTCCCAGTTTTTGGCTAGTGGCTAGTAGCTAGGAGCTAGAGGCTAGGAGCTGTTTTTCATGCCCGAACTGACGTTTGCCGAGAAGCTGCTGATCGCGCGCAAGCAGCTCGACCTCTTTCAATACGAAATGGCGGAGCGGTTGGGCGTGCATCCCAACTCGCTCACCAAGTATGAGCGCGGTGAGGGCAAGCCGCACGCGGCGGTGGTGCGCATGTTCGACTTGCTCTGCGAGCAGCAGGGCATTCGCTTTGACGATTACGAGAAAGCATCCGCTACTGCGGGCGATGAAAGGAATAGGGGAGCAGCCATGAAGATCGTACTGGCGGAGAAGGTTTCTCCGGCGACGCTGGCCGTGTTTGCGGCCGAGCCGGGATGGGATGTGAAGACGCACGATCAGCTGCCCGATGGCTTGCCGGCGGCGCTTGCCGATGCCGACGCGCTGGTGGTGCGCAGCGCCGTGCAGGTGGACGACGCGCTGATGGCGCACGCGCCCAAATTGCGCGTGATTGGCCGCGCCGGCGTGGGCGTGGACAACATCGACGCTGAAGCCGCCACGCGCCGCGGCATTGTGGTGATGAATACGCCGGGCGCGAACGCGGTTGCGGTTGCCGAGCTGACGATCGGCCTCATGATCGCGCTGGCCCGCAAGCTGCCTGCGGCGAACACGACCATGCACGCCGGCAAATGGGAGAAGAAAAATCTGCAGGGCCTGGAGCTGCGCGGCAAGATCCTCGGCATTCTCGGCCTGGGGCGCATCGGTATCGATGTGGCGCGGCGCGCGCGCGGCTTCGGCATGGAGATACTCGGCACCGATCCGTTTGTCTCCGCGGCCATAGCCCGCGAGAACGGCATTACCCTGGTTCCCATCGAAGAACTCTTTGCCAAGGCAGACTACCTGACGCTCCACGTGGGCCTTACGCCGCAGACCCACGGCATCGTCAACGCCAAAACTCTCGCCGCCATGAAGAAGGGCGTGCGCATTATCAATTGCGCGCGCGGCGAGCTGGTGGTCGAAGCGGATCTGGCGGCTGCGCTCCAGAGCGGCCAGGTGGCTGGCGCGGCGCTCGACGTGTTTACCGTTGAACCTCCGAAAGAATCGCCCTACTTCAGCCTCGACAACGTGATTCTCACGCCGCATATCGCCGGATCTACCGCCGAGGCGCAGGAGGCTGTGGGCATACAGATTGCGCAGCAGGTGCGCGAATATCTCAAGCTCGGCGTGGTGCAGAACGCTGTAAACCTGCCCTCGCTCAGCCACGAGGAGTACGTGAAGCTCGCGCCGTTCATCGAACTTGCCAGCCGTCTGGGATCGTTTCTCGCGCAAGCGGGCAAGGGAGGCATCGAGTCCATCGCGCTCATCTACGGCGGCGCGTTGGCCGAAGGCAAGACGGAGCTGGTGCGCAACGCGGCCATTGCCGGCTTGCTGCAGGGCTCGGAGAATGTGAACCGCATCAACGCGGCTGCCGTGGCCGCAGAGCGCGGCATTCGCGTGCACGAAGAAAAGGAAGAGAGCCATCGCGGCGGCGCAGCCACAGTGCTCACCGTGGTGCTGCACACGGCGCAGGGTGAAAGCCGTGCCAGCGCCACCGTGATTCACGGCGAGCAGCCGAGGCTGCTGGCATTCGACGGCATCGACGTAGAAGCGCCGCTCGAGGGCACACTGGTGGTTTGCCGCAACCTCGACGTACCCGGCGTGATCGGGCGCATCGGCACGATTCTGGGTCAGCAGGGCGTCAACATCGCCAACTTTGCGCTGGGCCGCGAGCGTGCGGGGGTCAAGCCTGTCAAAGCGCTGGCCGTGGTGCAGGTCGACGAGCCGGTTTCGGAATCGGTGCTCGAAGCGCTGAAGGTGATCGAGGCGCTGCTTGAGGCGAAGCTGGTCAAACTAAACAACGGGAAATAGGAACAGCTTTTAGCTGTCAGCTTTCAGCCATCAACTCGCGGGCGGGTTCGAACTATCGAACCCGCCCGCGTACTTAGAATGGATTAGGAAATGGCATGGCCTCGTTTTGCGGCACGGCTAAAGCCGTGCCCATTCAAAGCGGAGTTATGAAACAGCTTCTAGTCGACGCGAATACTTCCTGAGCCCGTTTGAACGCGGACCTCGGGTCCGCCGCCATTCAATTGCACGTGCAGGTGGTGATGGTCCTCGGAGCCTTGCGTCGCCATGGGGTTGTCCGTGGAGATTTTTCCCGAGCCGGTGGATGCGTCGAGATCCATTGGCGCGTTGCCCGTCGACAGCTCAATGGACCCGGATCCAGCCTGGATCTTCCAGGGCGAAGAAGGTGTGCCGGAAGCCTTGATCGCGCCAGAGCCCGTTTGGGCCTGGAGCGATCCATGCACGCCTTTCAAATCGATATTGCCCGAACCGGTCTGCGCTTTTGCATCGCCCTGGCCGGAACCGTCGATTGCAATATTGCCGGAACCCGTCTGGATTTTGAAGCCGCCCTCGATTCCGGTGGCCGTGATGTTGCCGGAGCCGGTGGTCAACTTTGCGTCCTGCCCAACGCCGGTGTCGGCGATGTTGCCTGAACCAGTAGCGGCATTGAGCGCTGTGTCGGCCGGCGCCTCGATTTCGTAGGAGATGCTGATGTTGTGCAGGTTCTCCTGGTGACCGCCAATGTTGATCGTGTTTCCTTGCTGCTCAATGGGAGGATTAGCGGCAATCTGTTGCGCCTGGGCCGGATCGCCGTTCTGATTCACCTTGACGATCCCGTGAATATGGATCTGATTGGTGGGGCCGCGTGTGAACGTAATGGATCCGGAACCGGTGGCGACCGAGAGATCCAGCTTGCCGTTGAACGTCAAGTTGCGGTCGAAAGTGGCGTCGGACGGGTCGGCAATACTCGCGCGGAAAAACAGAGCGTGGCCGAAATTATTGAGCATGGCAAGCAACCCGCCGCCTGAACCGTTCGATGCACGGTCATCGGAGTCGCTCGGCGTTCCTGATGGCGGCACATCGATATGGATAGCAGGCACATCGATGTGCTGAGCCGGAAGGTCGATACGATGCGCCGGCACATCTACGTGCACAGCGGGTACGTCGATGTGCTGAGCCGGCACGTCGACATGCACAGCGGGCACGTCGATATGCTGGGCCGGAACATCGATATGTTGCGCCGGCACGTTTACGTGGACGGCCGGAACATTGATGTGTTGCGCAGGCACATTTACGTGAACCGCCGGCCCATCGACATGAACGGGAGGAACGTCAACGTGCGCAGGTGACGCTGGCGTAGCGGGGGTCGCAGGCGTTGCAGGGGAGCTCGGCGCTGGCGCTTGTGGCGGAGCTGGCACGGCCTCGGGTGCGGCGGGCGCGGCGGGCGCTGCGTCAGAAGGGGCTGCGGGCTGCGCGGGTGACTGGCTTGCGGCCGGCGTCTGGCTCGGAGCGGACGCGGTTTGCGGCGTTTGCGCTGCGGCCTCCACACGCACCAGCGTAGTGGCGGCAAACAGCACCACGGGAACCAGCAAGGCGGTGGCAAGCGTACGGCGGCTTGCGGTGAAGGCCTGGCGGAATGCGCGGTCGTTGAACAGGCGCTCGATACGATGCGAGAGATTCGATGAACGGGCCATGGCGACTCCGATAAAGGTTGGGCGCGGCGCGACCGCGAATTCGAGGAGGATCCGGGCATAGGAGGCGCGGCTGGCCGCTTCTTCAAGACCGGAGCGGTCGCTGATGGCCTCAGCCAGATCGGAGAGTTGGCGTTTGAGCCACCATCCCAGCGGGCTGATCCAGATGATGGCGGCGTAGAGGCCGGCAAGGGCCTGCAAATAGAAATCGCCCCGACGGATGTGGGAACGCTCGTGGGCGAGAACGATGCGCAGTTTCTCGCTGTCCCAGGCCATGTAGTCCGCGGGCAGGACGACAGAAAAACCAATCGTGACGGGTGAGGAGACGGCGGCGCTGGCTCGCAGATGAAGGCCGTGGGCAGCAATTAGCTCTGCTGAGACCGGCCGAGCCGATCGCCAGAGAAGGAAGGCGCGAATGAGGCCATAAACGAGCCGGACAAGAAGCAGGCCGGAGATGGCGAGGTAGAGAAGCGCAGCGGCCTCGACGGCCGAAAGGAATTGAAACGCGGGTACCGTACGAGCGGGCGTTTCCGGAGAAGGGAGAACGGTGAAGTCGGCGGGCACGACTGCCGGGGAACCGGTTTTATGCGGGCGGCTCGCCGCGGATTTGGCGGAGCGGTGCGGCGCGGGCGGTGCGATGGGCTGCGACGCTTGCGGGGCTACTCTCTGTTCGGAGAGCGGCGCGGGAATTCCCGGCGCGGACCGATGCAGGAAGGCGGGCAGGACCAAGGTAGCGCGGGGCAGGCGCGATGCAATCGGCAAAAGCAGCGGCATCAAGAAGGCCGCGGCGAGCACCAGCATCCACGCACACTTGAGGGCGAGCACGTTGCGGACGCGGAAGAGGCGCAGGATTACCCAGACGCCGATGGCGAGAGCGAGTGAGCGCAGGGCGGCGCCGGGCAATTCAGAAACGACTTTGGCAACGATGATCTGGGCGGAGGCGACGTGGAAAGAAATCATGGGGCCAGAGATCACGGGGCCAGAGATCAGCGGGGCGACGGTCATTTGCGGGCCTCCTTTGCATTGCTGTGGGCGGCGTGACCCGTGCGGTCTTCGTGTTGGCGCGCTTCGGAGATACGCGCGGCCAGGCGTTGCAGTTCCGCGCGGTCGAGCACCTTCGAATCCACCATGCCCACCAGCAGCGCCTCTACGGAGCCCTCGCAGAACCAGTCGACAATGCGTTTGACGGCGCGGCCGGCCACACGCTGCCGCGATTCTGCCGGGCGATACAAAAAGGTGCGATTCTCGACGGAGTGCGCGAGGTAGCCCTTCTCTTCAAGGCGGCGCAGCACGGTGCGCACGGTCGAGTCCTTCAGGGGACGGTCGAGCTCTTCGCGCACCTGTTCGGCGGTGACTGCGCCGAGCCGCCACACGATGGAGAGGATATCCCTCTCCAGCTCTCCCAGTTCCGCGGGATCATGTCCGGATTGGGTGTTACTTGCCATAGTGTTACCGAATGTAACACACAAAACGGCAGGGCTGTCAAGAGCGATTTTTCAAGCTTGTGAAAAACTGGGGCGGACGCGGTTCCGGACAGGATTATTTTGTGGGATCGGTCACGCGTCCCAGGAACAGAATGCTCCCGGTTGTCGTGTCGCGGATCAGGAACAGGAACGGGTGGTCGGCATCGAAGGCGATGATCTGCCGGTTCTCCATCATGGATTCGCCCACCATCATCACGGCTGTGGCCGCGGCTGCTTCGGTGCCCGTCTCGTTCACGTCCACGTACGCCTTGTGCACGGCTCTCGAAATCTTGAAGAGCGGCTTGCCGGTCATGCCCGAGAAATCCGCAGAGTCGCCAAAGGCTTGCGCCATGCCCATCGCGCTCAGGGTACCCCCGAGGTCGAACGAATCGGTCACCTTGAAAAGCGGAAGCACCAGGTTCACCTTGGGCGCGGGCGCCAGCTTGTCGAGCCACGTGCTCAGGTTGGCGGCGGTAAAGGATTTTTCCAGAGCAGGGAGCCCATCGATCGTCTTTGGCAGCAGCACCACCATAGAGAGATCGCCTCCCTGGTAGGGCAGTTCGACTTCCTGAAACGTGCCGCCGTCGTAGTAGTTGTAGCTGCCCGTGCGGTCCATCATCGGCGTCTTTACCGTCTGCTTCGCGGAAAGATGAAAGTCGTCCACCTCCGTGTTGGCCGGGTTGAACGGATCAAGCCATGCGCCCTTGAAGTAGATGGCGTTGGTGAGCACCAGCAACGTGGCCGGCGTGATGGTGCCGGGCCCCAGCAGGTTCTGGATCTTGTCGTTGGTTTGCTGAGCGACCCACGCGTTGATGGTGGCGCGGACGCTTTCGGACGACTTACTGAAATCGACCTGGCGGAATCCGGCGCCGTAATCGGTCTCGACCAGGTTCAGGTAGGCCGGCAGGAAGTTTGTATTCTGCTGCGCCCAGAGCGCGTCGGCCACGTGCAGTTCGTAGCCCGGGTGCGCGCCGTTCATGCCGGCCAGCAGCGCGCCCATGGCAGGATGTAAACGTTCCGGCGGCAGCGTGTAGTGAAAAACGCGCGTCATCTCCGTCGCCGTCTCACCGCGCGCTCCCGCGTAGGCCATGGCGAAGGCCGTGGAGATGCTTTCCGGCGAGAAGAACAGATTGCCGGGCTGGGTGCGCAGTTGCGCGTAGAGATCGAGCGCAAAGGCATTGCTGCCTTTCACGGTTTCAGCCTGATCGGCCGTGTTGGCGGAAGGTGATTGCGCGGCCACCGCCGCAGTCGCTGCGATAAGAATTGCGCACAGAAGTGATTTCATCGGAGCCCCCTGACGTGCAGGCAAGAGGGCGTGCCCATTTGGCGCAGTCCATCGTCCTCTTGCGCTGCGTACCTATTATGGGCTTCTTTTCCCGGAGGCTGGCGAGAAAATCGGCAGCCCTCCCGCACCCGCGCCCCGCGCCCACATCCAGGGCCACGCCATGCCAAGCGGCTTCCCGTTACGAATGCAGCAGAGCTGAATGGGTTCTGTCGGAATGATCGAGAACCTGCTGAATATGCACGTCCACTTGCCTGAGGACGGCGGGCGTCACAGCGCAGCCGTCAGTTTCATAGCTGAGAAGGGGCATGCCGTGTTGAATGCTGACAGGTTTGAGAATCGCCTCAGAGATCCTGAAGGGAAGGCAGTTGAATGGCCCGATCAGAATGATGCCGTCGTAGCCCTCGTATTCTGCATTCAAGCCCCGGCCAACTGTCGGTGTAACTTCGCCGAAGATGCGCGGCGAGATATGCTTCGAGCTCGTCTCAATGGCAGCAACAACGTCGTTAGGCCTGGAAATGAGCAGGCCCGTACCAGAAAAAATCTCGCGATAATGCTGCTCGGCTTTTCTTCCGGCCTGGTATCCCCACCACTGCTGCAAATACTGCTGTCCATCGGGTTCCAGCATCCTTGTGCAGGCTTTGGCGAGAGCGAAGCCTCCCGGCTTCAGTCCCCAGTTATCGGCCATTTCTCTCATGCCGTCATAAGTGACATAGAGAAATAACTCGGTCAGGTCGACGGGCTTGAGGATGATTCCGCGCGCAGCATAAAGATCGCGGACTCCATCCATGAAAAATGGACTGAAGCGGGCGAAGAAGTCCCCTGTGACGACCACCTTGGGGCAGGCAGCGGGATCTCGCGTCAGCGGCAGCTCGGTTAACCGCTCAACAAATGCGGGCAGGCGGGAAGAGAATTCATCCAGCGTTCTGGCCTCGAACCGGAATTGCTTCCACTCCTTCTGGAATTGCCTGATGCAGCCGGGAACGCCCACTACGCGCAGAACATTGTCGATCTCGACAAGGATGTCCGCGAGCAAAATAGCCGGGGACATATGGTTCATCAGAATGGAGGACCCGAAGCCGAGATAGCCGTCTTCCGAACCTGGGGAGACCATGAATACATCGGCCAATTGATGCTCGACGATGAACCTTTCGAAATACTCCAAATAAGCTTCAGATGCGCAAGGAGCGCCACCGCGCATCATGAAGAAGCCGACGATCTCGCCGGGTTTGCGATCGCGCAGGATTTTGAGGAGTTGTCCGATGGCGAGCGGCAAAGGAAGACACTCACGGCCGGAGGTGAACTGGAGGCCCAGGTCGAGCT
Source organism: Occallatibacter sp. (assembly GCA_050015795.1). Taxonomy (GTDB): domain Bacteria; phylum Acidobacteriota; class Terriglobia; order Terriglobales; family Acidobacteriaceae; genus Telmatobacter. The sequence goes on along the minus strand of JBEKAS010000042.1, from coordinate 8,235 downwards.
GACTACGATCGATGGGGACCTCCTGGCCCGCGTGCAAACCAAGCCAGCCGAGGGCCATGGCCGCGGACTGCTCGTGGTATTGCGAGAAGTTAAGGAGGTGCAGTTTAACCCGCGAGTCGGTGAGCCTGACTCGCTCGCCATCCGAAGTGAGAACGACCCCGTCTGTGAGCAGAGTGCAGGGGACAAAGGGCCTGGTGGGACCGGGTTGAGCCGCGCGATAGTTTTCCACGACATCGAGGAAAGCCTCGAGACGGGTTTGCACGCCGGCGTCGGCGGTGTGGGCATCGATTTCAAGAATCAGATACGGCTTTGCTCCGAGCTCCGATGCGAGCAACGAGTGCGTGAATGCATCGATGGTGCAACTGAAGTTGCTGACACTGAGGAGAAAAAGGTTGGGATGCAGTTTCGCGAGCCATGCCGCATTCATGATCTGATTTGCGAAATGCCAGGCCGTTGGCCCCGCTCCGACCGGCTCAAGGCAGTCGGCGGGAATGACGGGCACGCCCATGCTGGTGAGCTTTTTGCCCACCGATTGCGAAGCCTCGGGTGTGTAGGCGTTATAGCTGTGACCCGCCAACAAGATCGCGGGCTTGCCGCTTGCGAGGGCCTGCGCGAGAGCCTGGCGGCCCATCTCTAACAGGGCATGCTCGGCTGCCGTCTGGTTGCGCACGGCCACTTGCCAGGCCTCATCGACCGACTCCCGCGAGAATCCCAACTCGTTCACGGCCATCTCTATCAGTGCCGAATTGTTGGCGTATCCGTTGGAGAAATCCAGAACGGGCGCCAGGAACTGCGTATCGGGAAACGCCTTGGCCAGGAAATAAGGGCCGGCTTGCGTGATGGGGCAGAGGTACGAGTCCTTGGGAGAGCCGTTTTGAGGCATGCGCGCTAACTGCGGAAGGAAGACCAGGCGCAGGTCCTTTTGCACCAAATCGAAAACTGCGCCGTGAGCAATTTGCGCGGGCAGACAAAAGCCGGAATTCGACTTGAGATCGCCCTTTGGGTCTACGCCGGACAACACGACTTCCATTCCCAGGGCGGAGAAGAATGACGAATACAGAGGGAACAGGGAGTGCGTGGTGAGCGCGCGAGGAATGCCAATGCGCGTCTCCGAGGTGCGCAGCTTTGCATTGGGCTGACCGAATGACTCCTCAAAAAACGACCGCGCGGCCTCAAGCGCGGGGCCAACGTCCCACCGATCGTGCTTGGCCGGGGCTTCGTGAATGGGCTCCTGGTCCGCAGGTTTGGCAACACCATAGACGATGGCGGCGCGCTCCTGGACCAGGTCCCGGGCCGGAGCGATGCGGGACTTTCTCTTCCAAACATTTTCATAGAGGCTGCAGCGGCCACCGAAAGGAAACTTGCGGCCAGCCACTTCGAAGCGCTCGATACTGCAATACATCTTGCATGCCCGGCAAGTGAATTGACCCTCGAGTTTCATCTCTGCCGCGGTGAGAGATTCAAGATCGGTGGCCGCGCCCAGCGTGCCACCCGCGCGGTCAAGCGCTAGCAGCGCCACGCCTAGAGCGCCGAGCAACTCCGGGTTGGCCGGGATCACTATGGGACGCCCTACGCGCTGGGCGAATGCATACCCAACTGCCCGGTTCAGGGCCACTCCTCCCTGCAAAAGCACCTTCTTCCCTACGGGGCGCTGCCCTTTGACTTTCGTGAGGTAGTTATCGGCGATCGAGTACACCAGCCCGGCAAGAATGTTGTCGCGCTCCTGGCCCTGTTGCTGGGCGATGCGGATGTCGGAGTTGATAAACGCCGCGCAAGTGGCCTTGAATTTGACGGGAGCGGGCGCTGCCACAGCACGGTCCGCAATATCGGAGACACCAACCCCCAGATCGCTCTGCGCGCTTTCTTCAAGAAACGAACCTGTGCCCGCCGAGCAGGCGTTGTTCATCGCATACCCGATGGGCACGCCGTTGCGCAGGTAGATGTACTTGGCGTCCTGGCCGCCAATTTCAAAGATGGTGTCAACGTCCGCGGCAAAGTGGGTTGCGCCAGTTGCGTGAGCTGAAATCTCGTTGTAGACACGCTCCGTGCCCAACCATGCGCCGACCATTTCCCGGGCCGAGCCCGTTACGCCCACCAGACCCACGGAGCGATTGCCAACCTGGCCGATGAGCGCTTTCACGCAGTCACGAACCGCAGCCACAGGATCGTCGTGCGTGCGCGCGTAATGCGAAGCCACGATGGCGCGCGTCGCGGGATCGAGCAGGACCGCCTTGGTGGTTGTCGAGCCGGCATCCACTCCCAGAACCATGGGACCGCCGGGTGGCGGCTGCATGGGTGGTGCGGTCATCACCTGCACCTGGTCTTCAAAGCGATAGAGAGGAGGCAGCGTATCGAAGAACGGCGGATGAGAAAGCTGCGGCGATTTGTGAACGGGGTTGTCGCGCGTGAGTAATGCGGTGCCCCACGCTTCAAACCACTCGCTCTCCGGCAGCACGGCAAATTCGGTAGCTGGAAGTTTCTCGCCGAGCGCTTGGAGCAATGCGGCGTTGCGCGTCACGCCGCCGATCAGCAGCACGCGCCGCAACGAGGTTTGTCCTTTCTCGAGAAGCGAGACAAGTTTTCCGGCCATGCTTTCGTGCAGTGTCTTGAGGATGTCGGCAGGCGTGGCCTCGTGCCGATTCAGCTTGTGCGTCACATCCGACTTGCAATGCACGGTGCAGCGGGAAGCCAAAGGCACCACGTTGCCGGAAGAGGAGAGGGCGATGGCCGTGTCGATGTCGAGCCCCATGCGGCCGATCAATTGCACGAAGAATTCACCGCTGCCCGCCGCACATTTGTTGTGCGACAAGACATTGGTGACTCTGCCATCGGCGAGCGTGTAGGCGAGAAACGATTCGCCGCCCAGGGAGGCCACCGCGTCAAACTCGCCGTCGGCGCGTTCGCGCAATTCGTAGAGAGCACGCTGGATTGCGGCAAACTCGGAAATATGGCCCAATTGACCGGATACGCCGAAGGACTCTGCGTCGGCGAATTCAGGCGCGGCCAGCAACCGCTCCAGAGTTTCCAGCGGGCGTCCCTGGTGGGCGATCACCTGGGCGCTTCTGGCGTTGCCCCGCAGCGCGACCACCTTCACTCTCAATGCACCGATGTTGATGCCCACGTACGACATAACGGCTCGGTTCTGCGGGATCGGCTGAGACGGTTCCCTTGCAGGCTTGACCCCGAGATCGGGCCGCCTTATGTCTGCATGCCAGAACTGTACGCGCAAACCGAAGAGAAAGATAGTTCATTCCGAGAGCCGGGGAACAACAGTGTGGATGGCACTTCAATCGCAGGGATTCAGAAAGCGATGATGGGAAACGCTGCAGGCAGTTCCGCTGAGCCATGCAGTGCCAACCGGCTTCCCCTTACGAACCCAGCGGTTAGCAATCCATTCGCGCCGAGGTTGCAGGTTACCCCGAGCGGCGCGAAAATAGTTGCACCATTTGGAGGTGCCCATGAAAAAGTCCGTCCCCGCAAAATCTGCCTCTGCATTCATCGACGCGAAGATCAACCAACTTGGCGACTGGCGCGGCAAGACGCTCGCGAAGGTGCGCGAACTCATCCACCAGGCCGACCCCGGGATCGTCGAAGAGTCGAAGTGGGCCAAGGCGACATCGCCCGGAGTTCCGGTCTGGTCTCACGGCGGCATCGTTTGCACGGGAGAGACCTACAAGAGCGTCGTGAAGTTGACATTTGCCCGAGGCGCTGCGTTGCCGGACCCTGCAGGTCTGTTCAACTCCAGCCTCGGGGGAAATGTCCGGCGCGCCATCGACATTCACGAAGGCGAGAAGATGAATGAGGCGGCCTTGAAGAATCTCATTCGCGCCGCAGTGGCGCTGAATCTCAAGGGCAAAACCAAGGCGAAGTCGCGATGAACCGGCAACCTTGGAGTACATCGATGTCTGGCGCTCGTTGATCTTAGGCTCCATCAACAGGCCCTGGAGGAATGTATGAGGCTGAAGTGGGAAAGCCTCCTGTCGGCAAGTATGATTTGCGCTGCAATCGGCGTGGCGGTGAACGCGCCGTTGCGGGCTCAATCTGCTCCGTGCCAACAGATTCGAACGGCGTGCAAGAACGCAGGCTTCGTCCAGGGTGGTCCCATTGGTGAGCGGCTTGTCCTCGACTGCTTCAATCCCATTGTGCTTGGGCAAATGCCGAAGAGACCGGCCTCCCGTCCTTTGCCGCAGATAGGCCTACAGTTGGCCGCAGCGTGTAGAGACAGCTTGAGCAAGCAATCTAACGGCGCGGGCGATCTATCGCAATTGCCTGTTGCGGACGCATCCACGCTGATAGTGAGTCAAGATGACCTCACCGTGCACGACACCCGCCTGGCAGTCACTTGGCTGGCCGACGCCAACCTCGCCGCCAAGCAATCCTTCGGTGTTCCCAACATCAACAAATCCGGTTCGATGGATTATGCAACCGCTGTGCGATGGGTCGCAGCGATGAATGCCCTCAATAATGGCGCGGGCTTTCTGGGGCACAATAACTGGCAACTGCCGACGGCGCCGAGCACGGATAAAACCTGCCAGCTTACCGGACCTCACGGCGAGCCGTTTGGTTACCACTGTTCCGGCAGTGCACTGGGATCGCTGTACTACGTCTCGCTTGGTCTGCAAGAACCTGATTCGGCCGTTGCAAATTCCGAAAATCATGTAGGCCCATTCCAGAATTTCCAACCTTATCTCTATTGGTCCAAGTCTCCGGCCATCGACCCGAAGCAGGGTTTCGTGAGCTTCTCGTTCAGCTCAGGATTTCAGGGGGCCAACGTGATGCGAAACTATCTCCACGTCTTGCCGATGTTTAAGGGGAAGCTGCGTGGCGTGCCATCGACGGCAGATCGTTCCTTGCAGGTCGATACGAGCGGAAAAACCGTATACGATCCGATTGCCCAGGTCACGAGGCTTGCCGATGCGAATTTCGCCGCCAGCCAAACCTTCGGTGTGGCAGGGATCAACCGCGACGGCTCGATGGATCACAACACTGCGCTGCTTTGGGTGAAGGCGATGAATGAAAGCGACGGCGGCCATGGATACCTGGGACGCACCGATTGGGATTTACCCGACACTGAGACGTCCGATCCCTCGTGCAGCATGAAGGGCTTTACGGGATTTGGCTGCACCGGCAGCGCCATGGGCTCGCTGTTTTATCGCCAGATTGGCTTGCATCCAGGTGACTCCGTCGTCCCGCCGTCAGAGGCAAACGTTGGCCCTTTCTACAATGTGCAGCCCTATCTCTACTGGGTTTGCGCCGGGGACGCGGCTGCGTCGCCATGCCGGCTGAACGGACCGGCCGACGGTTTTGAATGGAATTTTTCCTTTGGTAATGGCTTCCAGGGCACAAACCTCGTGGGGAACAATTTGTTCGTGATGGTCTACTACACGGATGCTCCCGCCGGACAACCAGCGGCCAAACCGTAACCTTCCGTCTCACAAAGTCGTCACCGCGTGGGGTCGGTGACACGGCCCATGAAGAGAATCGCGCCGCTCGCGTTCTCCCGAATGAGGAACAGGAAGGGATGGTCGGCGGTGAAGATAATAGGCGGCGGAGGGGCGAACTGGGGTGGCATGGCCGTGGCCATCTCCATCACCACCGCCGTGGCTGCCGCGGCCTCGGTGCCGTTCTCGTCCAAATCGATGTACGCCTTGTGGATGGCAGCGGAGATGACGAGGCTCTTGTCGCCTGTCATTCCGGAAAAGTCGGCGCTGTTTGGGTCGAAGGCGGTTTTCATTCCCAGGCCTTCGAGCGTTGAACTGAGCTCGAACTGCTGGGTGATCTTGAAGCTCGGCAGCGAGACGACCACTTCATGCGCGTAGCTCAGCGCTGCGCCCCACTTCTCAAGATTCCCGGCGGTGAGCGAGCGCTCCAGGGCGGGTAAGCCGTCGACGCTGTCGGGAAGCAGGATCAACATCGAGATTTCGTCCTTCTCGTAAGGCATCAGGAGTGCCTGGAAGGAGGGGCCTTTCAAGTAGTAGTAGCCTCCCGAATTGTGCATCGTGGGCGCTTGAATGGTTTTGCCCGCGGAGAGGTGAAAATCCTCGTTTTCGGTTGCATTCTTACTGAACTGATCGGCCCACGCAGCCTTGAAATAGATGGCGTTGGTGAGAATCAGGCGGGAGAGCGGCGTGACGGCGCCGGGGCCGAGAAGGTTCTGGATTTTGTCGTTGGTCTGCTGTTCGACCCACTGGTTGATGGTGGCGCGCACGCTGTCGGGAGCGGACTTGAAATCGACGGGGTGAAATCCCGCGCCGTAATTGGTTTCGACCAGCTTCAAGTAGGCGGGCAGGAAGTTCTCGTCCTGCTGGGCCCAAAGCGCGTCGGCCACGCTCAGAGCGTAGCCCTGGTGGGGCGCATTCATGCCGGCCAGCAGCGCGCCGATGGCCGGGTGCAGGCGCTCCGGCGGCAGCGTGAAGTGAAAGACGCGCGCCATCTCGGTGGCCGTTTGGCCGTGCGCACCGGCATAGGTCATGGCGAAGGCCGTGGAGATGCTTTCCGGCGAGAAGAAGAGATTGCCGGGTTGTGCGCTGGGCGGCCGTAGAGATCGACGGCGAAGGCATTGCTGTCTTTGACGGCCTCAGCCTGGTCGGCGCTAGCAGCGGGTGGGTTGGCGGGCGATGTGGTTGCGGACGGCTCTGCGGCCAGAACCGAACTGCCGCAGAGTACGCAGAGAAGCGCGCAAAGCAGAGTTTTCATGGTACCTCTTTTGCCGTCCGCGCGAGCTCTCACGGCATCCCTATGCGCGGCTTAACGGATGCGATAGACGAACGCATCCTCAAGATATTGATCGCCAAATTTCTGACCGCCAAGGCGCATTCCGTATGTGTCCTTTGCAGATGCAAAGGCCTGGCGCAAGGCCTGGATGAACGGCTTGTCCATCGGCCTCCAATAGATTGCGGGTCGTTTACGATAGGAAATTCCGGCTTTCCTCATCGCTGCGTTGATTTCATCGTAGCCAGAAAGCGTGGGTGAGTGGTCGAGGCGATCCGAGGCAATGACCAATCTCCATCCCTCGTAGTCTGGAAGCTTGGCCCAGAGCGCAACATTGGGAGTCTTCCCGTCGTTGTCGAGAGCGTTGATCACTTCCTTACCGTTTTCGATGTCGTAACTTACCAATGTAGGCGTATCCACGGGAGTAGTCCTCCTTTCCCCTCTTCGATTGCCTTTAACAGCGCTGCGGCCTCTTGAGGAGTCTTTCTCTGATACCAGCTGGTCTCCGACCAATCTTGGATCTCGTCCAAGGCCGATGCCATGGCTGGATCAGCCCCAATTACACCATCCAACTCGTCCTTCAGCTCTGCCAGATTCAGCAGCTTACCAAGATCGTGCGTGTGGCTGTCATTGACCTGTTTCTTTTCAGGAAAATCATGTTCTCGTGTTCTCTTGGCAATGCAGGCCTTGAGGGCGCACTCCACCGCATACCCTGCCAGGTAGTATGCACCTTCTGCAAATCCGGCGGAGAGCAAGGCCTTGGACTCCCGGAGGCGGATTTCGCTGATTTCTTGAAGCTCGATTCGATTCATGATCTTGCACCATTCATGATTTGAACCCGAATGCTCTATGCGCGGCTCAGATACGCGCCTTCACTGGTGTCGACGCGAATCTTCTCTCCCTGGTTGATGAAGGATGGAACCTGGACCACAAGACCGGTTTCGGTCTTGGCGGGTTTGGTGACGCTCGAGGCGGTTGCCGACTTCAACCCCGGCTCAGTTTCGACGACTTCCAGGTCGACGGTTTGCGGCAGTTCAATACCCACCGGCTGGCCATCGAAATAGCTCACGTGAATCTGGAGATTGGGGGTGAGATACTCGACGGCGTCGCCGAGCGTTGCACTTTTGAGCACGGTCTGCTCGAAGTCCCGCGGATTCATGAAATAGAAATCGTCGCCGTCGGCGTAGAGGAACTCCATGAGGATTTCGTCGACGACGACCTTCTCGATGGCGTCGGCGGAGCGGAAACGGTGCTCAAACATGGCGCCGGATTTCAGGTTGCGCAGCTTGGCCTGGATGAAGGCGCGGAGGTTGCCGGGCGTGCGGTGCTCGACCTTGAAAACCGTGTGCAACTGGTCGTTATGTTTGATGATCATACCCGGACGAAGTTGTGTGGCGGGAATCGCCATAAATGGTGCAGCTCCTTGCTGGTTTTGCGCGCAGTGCGCAATGAAATTTGCCGTTTGGCCTCTGTCTATTGTAGCCCAGCGGGCAGTGCGGGGAACCAGGGAACGAGGGAACAAGG
>JBEKAS010000041.1:0-23189 GCA_050015795.1 Occallatibacter sp. | reverse complement strand
GTGTCGGGTTCGGCGCGGGCGGCGTCTGCGCGCACAGCATCGGCGTTGCGCTGCAAACAGCCAATGCGGCCAGAACCAGAGCTGAGCCAATGAATCGGCGAGCGGTGTGAGTTCCCATGGCAACCCACTTTACCAGACGCCAGCATGGCAACCGTAACAACGGCCTTGGTGCATGAATCGCCGCTCAGCCTGCGAGCGTCAGTGCAACACCATGCTGCAACGCCATCCGAACGCCCTCGTGGAGCGCCAGCCATGCGGGCCTGTATTCCTCAATCAGCTTTGTCGAGTCGCGCTCGTGGAACGGCCGGAACATGTTGATGGAACCCACCGTCTCGTCGGTAACATCGTGGTTCGTGACGGGGATGCGCAAGTCGTGCGCGAAGCGCAGCAGTTCCGTCGCCAGTTGCGACAGGGAACCAACCCAGATCTGCACGTCGTTTCCGCCGATTTGCTCGAAGTATCCGGTCGCGAGCGGCCGTGGCAGGGGACGCGGCACGAAGGTCACTCGGCGTGGATTATCGCGGATCAGCGCGAGATTGGGACAAGTTTTCGATACCTGGGCCAGGCCCGCGAGCTCAACAAACACTCGAGGAGAGCTCTGATCCAGCGTGGAGCGGCCGAATAGATAACCGATGTATGGATTCACAGGCTCGACCGGATCGGAATACGGCTCCATTCCGTTTTCGGCCAATACGCGGTTCATCGCGTCCAGAAAATCCCTGGCCGAATTTTGCGCCTGATCGAGGAAAGAACTGCGTACTCCCAAAAAGAGACGCGTGGTCATACCCATCCATTGTGCATCGCACCCGCGCACCCCAGTCAACGGCTTTGATCGCTGAAGACCGTCTATTCCGCGATTTGAAATGCGAAAGCCATGCGTCCCATCCTGGGATTCGACCAACTTTCGCGGATGCAGTGCCCAGCCGGTCCCGTGTTGTACCATTCGATTGAATCGAGGCCTCCCAAGAAAGCGCTGGACTATGACCCCCGCATCCTCTCCCACGCTCCTCGTTCTCGCCGCCGGCATGGGCAGCCGCTACGGCGGCCTCAAGCAAATCGACCCTGTCGGCCCCGCCGGCGAAACCATTATCGATTACTCCATCTTCGATGCTCTCCGCGCCGGCTTCGGCAAGCTCGTCTTCGTCATCCGCAAGGACATTGAAGACGCCTTTCGCGAGATCGTAGGCTCGCGCTTTGAGAAGCGCGTTGCCGTCGACTACGTTTTCCAGTCGCTCGAAGCCATTCCGCCGCGCTTCACCGTGCCCGCGGGACGCACCAAACCTACGGCGCCGAGAGCTACCGCGAGCTGGCGCGCCATCTCACCTCCGACTCGACACACTATGCGATGGTCGGCTTCGTGCTGCGCAACACGCTCTCCGACTTCGGCTCGGTGGCCCGCGGCGTCTGCCAGGTTTCGCCCGAGGGCTATCTGAGGCACATCGTCGAGCTCACCAAAATCGAGCGCGACGGCAACGGCGCCCGCAACACCGATCCCGCCGGAAACGTGACGACTCTGTCCGGCGACGAGCCGGTTTCGATGAACATGTGGGCCTTCAGGCCGCGCGTCTTCGGCCAGTTGCGCGAGCGCTTCGAGCAGTTCCTCGAGAGCCATGCTGGCGACACGAAGGCCGAGTGCTATATTCCCATGACCGTGGGCGAACTGGTGCGTGCCGGAGAGGCGCGCGTGATAGTTTTGCGTTCGTGCGACCCCTGGTTCGGCGTCACCTATCGCGAAGACCGCCCGCGCGTGGTCGAAAGCATTCGCCGTCTCATTGCCGACGGCGCCTATCCTGAGAAGCTGTGGCCGTGAGCGAACCCCGCCATCTCCGTACTGCGGCCGCCCAGTTCCAGTTCCGCGGCGAAGCCGAGGCCTTTGTGCCCTACGGCAACGGCCACATCAACGACACCTACCTGGTTACGTGCAACGGGGCATGCGCTCCGATGCGCTACATCCTGCAGCGCATCAACTCCCAAGTCTTCCACTCGCCCGCCGTGGTGATGCAGAACATCGAGCGCGTCACGGCGCATCTTGCCGCGCAACTCGCCCACGAACCGGATCGCGCTCGCCGCGCGCTCACGCTGGTTCCAGCGCGGGACGCCAGCAACTGGTATGTAGACGCGGACGGAGAAACCTGGCGCGCCTATCCCTTCATTGAAAACGCGCGCAGCTACGAAACCGCAACATCCGTCGAGCAGGCGTTCCAGGCAGCGGAGGCCTTCGGCCGCTTCCAGCAGCAGCTTGCCAGTCTGCCGGCGCCGCGGCTCCACGAGACCATCCCCGATTTCCACCACACGCCCAGGCGCTTTGCCGCGCTCGAACGGGCCATCGCCGCGGACGTGAAAGGCCGGGCGAAGCTGGCCCAACCGGAGATCGACTTCGCCCTCGCGCACGAATCCATCACCGGCGTTCTGCTCGAGGCCGACCTGCCGGAGCGCATTACCCACAACGACACCAAGTTCAACAACGTGCTGCTCGACGATGCGACCGGCGAGAGCCTGTGCGTCGTCGACCTCGATACCGTGATGCCCGGCCTGGCGCTCTACGACTTTGGCGACATGGTACGCACCACCACCAGCCCCGCCGCGGAAGACGAGCAGGACCTGAGCAAGGTCACCATGCAGTTCCCGTTGTTTGAAGCGCTGGTGCGCGGCTATCTGTCGGCGGCAGGAGGATTCCTGTCCGAGAACGAGAAAAAGTTCCTCGCCTTCTCCGGTAAACTCATCACCTTCGAGATAGGCATCCGCTTTCTTGCCGATTATCTTGTCGGAGACACCTACTTCAAAATTCATCGCGAGGGCCACAACCTCGACCGCTGCCGCACACAATTCAAGCTGGTGGAGTCGATTGAGTTGCAGGAAGAAAAAATGAACCGGCTGGTGGAGTCGATTGCGGGCTAGAGCTTTCTGTTACTGTGTGACCGTCGACGGATACTTAGGCAGTCTAGGCGTTAGCCGCCGCACGATGAACTCCTGGAACAAGTTCTGCGTCGCACCCTCGGCCGTGCCGATGAGCGCATTGGTAAAGGTCACCTGGACGCCGCTGCGGTTGCTGGAAGGATAGTAGAGGTTAGAGATACCTCCGGACGCGATGCCGCCCAGAATCCCGGAATAATTCGGCTGCCAGTGTCTGTTGTCGCCCTTGCAGATGACCGAATTGGCAATGGCGTACATGGCCCGCGACGGAATGGAGCCCGTGCCCTTGTAGAAGTAGCGCGGGTCCTGCTTGAGGAGCGAAGGGAGAATCGCGCCGCCGATCATCGTACCCGTGAAGCCATCGGCATAGTTCGCGCCAAATCGCTTGCCGTACCCCTGTGCGCCCTGGCCGTACCCGGCAAAAGTGTTGCTGGCCTGCTCCCCGCCGGCGATTGCGCCCGTCATCAGCCACGTCACGGGATCGATCGATGTTCGCCACGCCAACTGGTATTTCTGCCGCGTGGTCAGCGGCGCCGGATGCGGATCGTAGCTGACGTAGTAATTCGGAAACACGCCCAGCACGCGCTGTTTCTCTTCAAGATTCAGTTGCTCCTGCGCAATCCCAATTTGCGACTCGGACGTCACGCGCACCTCGTTCGTCGCTGCGGCCACCGGTAAGGCGATGGTGTGCGCGTCAAAGTCCTCGCCCGCGTGCAGCACGCCGGAGATGGATTGCGACAGGAATCCCTGCGTAGAGACCGTCAACTTGAACGCGCCCGGAGCCAGGTTCGCAAAGCTGAATGCGCCGTTGCTGTCGGTCTGCGTGGTTGCCGCCGGATCGGCGCTGCCGCTCCTCTCCAGCACCACGCGCGCCCCTTCGTACACGGTTCCCTCGGTGCTGGCCACCACGCCGTGCAGGCTGGCCGTCGCGGTCAACGCTGCATTGGCGTTGGTTGCCGCCGGCGCCGCGCCTCCCTGCGCAACCGCGCATGCTGCCGCCCCGGCCAGCGCCGCAAAAACCAGCAGACGCGCGCGGAGAAAACCCTTCCGGCGCGCGTCCTGTGACGCGTGGTGCTGATAAGTGGGAGTTGCGGTCAGGGAGACCCCCATCCCGAAGTCCAAATCATTCGAGCGGAATGGAAGCTTCGGCGAGAATTCTACTCAGATTAGACGACAGACTCGCTAACCGGACGAGGGAGCTAGAGCGACTTTAGTCTACCGAAAGTCCCAAAATGCACATTGGCGGCGCGCCAAGTCCCTTAAAAAACTTTAATTTAGCCGCTCGAAACTCAGGGAATCAGCAACTGGCACGGAAATCAATCCGGCCGTCCCGTGTAGTGCTCCACGTGGTGAACCTGTGAATGATCCTCCAGTGACTCCAGATGCGTAATCACCTCCGCGGGCATCTCGAGATCCTCGGCCAGCCGCTCTTCCACCATGGTCGCCAGCCGGTGCGCCGTGCCCAGGTTCATGCTGTCGGGAAACAACAGGTGCACCTCGATCATCTGACGTTGGCCGGTGGCGCGGAAGCGCACGCCGTGGTACTCCAGGCCAAGCTCCTCGCAGAGCGTGTCGAGCCGCGCGCGAATCTGGTGCCCAACCTTCGGGTCCGAGTAATCGAGCAGGCCTTTCATGGCGCGACCCAGAAGTCGGCCGCCGGTCCACAGGATGTTGGCCGCCACGCCGTATGCAATCAGCGGGTCGAAGGGCTTCCACCCCGTCGCCATCACCAGGCCCAGGCCCGCAACCACGCCAAAGCTGGTCCAGCTGTCGGTGAGCACGTGTCTCCCATCGGCTTCCAGAATCAGCGAGTGATTGCGCTTGCCCACGCGCAGCAGGTACCACCCTAAAACTGCGTTCAGCGCTCCCGCGGCCACGAGCAGAAGCACGCCGCCGCCCAGGTTCTCCAGGGTCAGGCCATGCCGCCACTTCTCCGTGGTCGTATACAGGATGCTGCCCGCGGCCAGCACGATCATGGCGCCTTCAAAGCCCGCGGAAAAAAAGGTGATGCGCTCGAATCCGTAGCGGAAATGTGGAACGGCCGGCCGGGTGCTCAGCCACAGGCTGAACAGGGCAAAGGTCACCACCACCACGTGCACCACCGACTCCGCCGCATCGGAGAAGATGGCCGACGAACCCGTGAGCAGGTAGGCCGTCATCTTCCCGGTCAGCATCAGCACGCCCACCAGCAGCGAAAGCCGCATGGCGAACCGCGCCTCGCGATGCTGCTGGCGCCGCTTGTCGTGTGAATCCTGAGTCGGGGAGGAAGTCATAGCCGATACTTCCGTTTGCATTGCCTTGGGGTCTTGCACCCAGTCTACGCGCAGTCAGGCTCCGCCGGCGCTTGGTTTACTGCACTTCTCCGATGTATACACCGAACGGCCCCAGCGTGATGCGGTCCAGCGACTTCGGGTCTGGTCCGCCCGGTGATTTCAGCAGCGTCTTCATCGGCTTCGCCCGCAATCCGGCGCCGGCGCTTTGCAGATTCACGGTTTGCGGCTCAGCCGTAAAGTTCACGCTGACCACCACCTGTGGCGTACCTGGCGCCTGCCGCATCCAGCTCAAAACTGTAGTGTTTTCCGTGTCAAGCATGATGTTGGCGCCGTGCGCGAAGGCGGGGACGGTCTTTTTCAGCCGGATCAGCGCCTTGTACCAGGCCAGCAGGGAGTCCGGATCCTGTTCCTCCGCCTGAACGTTCACGGTCGCCGCGCTCGGCGGCACCGGGAGCCATGGCGTGCCGGTGGTAAAGCCGGCATTGGTACTACCATTCCACTGCATCGGCGTGCGCTCGCCGTCGCGGCCCTTCTCTTTCGGCCAGCCCGTGATGCCGATCGGGTCCTTCACGTCCGCCTTGCGCCGGGGCGGCGTAGTTTTCATCCCGATCTCGTCGCCGTAATACATGAGTGAGGCGCCGCGGCTCGCAAACAGAATGGTCGCAAGCACGCGTTGAATCTCCGTGTCGTGCACGCCATCGCCATAGCGCAAATCCAGCCGCGGGTTATCGTGGTTGTCAAACAGTAACAGCGGAATGCCGGAGTCGAGACGCGTCTCCGCATCGGTTAGCTTTGAGCGAAACACGGTCACGTCCAGTTTGTCGATGAACGCCACCTGTGTGTCCATCGGCAACTGAAACTCCGGTCTTTCCGCCGCGCCGTACATCTTCTTCAACTCGCCGATGTTGGGTAAGTAAGTCTCGCCAATCAGAACGCGCGTTCCGGGGAACTCGTGCGTGCCGAACTTCTCCGCCGTCGCCCGCATCTCCGCAACCACTTCGTGCAAGCCTGGTTGGTTGTCGGTCTTCGAGCCATCCAGTTGCGGGTCGCCATACGCATTGATTACCGGCTTGCCGTTCTTGTCGAGCACCACGCTCTCATCGGCCAGGCTCGGATCCTCGAACAGCGTCGTAATCGCGTCAAACCGGAATCCGCCCACACCGCGCTCCAGCCAAAAGCGCACGATATCTTCGAATGCTGCGTGCACCTTGGGGTTGTTCCAGTTCAGGTCCGGCTGTTGGATATAAAACTTGTGATAGTAGTACTGGCGCGTTTTCTCATCCCACTGCCACGCCGAATGACCGAAGAGCGATTGCCAATTGTTGGGCGGCCAGCCCTGCCTGGTTGCGGTTTCGCCTTTTCCGTCGTGCCACATGTACCAGTCGCGGTAGGGATTGTCGCGTGAAGATCGCGATTCCAGAAACCACGGATGCTGGTCCGACGTGTGGTTCATTACCATGTCCATGATCACGCGGATCTGCCGCTTTTTCGCCTCGGCCACCAACCGGTCGAAGTCGGCTAGCGTGCCGTATTGTGGATCGATGTTTTTGTAGTCCGAGATGTCGTAGCCGAAGTCAACATGCGGCGAAGAATATACGGGCGTCAGCCAGATTGCGTCCACGCCCAGATCCTTCAGGTAGTCGAGCCGTTCCGTAATCCCGTTCAGATCGCCGATTCCGTCACCGTTCGTGTCTTGAAAGCTGCGCGGATACACCTCGTAAATTACCGCGTTCTTCCACCAGTCCCCTTCGCTTGCCGCGGTTGCAGCCTTCGCTTCAACTTTCGAGTTTGCGGGAACGGTTTGTCCTGCCATCGTTATTGCAACGGCCAACATCAGGCCGATTATGCACTTCTCGATCGTTCTTCCCATTCAGTTCGCTACTTTCATGGCGGTCTCCCCGGCGCTCTTTCGCCGCGCTACGCCAGAACTCGCCCATTTCATGTTCTATCTTACTTCGGCTGTCCAGGCGTTTCCGGGCCCGGGATTTGCGGGTGGGTGTGCTTCATCCTTCCCACATCGACGCCAAACCGCGGCTCCTGGCGCGTGCCGTCCACGTGGATGGGCACCTCCGTCCCCGCTCCGTCCTTCCTGAAGTACCGGTCGGCCGGCTTCAGCAGTGCGCCCTTCCATCCGCCCACCATCTGGGAAATCGTCGCCTCCGTTTTGGCCGTTCCCGTAAAGTTCAGCAGTCCGCCCTGCACGCCATACGTTCCCTTCAGGTCGATCTCCGCGCCCGGCACGGTGTACTTCAGATTCGGAAGCGCGATCACCGCGTCCGCCATGGTGAAATCGCTCTGCATCGCCGAGCGCACGTCCGTGCCCTGGCCATGCCGCGCTTCACCAGGCCGGCCCTGACCGCGCAAACTCAACTCGCCCACCTCGTTCTGAATCTTTACGCTGGTGAATTGCGCGTCCTCGAGCGTAAAGCTCCCGTTCAGCTTCAGCCGCTCATCCACTGGCGCAGATCCCGGCGGAATCTCGAGCGTTGCCTTCAGCGCCAGTGTGCCGGTCAGCAGCGGCGTCCCGCTCTTGCTCGCGAGGCGCAGAAAGTCCTCCATCCGCCCGCGCTCCACCTTCACATGAAGCGCAATCTCGTGTCCGCCCGCCGTCGCGGTCCCGTTGCTCGCGGTTCCCGGAGGCACGCGCACCACCTCACCCTCCGCGGTAAAGTGCGATTGCCCCAGCGTCGCGTTCACCGGCTCCAGCCAGGTGTCGCCATTCGTGCCGTCCACGTGCGCGTGGAACTCGGTGTGCAGTGGAACCGCCTTGCCAAAGCTCGTCAGCCGGAAGTCCGGCGTGTCGGTTTGCCCATCCACCACCAGGTCGCGTAAGACGCCTTCATATCTTCCGGTCGATTGCAAAATCCCCGCAATGCCCTTGAAGACGCCCAGGTCCGCGTGTTCGAAGCGGTAGCTGCCGTTGAGCGGCGTCTCGCCCGGATCCTCCACCATCCACGGTCCCATGGCGCCGGTCGTCAAAATCGTGCCCGCCGGCTTGGGATTGGTCAGCTTCGCGTCGAACTGCATGGTCCCGCCTGTGCCCACATGGGTCAGCTTGATGTGGGCAATTTCGAACTCGAGCGGCAGCTTTCCCGGCTTGTCGGTTTCGAGCGTCAGGTGCGCCCCGTCGCAGGTAATGCTTTCCACTTCAAAACGCAGCAGCGGCGTCCCGTGCTCTTCCGCGCGCTCCGGCGCAGGCTTATGCGTAAAGTGCGTCTTCGGCGGCACATCCACGTCCAGCCCCTTCAGCTCCACCACGGAGATCTTCACGGGCTCGCCCGGCTTGTAGCGCAGGGGCGCGTGAAACCGGAACTCGGCAATCTGAATGAGGGGCCGCATCACGGGGCCCGACTTGCTCGGCGGACCCGGCTCGCTGGCCGCCGTTGCTCCCGGAACTCTTACCCCCACCACCTGCGCGGGCGGCCAAATGCGCAGTCCCTTGCCCTCTGCCCGCAGCCCATCCACCAGCGAGACATGAAAGCTGTCCAGCTCCACGCGCGCGTGAAAATGCTCCTGCAGCCGGCTCACGATGGCGGCCCGCAGTATGGGCTCGGCATGGTGCAACGCGATGGAAACGCCCACGCCCAGCGCAATCAGCGCCAGCAGCAATACGCCCAGCGCCCATTTGAGAGCCCGATGCCTGCGCCAGAATCCCGCCCGCTTCGCCGTCACGGTACCCACCAGCCTGCGTCCATTTTCGCAGGCGTCCTCCCGCCTCAAAAATCAATTTCTGCTCCGTTGGATGCGCGATGTTGCCTGGAACGAGACAAGTGGAGCTAGCGGAGCTGGCGGAGTCAGCGGGGCTAGTCAGTTCCTCAGTCCCTCAGTCCCTACGTCCCTAGTCCCTGTCTACTCGCTCCCTTTGCTCCCTTGTTCCCTGTGTTCTACACTTCATTCACCGATGCAAGTGATCATTAAGAACCTTGTAAAGCTCCAATCCATCGATCTCGACCGTGCCCGCCTCAACCAGGAGCTGCGTGCACTGCCCGCGGAGATCGCCCAGTCGCAATCCCGGCTCGCCGCCGCGGAGCGCCAATCCGCCGACGCCTCGGCCGCACTCAGCCGCGAAGACTCGCTGCGTACCCGTCTTGAGCGGGAGATCGACGGGCACCGCCAGAAGGCCGCCAAATTCCGCGCCCAACTCGACTCTGTTACCACCCCCGCGCAGGCCGCAGCCGTCGAGCACGAAATCCAGTTCGAAACAGCCGAAGCTGAGCGCCTTGAAAATGAAGAGTACACCAGCCTGGAGCGCACCGAGACGCAGGAAGCCGCGCTGGCCCAGTCCCGCGCTCAGGTGGAGCTGCTTGCCGCCGAGGTTGAAGGCGTCCGCGCCCGCGTGGTCGCACGCCAAAAGGAGCTCGCCGCCGAACATGCCGCGCTCGATACCGCGCGCGAGGCCGTCCGCTCGGCCCTCGATCCCGCTTGGCTTGCCCGCTTCGACCGCATCGCCGCCTCTCGCGGCACCGGCATCGCCCTGGCCGTAAACCAGCAGTGCACCGGCTGCAGCATGGGCGTGCGCCCGCAAACCTGGAACCAGCTCCGCGAGGGCGAGCTGATCGGTTGCGACAGTTGCAGCCGCCTGCTTTACTTTGACCCTGCCATGGCGCCCGCACCCAAAGCGCCGCAGCCCGAAGTGCCTCCCGGCGCCGGCCGCGCACCGCGCAAACCTCGCCAGGCCGGCGCGTAGAGAGTCCCCCATGCAGCCTTTCGGGCCAACGTATCCAAGGCGTCGAACGATTTCCTCCCTGACGCTCTTCGTTTGCTTCTGCACGCCGATCGTGGCTCCGCCAGCCGTCGCAAGTTCGCCCGCTGAGATTCGCGTTCAGGGGCCCGGCGTTCGACCCCAACTAGCCTTTGCCTGCTGCGACCAGGGCATTGCGCCGATGCAGGCCTTATTCGCCGATCACGATGTGGTTGCAGCGCTCCACGATCTACATGCGCAGGTGGCTGTCGCCATCGCCGATTTCTCGCCGGAACGCGCGCAGGTGGTGCGCTTTCTCAATCAGCAGCAGATTCCTGTGATCGCCGGTGTGACGCTGCAGACAAAAGACGGGCCCTATTTCAATGCCGATGATGTGGCCGAAGCTCCAGCCCAAATCGCCGCCTTCGAAAAGTGGACACGTGAGAACGGCCTGCACTGGGATGCCGTCGGCCTCGACATCGAGCCCAACTTCAGCGAGCTTGCGGCGCTCAAGAATCACCGTTGGCGCCTGATCAAAACGCTCCTCCGCAACGGCTTCGACAGCAAGCGCATTGAGCGTGCGCAAGAGGCATATTCCGCGCTGATCCGGCAGATTCAGTCGCAGGGGTATCCGGTGGAAACCTATACCTTGCCGTATGGTCCCGTTGAGCGCAACCTTCATACCACACTTATCGACCGCCTCCTCGGCACTGTCGACGTGAGCGGCGGCGAAAACGACGTGATGATCTATACCAGTTATGCGCGTCCCGTGGGATCGGCCATCATCTGGGATCTCGGTCCCTACACGCAAGGCATCATCGTCGGCGTTACCGATGGTCTGACTCCCGCCGGTTCCGGCTTCGGGCCGCTCGATTGGGATGAGTTCTCCAGCGACTTGATCGTCGCGAGCCACTTCGCGCATCACATCGGCGTATTTAACCTCGAGGGCTGCGTGCGCCATGGGTATCTGCCGCGGCTCGAGACCATGGATTGGGGCGGGTCCTTGGTCATTCCGGCGGCGTCCGTCTCACGCGCAAAGCGGCAAGTGATGGCGCTTAGCATCGCGCTTTGGATCGGCTCGAACCTGCTGTATTTCGCCGCCGCCCTCTTGTTGGTAATTCTGTTTGTTTGGCGCTGGCGAGTCCGACGGTTGAAGTCCAAAGTCCCTGGCTAGTCTACTTCTGCTCCGCATCCTGCTAACCTTTTCTTGAACACACTATCCAGGAGAATCTCCCCGTGCAGCGCATCTGTGTCGATATGGACGAGGTCATGGCCGACACCCTCTCCGAGCACATCCGCCGCTACAACCAGACCTTCGACGAGGACGTAACGCCGGAAGATCTCGCCGGCAAGGGCCTTTGGGAGGTCACGCCGCTCGACCGGCAGGCGCAGCTTCGCGCTTTTCTCGATGCTGAAGATTTTTTTGAAGACCTTCCCCTCATGCCCGACGCGCAGCCCGTGCTCCAGGACCTCTCCACGCGCTTTGAAATCTACATCGCCACGCAGGCCATGGCCGTGCCCAACTCTCTCGGCCCCAAATACCGTTGGCTGCAGCGCCACTTTCCCTTCATTCCGCCCTCGCACTACGTCTTCTGCGGCAACAAGTCGATCCTTCGCGCCGACTTCCTCATCGACGATCAGCCCAGAAACCTGCTGCGCTTTGAGGGTCAGGGCCTGCTCTACTCCGCGCCGCACAACCTCATGGCCACCGGCTTCGTCCGCGTGAACAACTGGCTCGATGTGGCCCAGTTCTTCGCCGCCGTTTCCGATTAGTCCCGCCGCCGTTCCAGGACGCGCCCCCGGACCCGTATCAAAGGGCAAAACTGTTCAGTGATGTGACACAAATCAGCGGCGATGACGTACCGTTTGACTAACTATCCTTGGCGTGCAGATAGGGTACGATGGGATGCGTACAGGGAGGCGTGAACCGCTGCGGCTCCAGCTTTACGATTTGCTGCACGGTTTCCCTGGCAAGCTCCAGGGGTCTGTCTCCTGGTTGAACTTAGGTGATCGGCCGTACAAATGGAGACACTACTCCAATGCCAATCGAAAAAGGTTCCGGGAACAATGGGGGAACGAAGCGTGACTCAACTACGAGCGCGAAGCAGCTTGGGCTGCGGGTGGCGATTCTCAACGCAGGTGTCTTAGCAGCTTTTCTCCTGCTCGCACAGTTTGTGTTCGCTCACCTTCCCCTCGGGCCGGCAGTGCTTATCTCCCTCGCGTTGGTTCTTGCGCTCGCGTGGCTAGTGTTTGTTTTCGTCCGCCGATATAAAGCCGCGGCACAGGCCGAGAGCGCGCAGGATCTTGCGAACCAGAAAGAACTGGAAATCCTGCGCACGGCCATCGACAACATTCCCGATAACATCTACGTCAAGGACGCGGAAAGCCGCTTCCTGATTGCCAACAAGAAGGAGCGGAAGAATCTGACGGGGTCGCCCGATGGAGACGTGATAGGGAAAGACGACTTCTCTTTCTTTCCCAGAGAAAAGGCCGAGGAGTTCTTCAAGGACGAGCAAGCGATCATGCGCAGCGGGGAGCCGGTGATCAACAAGCAGGAAATTGTGCAGAACCCCGGTGAGAAGGCGCGTTGGACTCTCACAACCAAGGTTCCCTTCCTCGATAAGAACGGCCGCCTGCTCGGCATTATTGGCATTGGCCGCGACATTACGCTTCTCAAGCAACAGGAAACGGAACTGCGGATGCTGCACATGGCGATTGATAGCCTGCCCGACCTGATTTACATCAAGGACACGCAAAGCCGCTTCGTGCTGGCCAACCGGGCGATACGGACCTACATGACGGGCTCACCCGACGGCGCCTTGCTCGGACTCGACGATTTTTCCTTCCATCCCGAGGAGGAGGCTCGAGTTTTCCGCAGCGACGAGCAGGCGGTCATACAAAGCGGAGAGCCGCTGGTCGGCAAAGCCGAATACACGCATGATAGCGAAGGCAAGTGTCGCTGGATTATGACGACGAAGGTGCCCCTACCTGGGGAGGACGGCCGTTTCGTCGGGATCATCGGGGTCGGACGTGATGTAACTGCTTTGAAGCAGACCGAATCGGAGCTGATCAAGGCGCGCATCCAGGCCGAGGCAGCCAGCCGGACAAAAAGCGAATTCCTGGCGAACATGAGCCACGAAATCCGCACCCCGCTCAATGGCGTCATCGGCATGACCGATCTGGCGCTCGACACCAGCCTGACTCCCGAGCAGCGCGACTATCTTGAGACGGTGAAACATTCCGCTGACTCTCTACTCAACGTGATCAACGACATCCTCGACTTTTCCAAGATCGAGGCCGGCAAGATCGACCTGGAGTCGATCGATTTCGACGCCAGGGAGTGTATTGAGACCACGTTGAGGACGCTTGTTCTTCGCGCTGAAGAAAAGGAACTCGAACTGCTCTGCGACATCGCTCCGGAGCTGCCTACGATTATCCGTGGCGACCCCACGCGCCTGCGTCAAATCCTCTTCAATCTGGTGGGCAACGCCATCAAGTTCACCGCAGAAGGCCAGGTGGCGTTGACAGTGGAGGTGGAACGGCAGGAGGACGGGGACTGCATCCTCCATTTCACTGTCGCCGACACCGGCATGGGGATCCCCATAGACAAGCAAGGGCTGATCTTCGACGCCTTCGCCCAGGCCGACACTTCCACCACCCGCGAGTTCGGCGGAACAGGGCTTGGCCTCACCATCACCTCGCGACTGGTTGACATGATGGGCGGAAAAATCTGGGTGAATAGCGAACCCGGCAGAGGCAGCGAGTTTCACTTCACGGCCCGCGTAGGCATGGGCGGCGCCCTTGCTTCGCAGTTGCCTGTCGGCTTGCCTGAAGGGATGCTGCGCGACGCCCGTGTGCTCGTGGTAGACGACAATCAGACCAACCGCCGCATCCTCGATCGGCTTCTGACCCGCTGGGGCATGCGAGTTGTCTGCGTGGAAAGCGGACTGAATGCGCTCTTGGAACTCAACTCCGCACGCGCGTCGGGCAATCCTTATCGATTGATACTGACCGATATGCATATGCCCAACATGGACGGGCTAACCATGGTGGAACAGATTCGGGACACGCCAGACCTGGCCGCAGCCACCATCATGATGCTGAGTTCCACCGGCCGCAGCGGAGATATGGCGCGATGCCAGAAACTTGGCCTCTCTGCATTCCTCACCAAACCGGTTCGCCAGAATGAATTACGCGATGCCATCGCCCGCGCGCTAGATAGGCGGCGGCCACAGTCTGACGCAGCGAGCGTGCCCACGCTCGGCGTGGAACGGCGCGCTGCTGTTACTGGAACCGCTCTGGAAATATTGCTGGCGGAAGACAACGCGGTCAACCAGCGCCTGGCCACACGAATGCTTCAGAAACGCGGACATCGGGTCACGGTGGTAAGCAATGGCCGGGAGGCTGTCGAATTGCTTGAGCGCTCCAGCTACGACTTGGTGCTGATGGATGTGCAGATGCCGTTGCTTGACGGGATAGCAGCCACCACGCTGATTCGCGAGCGCGAGAAAGAAACCGGAATCCACCAGCCCATTGTGGCGCTCACTGCGTATGCTGTGAAAGGCGACCAGGATCGGTGTTTGGCGGCGGGCATGGACGGCTATCTCCCCAAGCCGATTCGTCCCGAGGAGCTGGATGCCTTGCTCCAGACCTATGGGTCGAAACGAGCTGAAACTCACGGTTCTTCCGTCCCCCTTCAGCCGTAGCAACGAACGAGGTGCGGCCATGACGAATTCAGAGCACGCATCGATCGAACAATACGTGGAAATGCCTGAGCTGCTGGCTCGTGTCGAAAATGACAGCGAGCTGCTGACGGAGCTATTCGCGCTGTTCCAGGAGGATTTTCCGAGGCTCCGGGATGCCCTGCACAACGCGGTCCATGCTGGCGATCCGCGCCTGGTGGAGAAGGCTGCGCATGCGCTGAAAGGAATGCTGGCCAACCTGTCGATCAAACACGGGGCCGCGCTAGCCGCCAATGTCGAGGCGGCGGCACGCGCCGGAGATGATCGCGAAATCCAGCAGGCCATGGCCGCCTTCGACGGGGAAGAAACAGGGTTACTGGCGGCTGTGGGTACATTCATGGCGGGTGGGGAACCATGAAGATCCTGATCGCCGATGACGAAGCGGTCTCGCTCCGCATGCTACAGAAAACCCTCGAGCGCGCTGGATACGAAGTCACCGCTGTCAGCGATGGCCGTAAGGCGGTAGAGGAACTGTGCCGTACGGATGGTCCGCGCCTCGCGCTCCTTGACTGGGTGATGCCCCAACTCGATGGGGCCGCCGTCTGTCGCACGGTTCGCCGGAAGCGCAGCCAGAGGCATGTCTATCTCGTGCTTCTCACCTCAAAAGACTCCAAAGAGGACATCGTAGAAGGCCTGGAGTCCGGCGCCGACGACTACCTCACCAAACCCTTCGATCCCGGAGAGCTGAAAGCCCGCCTGCATACTGGAATGCGCATTCTCGAACTCGAAGACAACCTGCTTGAGGCGCGCGAGGATATGCGCTATAAAGCTACCCACGACTCGCTCACATCACTTCTCAATCGTGGAACAATTCTCGAACTGCTGGCCGGCGAGTTGAACCGCAAGCAGCGCGATAAACATCCCATCAGCATCGTGTTAGGCGACCTTGACCACTTCAAGCTGGTGAACGACACCTATGGGCACATCGTAGGCGACGAAGTGCTTCGCGAGGTTGCGCGGCGGATGCTCGGATCGGTCCGCTCCTACGACTTTGTCGGACGCTACGGCGGCGAGGAGTTCCTCGTGGTTCTGAACAACTGCTGCGCGGTGGAAACGGCGGTGGATCGGGCCGAGGAGATTCGCAAAGCCATCGGAGACCCCCCCGTCCACACAACGCAGGGACCCATTCCCATTACCATGAGCTTGGGCGTTTCTATCAGCCGTCCTTCCGATACACTGCCCCTCGAAGAAATTCTATGCGAGGTAGACGGCGCGCTTTATGCCGCCAAATCCGCGGGGCGCAACTGCTGCCGCCTGGGCAGCGACGGCCGGGTGTGACTCTGCCGGCATTCTCCCCATCAGCCAGACCCGCTCCTGGCCAGATCGAAACCAAGTCGATAGCAGACGGGATAAAATAGGAAATTGTTGGATTCTTCCTCCAAGCTTTCTATAACTCGACGCCGCTTCCTCGCTGCAGGCGCGTGCGCTGTGGGCGGTCTCGCGCTCTATGCGGGCGAAATCGCACGGCATTGGATCGAAGTCTCGTCGCGCGACGTCTTCCTTCCCGGCCTTCCCCGGGCCTTTGACGGCTTCCGCATCGCGCAGATCAGCGACATCCACATGGACGAATTCACTGAGGCCTTCTTTGTCCGTGACGTCGTCAACCGCGTCAACAGCTTGAATCCCGATGCGGTGTTTCTCACCGGCGACTTCGTCACTTCGGAGTTAGCGCCCAGGAAATTTGCCATCGGCGCCGGCTGGCAATGCGCCGGCATCCTCAATCAACTCACGTGCCGCCAGCGCTACGCGGTGTTGGGCAACCACGATGTCATGGTTGGGGCCGACGCGGTATCGGAGGCACTCACCGACAACGAGATCCTGGTGCTAAGAAACTACTACATGCCGCTCGAGCGCTCCGGCGGCCGCATCTGGCTTGCGGGACTCGCGGACCCCTTGCAGGGCTTACCGGATCCTGAAGCCACCATCCCCGCTTCCATCCGCAATATCCCGCAGGAGCCCATTGTTCTGCTCTGCCATGCGCCCGACTATGTGGATCATCTCCTGAGGCTCCCCTCCGGGCAGGCCGTCTCTCTCATGCTCTGTGGCCACACCCACGGCGGCCAGATTCGCTTGCCGCTGATTGGTCCAATGATTCTGCCCCAGATGGGACGCAAGTATGTCGAGGGGTGGTTCCGCTTCGGCCGCTTGCAGATGCACGTTAATCGCGGCATCGGCACAGTGGGTGTTCCCTTCCGGCTTGACTGCCCGCCGGAGATCTCCATGCTCACGCTGCATGCGGCCTGAATCAGCGGAAACCGAGGCGGCCGCCGGCAACGGCGGTTAAAGCGCAAGCATCTTCTTGATCTTCCCCTGGACATAGAAAAGCATCAGGGCCTTGCGCTCAACTGCATTCATGCCGAGTTCTCCGAGCAAGGCATCGGCTGCGTCGCGAATCTGCTGGTAGACCTGCTGGCGTTTGGCCGGGTTCACTTTGGACATGTCGAAACTGTTCAGGCTCGGATCGATGGGATCGATCGGCTTCGGCGTCCAATGCAGGCCGGCGAAGATGCTCCCCGATTGCGCCTGATACTTCGCGAGCTGGGTTTGCGCCACGCTGCGCCCGTAATCGTAATCGTGCTTCCGGTACTGCACATCGAAAAAGCCTTCGAACGCCTCCAACCCATTGCTCGCCAGGAGCGCGGTGTCGGCGACAAAGTCGTAGATCAGCATCTCCTCTTTCTCGTGCAGGTCCGCCGCGAGTTCGAGCACCAGAACTGCGTCAAGCCAGGCGTCCGCAGCCGTCGCATTGGCGCCGAATGCGGCGTATTCCGATTGGTATTGCGTTCTCAATTGATTGCGCGCCGCCTGCAAATCGGCGGGCGGCGGTTGCGGCATGGGGCCTTGCACACCGAAAAACGATTTGAGCAGCGCCCCGGAAACTGGGCTCGTCTGCGCCGCGGTCAACACGCCGCTTAGGAACAGCGTCTGTAATTCGTCGGCCCTTTGGTCCAGCAGGCGCAGCCGGTCGTTTACGCCTTCGGCTGTAATCCAATCCTGAAACTCCGACTGACCGACCACTGCTCCTGCCAAGTCTTCGACCACTGTTTTGTAATTCGCATTGGCGCTGCCCAATGCCTTCGCCGGATCGGCATTCGGATCGGTGGTGTAGGCAAGGCTCTGCGATGTCTTCGGTTGTGGCGCAATGAAAATGTACCCGCGCTGGTCCGCGTTCAGGTGGCCGCCGGGCTGATTTTCCACCAGGTTCTTGGCCATTCCCAGCGGCTGGTTCTGGAACACGCCGCCATCGGTATACGTGAAGTAGCGGGACGGCGCGCCGCCCCAGATGCTGGACACAAGAAAGGGGCTCGGGTAGTCCGTGATGTTTCTCAACAGGTCCTGTACGCGAAAGGCAATGGGAAACGCTCCACACGCCACCGCCGCAACACGTACGATCTCCCAGAACTCGGCACGGTCATCGGCCTGTCGGTCAATGGGCCGCACAAGCTGGTCTTCGTGACCCGTATACGTGAACACGCCCCCACTCTGGGTTTCTCGCGCATAATCGACGCCGTTCAGATTCGAGAGCGCCAACCCCAGCTGAATCGGGCCATCCGCGGGCAATGCCGGATGGGGTTGAGCCGGCGGCGTCGGCAGAGTTGCGTACCGCCCAGTGAGGTAAGTCTGCGAAATCTTGATCACGAGATTGGACGAAAACAAGGAATGCGTCACGTCCTCGCCCGGACCGCGGGCCAGAAGGCCGGTGATATCGACATCCTGCACCCAGGCGTTGTAGAGAGGATTGTTGTAAGGCTGGCTCATGGACGGGCCGTCGAAGAGCAGTCTCTGGGCGATCATGGCCGCGGTCATGCCGCCGGCTGACGCGCCGGCGAGCACATCGATTTCGATGCGTTTCTCGGGAAGCCGATTCGCCCCGGCCCATTGATTGTGCTGGGAAATTGCGTCTAAAACCTCAAATGCAACTCCCGACTCGTAACTTCCCAGGGAAACCGCGCCGGCAATGGTGATGGCGAGCTTTCTTGCCACGATATGCACCTCCCTCGAGTTCTTTGATTTGCGGAGAATAGATGAAGGCGTTATTACGCTTCCGTCAACCAGGGTATTGCCGACCTATGGCTCAGAGAGGGTCAATGCAGGAGCTACGGATAAGTATGCTCCTTCTGCGATGGGACGCCCCCAATTCCTACACTCCTGCGACGCTCATCCTCCTGCAATTGTCATGCCCCCGCGATTGTCATCCCATCGATGCGCAGCGTCGGCGAAGCCACCGATCCGCGAAAAACCAGGTCGTTGCCGATGGCCGTGACGCTGCGCTGCATCTCGGCCAGGTTCCCCGCAATCGTCACCTCTTCCACGGCGTGCGTCAGTTGTCCGTTCTCGATCCACAGGCCGGTCGCGCCGCGCGAGTAGTCGCCCGTGACCATATTCGTCCCGAATCCCATCAGGCTGGTCACGTAAAGCCCCGCCGTCACCTCGCCAAGGATCTCCTCCGGTGTGAGCTTGCCCGGCGTCAGAAAAAGATTGCCGCAGCCGACTCCCGGTGCGCCTGCCAGTCCCCGTGCGGCGTTGTGCGTGGATCGCATCCCCAGCTTGCGCGCGGTGTACGTATTCAGCAGGTAATTGCGCAGCACGCCGTTCCCCACCACCACGGTGCGCTGCGAAGGCAGGCCCTCGTCGTCGAAGGGCGAGGTCCCGAATCCGCCCACTCCCGTCGGCAGCAGCATGGTGTTGTCGTCCACAATTGTCAGGCTAGGCGCGGCAATCGTCTCGCCCAGCTTTCCCGCCAGAAACGACGCCCCGCGCCAGATGGCGTCTCCCGACGCGGCCTCGAACACAGAGCCGATGAGCGTTCGCGCCGTCTCCGGAGCAAACACGATGGGAACGCTTTGTGTCGCCACGCGCCGCGCTCCCAGCCGCCGCAACGTACGCCGCGCCGCTTCCGCACCCACTGCCTCCGGAGATTCAACATCACTGAGACGCCGCGCGCTCGACCACCAGCCGTCGCGCTGCATCCTGCCGTTGGCGTCTTTCGCGATGGGCGCAGCCGCCACGCCCGCGTAGCTGGTGCGATAGCTGCCCACAAATCCCCGCGAGTTGGCGAGCGCCTTGCGTCCGGTTGCAGCATCAAAGCTGCCGCCGTCGGAGTTCGTAATCCGCGGGTCCGCCTCCAGTGCCGCCGCCTCAGCCCGCCGCGCCCACTCGATCCGCTCCGCCCCGCCGAGCGAGTACACGTCGTCGTAATAGAGGTGCAAATCGCCTTGCACAGCGCCAAATTCGCCCGTCTCCGGCAATCCCGCAAACGGATCCTCCTCCGTCACGCGGGCCAGCGCCAGCGCTCCCTCCACAAGCTGCCGAATTCCCTCCGCCGTCAAATCACTTGTAGACGCCGATCCCGACCGCCGGCCCAGAAACACGCGCAGCCCCAGCCCCCGCGAGCCCGATTCCTTCAGCGTTTCCACCTCGCCCATGCGGACATTCACGCTGAACTCGTCGCCCTCGCGCGCCACGGCCTCGGCGTCGCTCGCACCCGCTTTCATGGCCAGCGCAACCACGTCGGCCGCCAGAGATTCGAGATCGAGGGCAGTTTCGATGGGCAGGGATGCAACGTCGCGCATGTCCTCAAGCTATCAAACGTGGCGGGTTTCACGGCTTGAGGGTTGTGGGTCATTCCGCTCCGAGAGTCACCAGCTCGCCTGAACTTTGCGACGAGACCTCTTCCGAGTTTCAAGGCCCCATTGGAACCGGGCCGGTCAAAAAAAACTAAGTAGTAACTTCCGAATCGGCGGTGATTCGTCCAGAACCGCCAAAATTCTGGATTACAGTCGCAAAGCCGATTTCCCGGGACCAGCCGCGCTGGGTGAGTCCCTCAGAAAAAATAATCTGAATCCCTATTCAATTCTTCCGTGGACTAGGCGTAAAATTCGGGCTATCAGCCCCATCCGCGGGCTTCCCCGATACAACTGGGCGGAACCGATAGGAGACACTTATGTTCCAAGGTGTGGGGTTCCCCGCACGCCGGATACTGCTTGTGTCCGCACTCGTCGCAGCCTCGGCTCCCCTGGCTGTAGCTGTCGGCCCGGCTTCTCAGCCACCCGACAACGCAGCAGCGGCAAAAGCGCTGGTGGCGCAGAACTACGGGAGAATCCCGCTCAGCTTTGAGGCCAATCAAGGTCAGGCAGACAAAACCGTGAAGTTTGTTTCCAGGGGCAGCGGTTATTCGCTGTTTCTCACGGATTCGTCCGCCGTGCTGGCACTGACCAAACCGGAGGTCTCAAGCGAGAGGCCTGGCCATGCCGCCGGAAAAAGCCTCAAGCCCGCTTCCACGCGCCCGGCCAGGAAGACAGATGTAATGCGGATGGACCTGGCGGGCGCCAACCGCGCAACGCATGTCGCCGGCATGGACCAACTCCCGGGCACGGCCAATTACTTCATCGGCAATGATCCGGCCAAATGGCACAGTGGCGTGCCCACCTTTGCCAAGGTCCGGTATGCGGGCGTCTATCCGGGCATCGATCTGATCTACTACGGCAACCAGCGGCAGTTGGAATACGACTTTATTGTTGCGCCGGGGGCCAGTGCGAAGCCCATCCGGCTTGAATTTTCGGGAGCCAAAAGGCTCGATCTGACTAGCGATGGAGATTTGACCGTTTCAGCAACAAACGGCGAGATCGCGTTTCACAAGCCGGTCGTCTATCAAGTGAAGGACGGCGTGCGCCAGCCGATTGACGGGCAGTTCGCATTGTTATCGAAGAATACGATTGGCTTCACGCTGGGCCAGTATGACCATTCGAAGCCGCTGGTGATCGACCCTGTGCTCACTTATTCCACCTACCTCGGCGGCAGCCTCAGCGACGCCGCCTATGGCATCGCCGCCGACAGTTCCGGCAACGCCTATGTGGTCGGCGTTACTTTTTCTACGAATTTTCCCGGGACAACCGGCGGGTTTCAGCCCACGAATAACGGCGCCGGCGCTGCCACAAACGCTTTTGTCACCAAGCTCAACCCAACCGGCACGGGTCTGGTGTATTCGACCTACCTCGGCGGCAGCGCCGTAGAAAGTTCCTGCAACGGCATTGGCGATCAAGGCTTTGGTATTGCCGTGGACGGCTCCGGCAACGCATATGTGACCGGCACGACGTGTTCGACGAATTTTCCCGTGACAACTGGCGCTTTTCAGACTGCATATAATAGCCAGAACAAATTCGGTGAAAGCGCTTTTGTCACCAAGCTCAACACAACCGGCACGGCCCTGGTGTACTCAACCTACCTCGGCGGCAGCGCAGACGATGGCGCCTCCGGCATTGCCGTGGATAGCTTGGACTTCGCCTACGTGACCGGCAGTGCGACCTCGACGAATTTTCCCGTGACGGCGGGCGTTTTTCAGTCCACCAACTTCGCCCTCACCACGAGTGGATGGGGAGATGCTTTTGTCACCAAGCTCAACACAACCGGCACCGCCCTGGTGTACTCAACCTACCTCGGTGGCACCGGCTATGGCGCTAAGGGCACTGGCATCGCCGTGGACAGCTCGGGCGACGCTTATGTGACCGGGAATGCGGCTTCGACGGATTTTCCGATCACAAACGGCGCGTTTCAGACCACGAATTTCGCCGCTGCCAACGCAGGCCTACAGACCGTCGCTTACAACGTGTTTGTGACCAAGCTCAACCCGACCGGGACGGCGCTCGAGTATTCGACCTTCCTGGGCGGCTCAATCGACGATTACAGCGCCGGCATTGCCCTGGATGGCTCGGGCGACGCCTACGTGACCGGCCAGTCGTGGTCGAAGGATTTTCCGGTAGCGGGGAGCCCTTATCAATCCACCAACCCTGCATACGCCAATGACGCTCCAAGCGGATTTGTCACCGAGGTCAACCCGGCCGGCACGGGCCTGGTGTACTCGACTTTCCTGGGCGGCAGCGGTTTCCCGCCCCAAAACAGCAATGAGAGCGGCGCGGGAGATGCCGCTGACGCGATCGCCGTGGACGGCCTGGGCGATGCCTATGTGACGGGCACTGCGGTTTCGTCGAATTTTCCCACCACATCGGGTGCTTACCAGACCGTGAATAACGCGGCAGGCCATACCGCGCCCATTGGCGTCAACGCATTTATCACCAAGCTCAACCCAGCCGGATCGCAGCTGCTGTACTCGACCTACCTCGGCGGCAGTATCCAGGATTATGGCTACGGCATTGCCCTGGACGGCGTGGGCGGCGTGTATGTCGCCGGCGGGGCGACATCGACGAATTTTCCCGCCACGACGGGCGCTTATCAGATCGCAATTGGCGGCGATGAGGACGCCTTTATCGCCAAGTTTGCGATCGGGGAAGTCGCGCAACAGGTCTCCGTGCCCAACGTGGTCGGTGACACCCAGGCAGTCGCGACGACAGCCATCACCGGAGCTGGACTCGTGGTTGGCACGGTCACCACAGCGAGCAGCCCCACCGTCGCATCCGGAAGCGTCATCAGCGAGAGCCCAGTCGCGGGCACAAGCGTCAACTCCGGCTCGGCCGTTAACCTGGTCGTCTCAACCGGTCCGGCGCAGGTCACCGTGCCCAATGTGGTTGGTGTCAGCCAGGCAGTCGCGACGACAGCCATCACCGGAGCTGGACTCGTGGTTGG